>NZ_JAQTIB010000001.1:0-552728 GCF_029433435.1 Lactobacillus sp. ESL0703
ACGTCATTAAGTCAAAGTAACTCTGCAGCAATTAGTCAAAGCAATAGTATTTCTAAGAGTCTGCAGGATTCATTTACTTCAGCCATTAACGCTTCAGGTAACTCGAATGTTTCAGAAAGCCAAAGTGCTAGTCATTCACTAAGTCAAAGTAACTCAAAGATTAACAGTGCCAGCGAAAGCTTCAGTACTTCAATCAGTGACAGTAACAGCTTAGCTAGTCAAAGCACTTCCAAGAGCCAAAAGGATAGTAAGTCAACAGCTGATAGTCAAAGCGAAAGTTTCAGTACTTCAATTAGTGATAGTAACTATTCAGCTAGTCAAAGTACTTCCAAGAGTCAAAGAGACAGCAAGTCATTGGCTGATAGTCAAAGTCAAAGCTACAGCACTTCACTGAGTCAGAGTAATTCAACGGCAATTAGTCAAAGCAATAGTATCTCGAAGAGTCTGCAGGATTCATTTACTTCAGCCATTAATGCTTCAGGTAACTCGAATGCTTCAGAAAGTCAAAGTACTAGTTATTCACTGAGTCAAAGTAATTCGAAGGTTGCAAGTGCCAGCGAAAGCTATAGCACTTCAATTAGCGACAGTAATAGCTCAGCTAGTCAAAGTACTTCAAAGAGTCAAAAGGATAGTAAGTCAACAGCTGATAGTCAAAGCGAAAGTTTCAGTACTTCAATCAGCGACAGTAACAGTGTTGCTAGTCAAAGCACTTCGAAGAGTCAAAAGGACAGTAAGTCAACAGCTGATAGTCAAAGCGAAAGCTTTAGTACTTCAATCAGCGACAGTAACAGCACTGCTAGTCAAAGTACTTCAAAGAGCCAAAGCATCAGCAAGTCAACAGCTGATAGTCAAAGTCAAAGCTACAGCACTTCACTGAGTCAGAGTAATTCAACGGCAATTAGTCAAAGCAATAGTATCTCGAAGAGTCTGCAGGATTCATTTACTTCAGCCATTAATGCTTCAGGTAACTCGAATGCTTCAGAAAGTCAAAGTACTAGTTATTCACTGAGTCAAAGTAATTCGAAGGTTGCAAGTGCCAGCGAAAGCTATAGCACTTCAATTAGCGACAGTAATAGCTCAGCTAGTCAAAGTACTTCAAAGAGTCAAAAGGATAGTAAGTCAACAGCTGATAGTCAAAGCGAAAGTTTCAGTACTTCAATCAGCGACAGTAACAGTGTTGCTAGTCAAAGCACTTCGAAGAGTCAAAAGGACAGTAAGTCAACAGCTGATAGTCAAAGCGAAAGCTTTAGTACTTCAATCAGCGACAGTAACAGCACTGCTAGTCAAAGTACTTCAAAGAGCCAAAGCATCAGCAAGTCAACAGCTGATAGCCAAAGCGAAAGCTATAGCACTTCAATTAGTGATAACAATTCGGCAGCATCTAGCGCAAGCAAGAGTTACAGCATTTCAGTAAGCAATAGTGATTCTACAGTAGCAAGTGCTAGTGCAAGCTACAGTACTTCAGTTAGTGCCAGTGACTATGTTGCAAGTACCAGTCGTTCAACAAGCGAAAGTCAAAGTAAATCTAAAGCAGAAAGTATTAGTAATAGTTATAGTATGTCAATTAGTACAAGTGATTACGTTGCAAGTATTAGTCGTTCAACAAGTGAGAGTCAAAGTAAGTCAATGGCTGATAGTGTAAGTGAAAGTCAAAGTAAGAAATTGAGTGATAGCAACTCAAAGATTAATAGTGCTAGCGAAAGCTTCAGTACTTCAATCAGCGATAGTAATAGTGTTGCCAGCCAAAGTACTTCAAAGAGTCAAAAGGACAGTAAGTCAACAGCCGACAGCGCCAGCGAAAGTTTCAGTACTTCAATTAGCGACAGTAACAGTGTTGCCAGTCAAAGTACTTCAAATAATCAAAAAGATAGTCAAAGTTACAGTACATCCTTGAGTAACAGTAACTCGGCTGCAACAAGTGAAAGTGAGAGTGCTTCAAAGAGTATGCAAAGTTCATTTGCGTCAACAAGTTTGAGTAACAGCATCAGCAACTCACAAGCAGCTAGTCAAAGTGAGAGTTTCAGTACTTCAATTAGTAATAGTGATTACGTTGCAAGTACCAGTCGTTCAACTAGCGAGAGCCAAAGTAAGTCAAATGCTGATAGCGTTAGTGACAGCTATAGTGGTTCTGTGAATAACAGTTCATACTCGGCAAGCTTAAGTGCTTCAGCAAGTGTAAGAGATAGTCAATCAGTTGCAAGTAGTGCTAGTGAAAGTCATAGTATGTCATTAAGTAATAGTGATGCTGCAGCAAGTTTGAGTAATAGTATCAGTAATTCAAAAGCAACTAGCTTGATTGAGAGTTTCAGTACTTCAATTAGTCAAAGTGATTATGAAGCAAGTATGAGTAAATCAACAAGTGAGAGTCAGAGTAAGTCAAAGGCAGACAGTATGAGTGAAAGTTATAGTAACTCTGTCAATAATAGTTCATACTCGGCAAGTTTAAGTGCTTCAACAAGTATGAGAGATAGCCAATCAGTCGCTATTAGTGCCAGTGAAAGTTACAGTATTTCATTAAGTAATAATAATGTTTCAGCAAGCTTGAGTAATAGTATCAGTAACTCACAGGCAGCTAGTCAAAGTGAAAGCTTCAGTACCTCAGTAAGCAATAGTGATTACCTTGCAAGTACTAGTCGCTCGGCTAGTGAAAGTCAAAGTAAATCTAAGGCAGATAGTATCAGCGAAAGCTATAGTAACTCTGTCAATAATAGTTCATATATGGCAAGTATGAGTGCTTCAGCAAGTGTAAGAGATAGTCAATCAGTTGCTGTTAGTGCGAGCGAAAGCTTTAGTATTTCATTAAGTAATAGCAATGCTTCAGCAAGTTTGAGCAATAGTGTAAGCAACTCACAAGTAGCTAGCCAAAGTGATAGTTTCAGCAGTTCTACTAACACCAGTGATTATCTTGCAAGTATGAGTAGATCAACCAGTGAGAGTCAAAGTAAATCTAAGGCAGACAGTGTAAGTGAAAGCTTCAGTGTATCAATTAGTACTAGTGATTATCTTGCAAGTATGAGTCGCTCAACCAGTGAGAGCCAAAGTAAATCTAAGGCAGATAGCACAAGCGAGAGCTTCAGTGTATCAATTAGTACTAGTGACTATCTTGCAAGCATGAGCAGATCAACCAGTGAGAGCCAGAGTAAGTCAAAGGCAGATAGTGCTAGTGAGAGCTACAGCAATTCTGTTAATAATAGTTCTTATGAAGCAAGTTTGAGTACTTCAGTAACTCAAAGTGGCAGTAAGTCTGTAGCAGATAGTATTAGCGAAAGTTACAGTAGATCAATTAGTGCTAGTGACTCAATCGTAAGCAGCGCCAGTGAAAGCTTTAGTATTTCAATTAGTCAAAGCGACAGTTTAACTAAAGAAAGTCTATCGACTAGTCGGAGTGAAAGTGATTCACTTGTAGCAAGTCAATCGATTAGTACTAGCGCTTCGATCAGTGCAAGTAGCAGCTCGGCTAGTGTAAGCATGTCAACTAGCCAAAGTGAGAGTGACTCACTTGCGGCAAGTACATCAATTAGTACTAGCGACTCGATGATTGCAAGCAGCAGTTCAGCCAGTGTAAGCATGTCAACTAGTCAAAGTGAGAGTGATTCACTTGTAACAAGTCAATCGATTAGTACCAGTGCTTCACTAAGTCAGAGCAGCAGTAAGTCGGTATCAGACAGTGCTAGTCAAAGCCTAAGTGTTTCGCTTAGTCAGAGTAATTCACTCAATAGTGAGTGGGCAGGCAATGGTGGTAACTATGTTCCAGCAATGTCGTCATCTACTTCAACGTCAGCAGCAGCTGATAACGCTGTAATTAAAGAGCTTCATCATAATGCATATATTTATGATAAGTCGGGACAACGTGTCGGTAACCTGATTTTGGCTAGAAAGTCACAGGTTAAGACTTATGGCGAGCAACAACTTATCAATGGTCGGTACTTCTACTACATTGGTGATGGTCATTATGTTTCTGCTCAAAACTTCGTTGGTTTTGAAAGTAAACTTCGCCACAATGCTTATATTTATAACCAAAAGGGTAAGCGAGTTGGCAAGACTGTCTTAAAGAAGGGTAAAGAACTTAAGGCATTTGATACAATTTATGTCCAAGGCCGTAAATTCTACAATATTTTACATGGTAAGTTCATCGCTGCTGGCAACTTCAAGGGTAAAGAACTGCATTTGAAACACAATGCTTATGTTTACAATGAAAAGGGCCACCGTGTAGGTAATGAAAAAGTAAGAAAAGGACAAAAGATGAAGATCTATGGTACCAAAGTGATTAACGGTCGCAAGTATTACCATTGTCGTTATGGCAAGTACATCTTAGTTGCTAATTTCAAAAAGTAATAAGTTAAATAGAGGTTGAAAAGCCTCAATTTTAAAAAGACTAATGCAGATTGTCTAATCTGGATTAGTCTTTTTTTGTATAAAAATCTTAGTAAGTTAGGTGACTTGGCACAATGCGCCTATATTAAGCTACAGACAATTTTAATTGTGGCAGGCTATAATAATTGACTTCAAGCAGTATTAAAGCGACTTAAATGGTGATTTAACGGCCATAAAGAATTAAAGCTAGGATAGCTCAAACAAAAAATGAACGTTAGAATAAAATCTAACGTTCATTTTTATATACAATATTTTGTTACTTATGATTTTGCTTGCCTTTATTGCGGTTGCGCAAATTTTCGTGCATTTCTTTGACCTGTTTGTTAACTACTGGTCCAGCAGAATTTTGGCTTAACAATTCAGCAATTTTAGCTGGTGTAACAATTTCTTTGAACGGTTCACGCTTGAGTTCTTCGTCAACATTTTTCTTAACGCGCGGCATAATGATGAATGTCACGATTACCTGTTGAATAATGGTAAAGAAGTTACCTGCAGCCCAATATAATGCGACTGAACCAGAAACAGACATTGAAATAAACAGGGTCATGATTGGGTTCAGCAGCATCATTGACTGCATTTGCTTTTTCTGTTCCTTAGGAATACCAATCAGTGAAATGTAACCTTGGATCAGGGCAAATACTGTACCAATAATCGCCATCAACATTGATTTTTCACTAAGCGAAATCGTGAAGAATGTTGAATTAGCCAAGGTTTTAGAATACATCACAGCTTGGTAAATCCCAATCATGATTGGGAACTGGATAATTAATGGCAGACAACCCATACCGCCCGTTAGCGACAGGTTATTTTGCGAATACAATTGCCGCTGCCAGTTGGCCAAGGTCATCTGCTGGTCTTGAGTTAAATCCTTCTTTTTCATTGCGTCTTGGATTAACTTCATTTGCGGCTGCAAACGGGCCATCTTTTCTTGTTGTGTTGTCGATTTCTTTTGCTGGTTTAACATTAATGGTAATAAAATCATCCGAACCACTAACGTCATTAAGATAATGGCCCAACCAGCACCATTTGCCCCGCCAATCAGGGTGTAGCAGCGCAACATGATATTCTGCAAAGGCCTTCCGATAAAGCTGTAAATCCAGCCGTAAATGCCGCTTGACGGCGGCGTATTGAGCGCGGTGCCGCGCTGGGCACACCCCGTCACAATTAACATGACTGCCAAAGTTAAGGCAGCTAAACCAAGATATTTACGATATTTTTTCATTCAATTCACCACATTATTAATTTAGTCAATATCTAATATAATACATGAAAACCATGCATTTTGCCCACATTTACCCGTTTTTCTTTTCTCAGATTGGTTATTTTGGCGAATTGCGAAATATTGTGAGGCAATTCTTGGCAAAATTGGTTAACTTGATTAAGGTCAGCTTGTAACATAATGGTTACAGTTTGGTCTGAATTATTGTGAACAGAACCCGTAAGCTGCATTTTGTCGGCCAAAACTTGAACGCTCCAGCGGAAGCCGACACCTTGGACGATACCAGAAACAGTAATTTCCCAGGTTTCCGTATTTGAATTAGCGGAAGTTTGTCGATGAGAGTGGTTATTTCGATTAAAAAAGCCCATAATTAATCCTTTCTATAAGTTACATACTTGATTTTACCATTTTTAAATTTAATAGTTTACATTAGAATAGAAGTAAGAGGAAGAGGTTTTAACAATGGAACAGATTAGTTCGGTAAACAATAAGTTAATTAAGGATTTAGCCAAATTAAAGCAGAAAAAATACCGTGAGGAAACGGGCTTATATTTAATTGAAGGTTTTCATCTAGTTGAAGAAGCAATTAAAGCCAACCGCAAGTTCGTTTATTTATTAGGAACGCAAGAAGCACTGGATACTGCTGCTTCTGAAAATGAAGTCGATATTTCTGGTCGAAATGTTATCTTGATTAATTCCGCAATTGTCCGTCATTTATCAAGTACCAAAAATTCCCAAGATATTTTTATGGTTTTGAAGATTGCCCAGCCTAAGGATTATCCCTTTAATTATGGTAAGTGGGTTTTGCTCGACCAATTAGCTGACCCGGGTAATGTCGGAACAATTATTAGAACAGCTGATGCTGCGGGGTTTGATGGGGTAGTTTTGTCGCCAAACAGTGTTGACTTGTACAATCCTAAAACGCAACGGGCAATGCAGGGAAGTCAATTCCACATTAATTTAATTGTGGCAGACTTACCTACGACAATTGCTTCTCTAAAAAATAGTGATATTCCCGTTTATGCCAGTATGCTCGATCGAGCAGCCAAACAATTGCCTGACTTTGCCCCAGTAGCGCAATTAGGGCTAGTTATTGGTAACGAGGCGCATGGAGTTAGTTTACCAGTAGCACAAGCCAGCGATGAAAAGCTGTACATTCCAATTAAGGGTCAGGCTGAATCACTAAACGCGGCAGTGGCAGCAGGAATTATGATCTATCATTTTGCCTAGTACTGAAGGATTGAATACTTGTTTTTAGTAAGTAAATTAATTATAATAGTTGTCAGAAACAGATATCAATAACGGAGGAACTGCCATGAGTCAAAAAGGAAACTATCAACAAACTAACGGGTGTCGGGCATTAACTTATGAAACTTGCCCTCACTTTGTTAATGCATTCCAGATCATCGGCAAGAAGTGGAATGGCTTGATTATTAGTTCCTTGTGTGAGACCAATTTCATGCGTTTCAAAGACTTAGCTAATTGCGTTTCTGCTTGTTCTGACCGAGTTTTAGTTGAACGATTAAAAGAATTAGAAAAAGAAAAAATTGTTAAACGTTCAGTTGATGCTAAAACCAAAATTATTTCTTATGGCTTAACTAAAAAAGGTGCTGAATTACAGCCGGTTTTTGACCAAATTCATGAATGGGCCGATAACTGGGTTTAAAAGCAAATTTTCACTTGCAACTTGTGGGCAAAAGAATTATCCTAGTAATTAATTACTAATGAGCAAGACTAGTAACAGCAATTGTTTAATCAGAGAGACTTTTTTATTGAGCTGAAAGAAGGGTCTAAATGGAACTGCGAATTTCATCTTGCCAGTAGGATCTAATCAATTCCGGTATTCACCGTTATCGAAGACTTGAGTGTGGACTTTATGGAGTCCAAACTAGGGTGGTACCGCGTAGCTTCGTCCCTTTTCGGGACGGGGCTTTTTTTATTTGAAAGGAAAAATTATGGACTTATTTGATCGACTGAAAGAACTTCGTGATAAAGGCCTCGCTGAAATCGACAAGGCAGAAAGTGAAGAAAAGTTAAATGATGTTCGGGTAAAATTAGTTGGCCGTAAAGGTGAATTAACTGAAATTTTGCACTCAATGAAGGATGTTGCTCCTGAACATAGACGAGAAATTGGTCAACGTGTGAACAAGCTTCGTGATTTGTTTAATGATAAATTGGATGATGCTAAGACCGAGATTGTTGAAGCACTTGTTGAGGAACGTCTTGAAAAAGAAAAGATTGATGTGACTTTGCCAGGTCGGGAAAATCATATTGGTTCGGAGCACCCAATTAACATTATCTTGGATGATCTTGAAAAATACTTTATTGGAATGGGTTACCAAGTGGTTCAGGGACCAGAAATTGAAACTGACCACTATTGTTTTGAAATGATGAACTTACCTAAGGACCACCCAGCTCGTGATATGCAGGCTACCTTCTATGTTGATCCTGAAGACTTACTGCGTTCACAGACTTCTGGTGACCAAGCTCGGGTTTTGGAAAAGCATGACTTTTCTCAAGGACCATTGAAGATGGTTGGACCTGGTAAGGTTTACCGTCGTGATGATGATGACGCGACGCACTCTCACCAATTCATGCAGATGGAAGGGTTAGTTATCGATAAGAATGTCACAATGGGTGACTTAAAGGGTACTCTGGAATTGCTCACTAAGCACATCTTCGGTGAAGACCGCGAAACTCGTCTGCGTCCAAGTTACTTCCCATTTACGGAGCCATCAGTTGAAATGGATGTTTCCTGCTTCAATTGTAATGGTAAGGGTTGTGCAATTTGTAAGTACACTGGCTGGATTGAAGTCTTAGGTGCCGGAATGGTTCACCCTAATGTTTTGGAAAATGCCGGCGTTGACTCAAATGTCTATGGTGGTTTTGCCTTTGGTGTCGGCCTAGATCGGTTCGCGATTTTAAAATATGGTATTGATGATATTCGCGATTTTTATACAAATGATGTCCGTTTCTTAGAGCAATTCCGTAAGGAGGAAAGATAATGCTAGTTTCATACAATTGGCTACAAGATTTTCTAAAATTAGATCAAGATCCCAAACAATTAGGCGAAAAAATCACCCGGACAGGTGTTGAAGTCGCTGAAGTTAAACACCCACAAGAAGGTTTGAAAAAATTAGTAATCGGTCATATTATCGACTGCACGCCAATTGAGGGTACTCACCTTAACATTACTCACGTTGATGTTGGCGAAGATGAGCCTCACCAAATCGTCTGTGGTGCGCCAAATGTTGCTGCTGGTGAGAATGTTGTTGTTGCATTACCAGGCGCAAGAATTGCCGACAACGTTAAGATCAAAAAGGGCAAGATGCGCGGTTATGAATCTAACGGCATGATTTGTGGTTTACAAGAAATTGGCTTTGCCGACAATTTAGTTCCTGAAAAATACACTGATGGGATTTATGTCTTCCCTGAAGATGCAGATATTAAACCGGGTCAAGATGCTTATGAACCATTAGGAATGGACGATTATATTTTTGACTTTGACATTACCCCTAACCGTGCTGATACCTTGTCAATGGAAGGCTCCGCATACGAAGTTGGTGCTATTGTCGACGAGCCCGTTAAGGTTGAAGATGTAACTTTGAAGGCTGATGGTCCCGATTGGACAAATGATTTTGTTGCCCAAGTTGATCCCAAGTTAGCCCCTAAGTTCTACTTGCGTAAAGTAACTGGCGTTAAAATTGCTGACAGTCCTTTGTGGATGCAAAAACGGTTATGGAATGCCGGAATTCGTCCAATTAACAATGTAGTTGATGTAACTAACTATATTATGCTGCTGACAGGCCAACCAATGCACACTTATGATGCTCGCGCCTTTGAGAGTGGCAAGTTGGTTGTACGCCAAGCCAATAAGGGTGAAAAATTAGTTTTATTGAACAACAAAGACGTTGATCTTGATCCTAATGACATTGTCATTACCGACGGTGACCGTGTTGTTATGATGGCTGGAGTAATGGGTGGTCTTAATTCTGAAATTGAAGATGATACCACCGATGTTATCTTGGAATCTGCTATCTTTGACCCGACTTTAATTAGAAAAGCTGCCTTGCGTCATGCGAACAGAACTGAAGCTTCAAGTCGCTACGAAAAGGGCGTTAACTGGGATGCTACGATGCGTGCACTTGACATGGCAGCATTACTTCTCAGAAATAATGCGCAAGGGACAGTTGCCGAGGGTGTAATTAAGGCTGCTGATGAGTCGCGTGAGCCAGTTGTAATTAAAACTACTGCTTCATACATTAATAAAGCCTTAGGTACGACCATTTCTGGCGATGAAATGCTGCACATTTTTGACCAGTTAAACTTTAAGGCTGAACTTGACGGTGATGACTTAACTGTTAATGTCCCTGCAAGACGTTGGGATATTGCCATTCCTGCAGACTTAGTTGAAGAAGTCGGCCGGCTATATGGTTATGACAATATTGAATCAACGCAACCTGTTCTAGCAGAAACTCACGGTGGCTATTCTAAGGAAGAAACAGTCCTAAGAAGAATTAAAAAGGTTGCTCAAGGTCAAGGCTTGCTTGAAGCAATCTCTTACTCATTGACTTCACCAGATAAGGCATTGGCTTTTACTAAAGATCCTAAAGAAGTTGTTGCAGTTCAAATGCCGCTTAACTCAAGTCGTTCAACTTTAAGACAAAACTTGTTAACGGGATTGGTTGATGCTGCCAGCTACAATATGGCACGTAAGCAAGACCAATTAGCTCTTTATGAGCAAGGCCGTGTTTATGACCACGAAGGTGGTACTTACAATGAGCACGAACATTTAGCTGCACTTTACTCTGGTAATACTTACTTTGCCAACTGGCAACATGAAGACGAAAAGATTGATTTCTACTATGTTAAGGGTCAATTAACTAACTTGCTATTAGCAATTGGAATCGACTTAAACGAAGTTGAATATAAGGCAGAAATTGTTGCTGGCTTGCACCCAACCAGAACCGCTGGAATTTACATCAAGGGCAAGTATGTTGGTTTAATTGGCATGATTGCCCACACTGTTACGATGGCTGATAAGGCTCTCAACGGTGCAGAAATTTACGGTTATGAATTAAATCTCGATGAAATTATTCCAATGATTATTGCACCGAAGACTGTTTCAACGCCAGCACCGAAATTCCCTGCAATTGAACGTGACTTGTCAATCTTGGTTAAAGAAGACGTTACTAACCAAGAAATTGAAGATGTCATTAAAGCAAATGGCGGTAAGTACCTGCGCAATCTACGCGTAATTGATGTTTACCAAGGGACACATATTGACGATGACAAGAAGAGTTTAGCTTACAACCTGACCTTCTTGAATGAAAAAGATACTTTGACTGATGAAGTTGTCACTAAGGCAATGAATGCGATTATGGCAGATTTGGAAGATAAACTTAGCGCTAAAATTCGTTAGAGGTTGACTTTGTGCTGGGAAATTAATATCATAGACCATTGCAAAGAAAATTTAACTTTAAGGAGTATATTTTATGCCTGAAAAATCATATCCAATGACTGCTGAAGGAAAAGAAAAACTTGAAGCAGAACTTAAAAATTTAAAAGTTGTTAAACGTCCAGAAGTAATCGAACGAATTAAGGTTGCCCGCTCATACGGTGACTTGTCCGAGAACTCCGAGTATGATGCTGCTAAGGATGAGCAGAGTCACCTTGAAGATCGGATTAGCGTCGTTGAAGAAATGCTGAAGTATGCGCATGTTGTTGACGCCGATGCCAGCAATCCTGACGAAGTGGCTGTTGGTAAGACGGTTACTTATACTGAAGTCGGTGAAGATGATCCAGAAACCTACACAATTGTTGGTAGTGACGAATCTGACCCACTAAGCGGTAAAATTTCTAACGATTCACCAATTGCCCAAGCTATCTTAGGTAAGAAGAAGGGCGAAACCGTAACTATTTCAACTCCAGGCGGCAAGTTTGAAGTTGTCATCAACAAGGTAGAAGAATAGTTAAAATTAAAAAAGCAGTTCATTAGAACTGCTTTTTTGTTATCGCTTAGTTAGCTTGTAAAGTGGCGGTAATCTTTGCTCTTGTCAAAGACAACTCCGCGGGCATTTTCACCATTAGAAATTGAAAATTCTGCTTGCGGATATTTAGCATGAACTTTAGCTTCTAAAAAGCCCCGCAGCATTGAGTTATTGGCAAGAACTGAACCGGTCAATGCCACCTTCATTGGCTTAGGGTTGTCATAACGATCCATGCCGATAATAATATCGCGGGCAAGTAATTCGGCCTGCTCCTTAATAATCGCTGTCGCGTTCACGTCACCTTGGTCGGCAAGCTTAGCAACTTCGACCGCCATTGAAGCAACTTCGGGATTAGTCATCTGGTAAAACTTGGCGGTACCATCAACGATATTATCAACTGCAAATATCCGGTTAAACATCGCGATTAAGGCATTATCTTCGCGCTTATCCCAACTGAGTAAGGCTGCTTTTAAGGCAGAGAGGGCAATTGCATAACCAGACCCTTCATCACCTAATAATGAGCCGTAACCGCCAGTAGTAATGATGTGACCATTTTGGAGGCCATTAAAAACAGAACCGGTTCCTGCAATTACTAAACCGCCGTCAGCACCTTCAAGACCATTATATAGCGCAAGGAGTGAGTCGGTAATTGCCCGCGTTGGCAAGTTGCCAACTTTACTAGAGATTGCGGCAGCAACTTGGGGTGCATTACCGATAACGGATAAACCCGCGATGCCACACAAAATTCGCTGGCAGTCGCCATCAATTTGATTAAGTAGCTGGTTAATTGCATCACTGATATTAATAATTGCGTTGTCATAGTCAGTATTAACTTGTCCAGCGCCAGCTTCAGCTCGTTCAAGCTCTTGCCCCTGCATGTCGTAAGCAATTGCTGTTGTATGTGTTCCACCAGCATCAACGCCAATTTGGTATATAAGTGTCATAAAATCTCTCCTTTTTTAATTCTAATTTTATTACAAACGCTAACAAGACAGAAGCGAATTATGAAATTATGTTAGCGGTAACTAAATGGCTAAGTAAAAATTCCTGACGTAATCTTTTAAAATTTTGCCAAAGCTATGGTCAAGTGATAGAATTGGCGTCTGCTTTTTGTTAAAATAACTCTAGTTTAGAGAGGTTTGAATTAAGTGAAATATTCTAAAAAACATCGCGGAGCTGCTAATGCAAAAAGTCAATCATCGACACCGCTCAGAATGAAAATTATTTTAGGGATTATTTTTGTTCTGTTTGCGACGCTGATTGGTCAGCTAGCATATTTGCAGCTAGGTTATGGCTCACGCTTTAAGGCCGAAGTGCAGAAGTCTAATTCTGCTGTGGTATCAAGTCAGGTGCCGCGCGGCGTTATGTACGATAGTAAAGGCCGCGTTTTGGTTGGTAATAAGGCGCAGAATGCCATTACTTATACCAAAAGTGCTTCAACCACGTCCGACCAAGTATATTCAATTGCTAATGCTTTAAGTTATTACATTAGACTTAATGATGAAAAGCCAACTGAGCAGCAGGTAATTGATTATTATCTTGGCAATAAGGCTAATAGTACTAAGGAAACAGCTAAAGTGCCTAAGTCGGTGCGCAATACCGAGGACGAAGAACTCATTAATAATGCGATCAACGATCAAGTGCGCAAGGAGCACATCAAGCTGACAACCCGTGAGAAGACAGCAGCTTTAATTTATAACAAAATATCGGGTGCATATACCCTATCAACAATTTATATTAAAAATCAGGGCCTAACTGATAAGGAAATTGCTGAGGTGGGGGAACATCTATCTAGCTTGCCTGGAGTTGGTATTGGGACTGATTGGCAGCGGTCCTATCCTAATGGCTCGTCTATTCAAAGTATCATTGGTTCAGTTTCAACTGAAAAAGCCGGCTTGCCAAGTGATAATTTGCAATATTACTTGACTAATGGTTATTCGCGTAATGACCGTGTGGGGACATCGTACTTAGAAGAAGAATATGAACCGCTTTTAAAGGGAACGAAGTCCACCAGCAAGGTCTGGACCAAGTCTGATGGTAATATTGAACAGACTAAGTCGGTTTATTCTGGTCAGGCAGGGGCCAGTTTGGTTCTAACGCTTGATGCGAAGTATCAAAAGGAAGTTCAAAACGCACTCAAGCAGACCTATGCTTCAGCTATTGCTTCAGGAGCAGCGCATTATTCCAATGGGGCTTATGCCGTGGCAATGAACCCGCAGACTGGGGCTCTATTGGCCGTTGCTGGGATTAACCGCGACCCGAACAAGAATAAGACTGTTGACAACGCCTTAGGTGTCATTAACCAAACTTATGTTATGGGTTCAGTTGTTAAGGGGGCAATGGTCGGCGGCGGTCTGATTAATAAGGTAATTACCCCAACTAACAATACTTTGCCTGATACGCCGATTTATTTGCCAGGTTCGCCAATTAAGAAGTCTGTCTATCCGGTTGGGACATTTGGCGCTTTGGATGCACCAACAGCGCTTGAAGTATCAAGTAACATTTATATGATGCACCTAGCAATGAATTGGGTTCATGCTAAATACGTGCCTAAGCAATTTATCAGTATGCCTGATACAGCTTTTGACACGCTACGTCGTAACTTTAATATGTTTGGCTTAGGACAAAAAACAGGTGTTGACTTGCCTGGTGAATCTGCTGGGATTCAGGGTAAATCGTTTAATGCCCAAGGACAAATTCTGTCTGGATCGGTCCTTGACTTGGCCTATGGTAACTATGATGCCTATACGCCAATTCAATTAGCGCAATATGTGTCCACGATTGCTAATGGTGGTTATCGTTTGCAGCCATATGTTGTGCAGTCAGTAGGGCATACAGCTACTAATGGTAAGAAAGTCTACATTGACTATAACAAGAAACCTAATGTGCAATTGCGAATTCCTTGGACTAGTGACGAGTTAGATGTTATCCATCAGGGGTTCTGGCGCGTTGTTCACGGAACTAATTCGTGGGGGACGGCTCATAAGTTAAAGGATGTTAAACCGTCGATTTCGGGTAAATCCGGTACGGCTCAAACATTCTACTATGATCCTAATCATCCGAACCAGAAGAATCCGCCAGAGTTGATTAATGCGACCTTTGTCGGCTATGCACCATCGAATAATCCTAAACTAGCAGTGGCGGTTGTTTTCCCAGGCTTAGATCCTGATTTGGAAGGTTCTTACACCCTGCAAATGGCTAAGGCAATGGTCCAAGATTACTTTAAGTTGCATAAAAATTAGAAATTTGAGGATAACTCTGGTAAAACTTTCTAAAAAATGCTATCATAAATCAGTCAGAATAATAAATTGTAGGTGGTGAAAGAAATGGCAGATAACATCATTTTGGAATGCACCGAATGTGGCGACAGAAGTTACTTATCTAAGAAAAACAAGCGTAAGCATCCGGAACGTTTAAGTTTGAAGAAGTATTGCCCTGTTGAAAGACACGCAACTCTTCATCGTGAAACTAAGTAATAAACCAATATGGCAGGGGCATTTTGTTCCTGCTATTTTTTGTAGTGAAAGAAATCGATGAATAAAAAAGATTTACGGCAAAAACAAATCAGTCGATTACAAGATTTTGCAAAAACTGAACAAAAAGAACTGGAGGACCAGCAGCTGTTAGACAAAATAATGGCTTGGGATGAACTCCAAAATAGTCAAACAGTTGGCGTAACTTCTTCGCTTGCTTATGAGGTTGATACTTCACGGTTAATTGCTTTATTATGGGATCAAGGCAAGGATGTTTATTTAGCTAAGGCCTATAACAATCCAGAACGTTCACAAGATTTTCTATATTATAGTTATATGACTAAGTTGACGACTTCTAAGTTTGGTGTTGTGGAAGTTGATGATCCGAATGCGAAAGTTAATAATGACTTGGACTTAATTATTGTGCCAGGACTTGCTTTTGCAAAAGATACACACCAGCGGCTTGGCTTTGGCGGCGGATATTATGATCGCTTTTTAGCTAAACATCAGCAAACTAAGACGGTTGCTCTAGTAAATTCACAGATGATTTTTAATAAGACTACATGGGACGTTGAACAAACGGATGTACCAATGCAAACGATTATTACTCCCAATGCAGTTTTGTAAGTTAGCGAGGCTATAATGCAAAAACAAAGTTTTAAAGATAGTTACATGACATGGACCATTTTAATTGTTTTGTTTGTGGTCTTTTTAATGGAAACTGCCCTAGGTGGTTCACAAAATTCCGCAACTCTTGTTATGATGGGCGGTATGGTAAAGAGCCTAGTTCTTGTTTACGGACAATGGTGGCGGTTATTTACAGCACAATTTTTACATATTGGCATTATGCATTTAATTACTAATGTAGTAATGGTTTATTATTTGGGAATTTATTTAGAACAAATTCTAGGACATTGGCGTTTCTTAGCAATATATTTGGCATCAGGAGTTGGTGGCAGTTTGCTTAGTTTGGCTTGGAGCAACTATTCAATTAGTGCTGGAGCCTCAACAGCCTTATTTGGTTTAATGGGAGCAATGGCAGCAATTGGTGTCCGAAATCGTGATAATTCCGCAATTGTTTACTTAGGCAAGCAGGCATTTTGGTTAGCAGTAATTAATATTATATTTGATATGTTTTCAAATTCTAATGTACTGTTTGGTATTGGCAATGGTTCAAAAATTGATATTGCTGGACATCTGGGCGGCTTAATTACAGGTTTATTGTTAGCTATTATTTTAGGTAATAAGCAATTTCGTGAATATTCAAATAAAATCCGTGTTATTGCAGTCTGTTGTTTGGTGATTTATTGCGTTTATGCGGTTCATACCAGCATAGGATTACTTAGTGTAGGTTTCTAATGAAGAACTTATATGATGTTCAGCAGCTCCTTGAAAAATATGGTGTCCTTGTGCATGTTGGCAAACGCATTTGGGACATTGAGCTGATGGCGCTTGAACTTGACAATATTAATCGTTCACGCTTAATCGACAAGCATGATTACCTAATTGCGAAGATGATTTTGCGGCGTGAACATGAGCATGAAGAACGCAAAGAGAAAGAAAAGCATAGAAGCTAGGATAATTTAGTAGTAAAATTATTCTTATAAGTTTATTTAGAAAAGAGTTAAATCAATGTCAACTTTTTTAATTATTTTGGATGTTGTCTTAGTAGTTGTCATTCTGGCTTTTGTTGCAGTTTGGCTATGGAATAAGTTCCAGACTAAGCGTCTCGGCAGCGGCGACTTAACCAATGAGGAATTTAATAAGGGAATGAGAAAGGCCCAAATCGTTGATTTACGTGAAAAAGCCCCATTTAAGAGAAAGCATATTGATGGCGCACGTAACTTGCCTTATACAACCCTTAAATACCAATATAGCGAACTTAGAGCCGATTTGCCGGTTTATTTATACTCTGACTCATTAACCGTAACTTTGCGAGCTGCCAGATTTTTGCAAAAGAAGAAGTTTTCTTCAATTAAATGGTTGAAAAATGGTTTTGATGAGTGGAATGGTCGCACAAAAACATCTAAATATTAATTAGAAGAACATGTTTCGGGCACTCGCGCAAACATGTTCTTTGCTTTTATTAGGAAAAAGGATATTCGAGATGCAAAAAGTACTAGCAATTGTAGGGCCGACAGCGATTGGCAAGACCAGTTTGGCTATCAAATTAGCACAAAAGTTAAATGGTGAAATTGTTTCTGGTGATTCAATGCAGGTGTACCAAGAAGTAGCAATCGGCACGGCAAAAGCAACACCAGAGGAACAAGCTCAGGTTAAGCATTATTTGGTTGATACCCAATCGGTATTTGAGCCATATTCGGTTAAGGATTTTACTGAAGAGGCTCAATCAGCAATTAAGACAATTGCGGCTGCTGGTAAACTGCCAATACTAGTTGGTGGGACGGGCTTTTATGTTAATGCGCTGCTTAATCAGATGCAGCTAGGTGAAAAGGATGAACACGAAACGGCAATTGCTGCCAAGTGGCAAGAATTTTTGGACGAGCAGGGGCCAGAAGCCTTGTGGCAGGAATTAAATAAGCGTGATCCTGCTGCCGCCAGTAAAATCCCCGTGGCCAATTCTCGGCGCAGTTTGCGGGCATTGACCGTAATTGAGCGAACAGGGCAGAAATTTTCCCAGCAGCAAACAGAAATTAAGCCGCGCTATGATTATTTAATTATTGGCTTAAATTCTGAACGGCAAGAAATTTACCGGCGAATTAACTTGCGGGTTGACCAAATGATGGCTCAGGGGATGCTGCAGGAAGCCGAATTTGTTTACCAAAATCGTGACCGGGAATACCAAATCCTGCAGGCAATTGGTTATAAAGAATTTTTCCCGTATTTAAAGGGTGAAAAAAGCCTGGCAGATTGTGTGGACCAGCTAAAGACCAGTTCAAGGCGGTACGCCAAACGGCAATTGACATATTTTAGGCACCAATTACCTTGTCACTGGTTTGACCCGTTAAAAGATCAAAATTGTATTACAGAAATAGAAGAGAAAGTTGAGGAATGGCTCCATGAATAATTGGCCAGAAGAATTACAACAAATCGTTAAAGAAATTGATGCGCAAATCGCACCACAGCTTGCTAAGATTGATGACAATATTTTATATAATCAGAACAAGGTTTTGCAGGCATTTAAGGATAAGGCAGTTGCAGAAGCTGACTTACAAGGAAGCACTGGTTATGGTTCAGACGATACTGGACGTGATAAGTTAGATCGGATTTATGCGCAGATTTTTCATACCGAAGATGCTCTTGTCCGCTCACAATTTGTGTCCGGTACGCATACGATTGCCACGGCAATGGCTGGGAACTTGCTGCCAGGAGATGAATTAACTTACTTAACAGGAATGCCGTATGACACTCTGCAGCAGGTAATCGGCGTTGCTGGTGATGGTCGCGGCAGTTTGCAATCATACGGGGTCAAATTCTCGCATGTTGACCTAAAAGACGGTGAAGTTGATTATGATGCAGCGCGTAAATTGCTAAGTGAGCATCAACCTAAGATGGTCGTTATTCAACGTTCACGCGGCTATAATACCCGCCAGAGTTTCACCGTTGCCAAGATCAAGCCGATGATTGCAATGATTCGTAAAGTTAGCCCTAAGAGTATCATTATGATTGACAATTGCTATGGTGAATTTTCCGAAAAGCATGAGCCAACTGAATATGGTGCTGACTTAATGGCTGGCTCATTAATTAAAAATGCGGGCGGCGGTTTAGCCAAAATTGGTGGTTATGTTGTCGGCAAGCACGAACTGATTGAAAATACGGCTGCACGTTTGACTGCTGGGGGCATTGGCCGTGAAGAAGGGGCCAGCTTGAATAACAACCTTGATTACTTCCAAGGCTTGTTTATTGCCCCGAATACAACGGGTAATGCAATTAAAGGCGCCATTTATTCGGCAGCGCTTTTGGAGCGCATGGGTGAAGAAGTGACGCCTAAGTGGAATGAAGACCGGACTGACTTGATTCAAACCGTGATTTTTAACGATCAGGATAAGATGATTCGCTTCGCCAAAGTCTTGCAGGAGAACTCACCGGTTAATTCCTTCGTTGATCCAATCCCAAGCAATGATACGGGTTATGAAGACAAGGTCATTATGGCTGACGGTTCCTTTGTCGAAGGAGCAAGTATTGAATTTTCTGGTGATGGTCCAATTCGTCCACCTTACGCAATTTACATGCAAGGTGGACTGACTTACGCCCATGTGAAGATTGCCATCACGAATGCAGTAAATGAATTATTTTTTGCAAGTAATTCCTGAATTAATTAAAAAACGGTAAAGGTTGAAAAAACATACTAGACCACTTTGACTTTTGGACTAGGGTTTGGTATTGTATAAAACAGGTTTTATGCAGAACGATGAGGTTTTGTTAGGACCAGACCAATTACTGTATGATTTTTTATTAGGTGAAAAAAATGGCAAAAACAATTACAGCAGATGATATTAGACAGAGCGTTGCTGATAATGACGTTCGCTTTTTACGATTGGCATTTACAGACATTAACGGTACTTCAAAGGCCGTTGAGGTGCCAAATAGCCAACTTGAAAAAGTTTTGAGTAATGACATTCGTTTTGATGGTTCTTCAATCGACGGTTTCGTTCGTTTGGAAGAAAGCGACATGGTTTTGTATCCAGATTTCTCAACCTGGGCAGTATTGCCATGGACTGACAGTCAAGGCGGCAAGATTGGTCGGCTGATTTGTTCAGTTCATACAACTGATGGTAAG
This sequence comes from Lactobacillus sp. ESL0703, assembly GCF_029433435.1. Lineage (NCBI taxonomy): Bacteria > Bacillati > Bacillota > Bacilli > Lactobacillales > Lactobacillaceae > Lactobacillus > Lactobacillus sp. ESL0703. The sequence continues at coordinate 19,798 of NZ_JAQTIB010000001.1, forward strand.
CCATTTGCTGGTGACCCACGCAATAACTTGAAGCGGGTTGTTGAAGAGATGAAGACAATGGGCTTTTCTGCTTTTGACATTGGTTTTGAAGCAGAATTTCACTTGTTGAAGTTAGATGAGAATGGTGATTGGACTACTCAAGTGCCAGACCATGCTTCATACTTTGATATGACTTCAAATGATGAAAGTGCAAGTTGCCGTCGGGAAATTGTTGAAACACTTGAGAGTATTGGCTTTGAAGTTGAAGCTGCTCACCATGAAGTTGGTGACGGTCAACAAGAAATTGACTTCAAATTCGATGATGCGTTAACAACTGCTGATCGTGTTCAAACCTTTAAGATGGTTGTTCGTGAAGTTGCCAAAAAACATAACTTGTTTGCAACGTTTATGGCTAAGCCGCTTCAAGGTCAAGCTGGTAACGGGATGCACACTAACATGTCCTTGTTCAAAGATGGCAAGAATGCCTTTTATGACAAGAATAATGAGTACCACCTTTCAAATACTGCGCTTTACTTCCTAAACGGAATTTTGACACATGCGCGGGCAATTACAGCAATTGGTAACCCAACTGTTAACTCATACAAGCGGTTGATCCCAGGCTTTGAAGCACCAGTTTATATTTCATGGGCTTCAAAGAACCGTTCACCAATGATCCGGATTCCATCAGCTGAAGAGATTAACACTCGTTTGGAAATGCGTTCTGCTGACCCAACTGCCAACCCATACTTGCTACTTGCAGCATGCTTAACTGCTGGACTTGACGGCATTAAGAAGCAAGAAATGCCAATGGATCCAATTACTTCTAACTTATTCGAAATGAGTGAAGAAAAACGTGAAGAATTGGGAATTAAACCATTGCCAGCAACTTTGCACAGTGCCTTAAAGGCATTCAAGGCCGACAAGTTAATCCAAGATGCTTTGGGTGACCACCTATCATCCAGTTTTATTTCTTCAAAGGAATTAGAATGGGCACAATATACCCAAACTGTTTCCGACTGGGAAAGAAATAAGTACATGGGTTATTAATTAAAAGATTGATTTATTCAAAAGAACTGCTTGATTATTTTCAGGCAGTTCTTTTTTGCTAATTATAAAATAAACAATCGAACCATTAATTAAACTTTTATTAAGTGGTAGAATTATAGTGTTAATGAATTTTGTGAGGTTAAAAGTGGCACAGCATAAATCAATTTATACTAAAGATGTAATATTGGTAATGGCAGCATCGTTCTTCTTTATGTTTAGTACGATGTTTGTCAATCCGCTAATTAATGGTTACGCCAAGAGTCTTGGTGCCAGCAGTGCATTTGCGGGAATTATCGTGGGAATTATGAGTATTGCCGCGATGTTTTTACGACCAATTGCTGGTAACTTGACGGATAAGTTTTCTAAGTATCGTTTATCACTAATTGGCGGTGTTTTGATTTTTATTGGTGTAACTGGCTATGTCTTTGCTCCTAAAAGTGGTTGGCTGCTGTTATTCCGGTTAATTAATGGTGCAGGGTACGTGTTGGATACAGTTTGCATGACAACTTGGCTGGCATTCTTAGTACCACGTGAGCATGTTGGTGAGGCTATGGGCTTTTATGGGTTAATGAATGCTTTAGCAATGGCTGTGGCACCAGCTCTTGCGATTAATGTTTATCAAAAAACAGGTTATCGCTTAGCGATTATTGCTTCTGCGGTATCTTCTTTTTTGATGATTATTACGATTAACTTTGTTGGCAACCATGCTAAGCCTAAGAAAAAGTCAATTGAAGTCAATGCAGCCAAGCACTTCAAGATTATTGAAGTCAAAGATTTACCAATTGCTTTACTTACGACCTTGTTTGCCTTTCCGTATTTTGCGACCCAGGCAGACTTAGTAACTTATGCGGAAGAACGTCACTTGAATATCGCGGTTGGGTCATACTTCCTAATTTATGCCGTTGTTTTATTGGTAATTAGAATTGGTCTCAAGAATTTGTTCGACACAGTTCGCTTTGGTGTGTGGTTCTGGCTCAGCACCATCGCTACGGCTATTTATTTGGTATTATTGGCCGTCATGAAAAGCAACTGGGAGATGGGACTCGCTGCTTGTGGAATGGCAATTGGCTACGGCGTCATCTATTCGGTCTTGCAGTCAACGGCATTGCTGCTTGCACCAATCAATGAGCAGGGCTTGGCCAGCAGCACCTTTTATTTAGGGCTGGATATTGGGATGTCCTTTGGGCCAATTATTATGGGCTTTGTGAATGATTTGCTGCCGATTAAGTACTTCTATCCAGTCCAACTGCTGCTAATCCCATTAATGATTATTGTTTATTTGTGTTATCGCAAACGATTGAATAGTGCGATTAGTCATCATTAATTTATAAAGACAGGGTTGTTAATGCCTTGCCTTTTTTATTAAAGTAAAATTACACAAAGATAAGAGCTTTTGAATGAATACTCAAAAAGGTTCATAATAGTAAGGTCTATTTTGAAAAGGAGCTACTATTTATGGATAAAAAACAGCCGAACAAAATCACCCTCGGCACGTTAATTTTAATGATCTTCTCGTCCATCTTTGGATTCAGTAATTCGCTGACCGCGTATTACCAAATGGGTTATGCAAGTATCATTTGGTATGTGATTGCGGCAATTTTGTTCTTTCTACCGTCTGCATTAATCTTTGCGGAGTATGGCGCATCTTTTAAGGGCGTCAAGGGTGGTATTTTTTCTTGGCTTGAAGAATCGGCTAATGAAAAGGTCGCGTTTGTGGGGACCTTTATTTGGTTGGCTGCTTGGGTTGTGTGGCTGGTTTCTTCCACGCAATTTTTCCTTGTTGCGCTGTCAACCTTAATTTCGGGTAAAGACATGACACAAACCTGGCATTTGGGCTTCTTGTCATCAACACAACTCTTAGGTGTTCTTGAAGTTGCCTTCATGGTAATCGTCACGTTCTTTGCTGCCAAAGGGATTGATAAAATTACGGCCGTTGATAAAGTCGGCGGGGCTTTTGCAATTATTATTGCTCTGGGCTTCATGCTGGCGTCACTAGTCGTATTTGCCTTTAGTCATGGGCATTTTGCTGAACCAGTTACGGCAATGAACTTTACTAAGTCGCCTAATCCAGCCTTTCAGACACCGGTAGCGGTATTGTCGTTTATTGTTTATGCGTTATTTGCTTATGGTGGTCTTGAAACCTCGGCTGGCGTCATTGATTCAGTTGATAAACCTGAGAAGACTTTCCCCAAGGCCATGATGGGCGCAATGGCCTTGATGACGGGTCTTTATGTAATTAATATTTTAATGTGTGGAATTTCAACTAATTGGACTGCCATTTTGGGCGCAAAGAATGTTAACATTGCCAATATGGAATATGTCTTAGTCAACAATTTGGGAATTGTGATGGGTCACAGTATGGGCTTGTCACAATCTACTACCTTGGCATTAGGGACAATTTTTTCTCGGCTTGCTGGCTTGGCTGATGTTCTGTCTGGAATTTCTGCAGCCTTCTTAATGGTTTATTCACCAATCAAGTCCTTCATTGAGGGCTGTGATGCGCGGCTGTTGCCTAAAAAGTTAGTAAAATTAAATAAGCACAATATGCCTGAACGGGCAATGTGGGCTCAGGCAGCACTTATTAGTGTCATCATCTTGTTTATTTCCTTTGGTGGTAATGCTGCAGGGCAATTTTACACGATTTTAATGGATATGATGAACGTTTCTTCAACCGTACCGTACTTGTTCTTAATTGGGGTATTCCCGTTCTTCAAGATGAAGAAGGATATTGATCGACCATTTGTCTTTATCAAAGGTAAAGGCAAGGTGTGGGCAGTAACGATTGTTGTCTGGCTGGTTGTTGCCATGGGAATTATCTTTACTTGTGTTGAACCAATGTTATCTGGGGACTACATGACGTCGTTCTGGACGGCAATTGGACCAGTTGCCTTTGGTGTCATTGCTTATGTCTATTACACTTATCGTGAACACCATGATGCAAAATTTTAAATTATAAAAAAATCACCTGTTACTATGAAGTGCAACAGGTGATTTTTTAGTTTTTTGCTATTATTCTTGGTTAAATTTTTTGCCCCATTGCCAAGGGTCTTCATGCCAAGTCTTAAGTGCATCGTATTCAGCTTCCGTGATATAATTCAGCTCTTTTTCTTTGGCCAGTAGTTCTGGATAAGAAAGCAGGGGATTAAAGGCAACATTGGCTGCCGCAAAATTTTGCTTGGCGTCTGGTAAATAATACGTAAAAATTGAACTGACACCAATGACGTTGCCGCCTTCATTTTGGGTTGCCTTAACTGCATTTAAGACGGAACCACCGGTGGTAATTAAATCATCAATCAAGACAATCTTGTCTTGGCTAGTAAAACGACCTTCAATTTGGCGGCCCTTGCCGTGATCTTTAGGCTTTGGCCGGACATAAATCATTGGCAGTCCCAGCTTGGCTGCGACCAATGCAGCATGAGGAATACCAGCAGTTGCAACACCACCAATAATCGTAACGTCTGGAAATTTAGCCTTAATCAAAGCAGCTAAATCACTGGCAATCCAATCGCGCAAGTCAGGATAAGAAACTGTCAGGCGTAAATCGGTATAGATGGGTGAAAGCATGCCACTAGCGTAAGTAAACGGCTTGTTAGGCGACACCGTAATGATTTTTTCGGCGATTAATTTGGCAATAATTTGTTCTTGATGCATGTTAGTTAAACTCCTTCTTAATTGCTTGATAGGCAGCTTGGGGATTAGCAGCTTGCGTAATCGGTCGGCCAACAACAATTGCACTGGCGCCGTATTCTTTTGCCTGTTTTGGTGTAGCGACACGTTTTTGGTCGCCATTGCTAGTTTGAGCAGGTCTAATTCCTGGCGTAACGTAGAGAAAGTTGGAGCCAATTTGTGACCGAAGATTTTCAACTTCTAGTGGCGAGCAAATAACGCCATCGGCGCCGGCTTTTTGTGCTATTTGGGCAAGACTAATGACCTGCTCAGTCATTGGCAGTTGACAATTTTGCTCATCTTGCAAAATTGCATCAGAAATTGAGGTTAATTCTGTCACTGCTAAGAGTTTAGGCACACTTTGACCAGCTGGCGTACCAGCAATTAAGCCGTCTTTAGCAGCCGTAATCATCTCGCTGCCGCCTAATGCGTGGATAGTAATGCAAAAGACGTTTAGCGCGGCTAATTGTTTGGCAGCATTATAGACAGTGTTAGGGATGTCGTGCAATTTTAAGTCTAAGAAAATGTGGTATCCCTGTTCGCTTAGCTGTTTAACTAAGGCACTTCCAGAATGATAAAAAAGTTCCATGCCAATTTTTAAGTAAGTTTCTTGCGGTATGCCAAGTTTTGGCAAAAGTTGTGCAACTTCCTGCTCGTTAGCATAATCTAGGGCGACGAAAACTGCTTTTTCCATTGCAAACCTCCAAAAAAGTCTATTTTGGCACAGAGCGCGTCAAAATAGACTTTTTGGGTAATTTAGTCATGTTTAACTTGCGGTCTCTCTGTACCGTTTAAAGTTCATCGCTAGTCAGTTTAGCATCATCTTATCCAAAAGACAACTAATTTTTGCCGGTAATTTTAATAAATGTTAATGCTAGTAGTTTATTTTGGTATAATTATTATAAATTTAAGTGAATTTTTTATTAAGAAAAGGAATAAAAAATGAGTAAGAAGCGAAAGAAACATATTATTACTTGGACAATTATTGCCTTAGTTTTGCTGGTTGCCGGCTGGTTTAGCTTCGGCCCAGGAATTTCTAATAATACGTCCAAGCAGCGGGTGGTAACGATTGGCGTTGTCGGTGAAAGTAATTCTGAACATGTAATTTGGCAGCATGTTGCGCAAAAGGCCAAGCGGGATTATGGCATTATCGTTAAGACCAAGGTCTTTACGGATTACAATCAACCGAATAAGGCTTTGCGTGATGGCGAGATTGATCTAAATGCAATTCAGACAACAACATTTATGCATACTTGGTCAAAGGCAAACCATGCCAATATCGTTTCAATTGGTAAAACTTATATTGCGCCAATTCGGCTATATTCCAAGAAGTATCACAAGTTAAGTCAGTTGCCGCAAGGTGCCACAATTGCAATCCCTAATGATGCCGCAACGGAATCCCGAGCACTCCACGTTTTAAAAAATGCTAAGTTAATCCGGTTGACTACGGGTAAAAAGTTGAAGACGATCGCGGATATTACAAGCAATCCGCGGCATATCAAGATTAAAGAGGTTAGTGACGAGCAATGCGCGCGAATTATTAATTCCGTTGATGCCGTAATTGTTAATAATGATTTTGCCGTGCCAGCAGGTCTTGGCCCTAAAGAGACGATTTATGTTGAGCCAATCAATAAGGAGTCCGCGGGAGCAATTAATAATATCTGTACTACGGCAGCCAAAAAGAACGATCCGGACTACAAGAACGTTGTAAAATGTTACCAAACTGCAGAAACCAAGAAACTTTATCGTAAGTTTTATGGTTCAATGCAGCAGGCTGTATGGGACGTCGAGTTGAAATAAAAATTAAATCTTGGCAAATAATTAAAAACGTGTAAAATAAACTGCGAAAATAATTGTAATGTCTGTGAGCATACATTTTTGGAGGTAAAGATGACTAATCTTAGTATAAAATTACCCGGTCTGCATTTGAAAAATCCGGTGATGCCAGCAAGTGGAACTTTTGGCTTCGGTGATGTTCCCGCTGCTAACAAGTTTGACTTAAATGAGTTAGGAGCGTTGGTGCTGAAAACAACAACACCACAAGCGCGACTGGGTAACCCGCAGCCGCAAATTGCGGTTTTAGAATCTGGAGTGTTAAATTCGGTAGGATTAACTAATCCCGGGGTTAGCAAGGTTGTCAGTGAAAAAATCCCGGCTGTACGTCAAAAATATCCCAACTTGCCAATTATTGCTAGTGTTGGCGGCGGGAGTAAGTCTGACTATGTGCAGGTAGCAAAAGAATTGTCCGCATCTGGTTTGGTAGATGCATTAGAACTTAATTTTTCCTGTCCCAATGTGGCTCGCGGCGGCATGACCTTTGGCGTTCATCCGGAATTGGTCGAGCAGCTGACAACTGCCATTAAACAAGTAGTTGAGGTGCCAATTTATGTCAAGTTAACACCCAATGTTACCTCAATTACTGAGATTGCCCGCGCCGCAGAAGCTGGTGGTGCTGATGGTTTGTCGCTAATTAATACAGTGATGGGTTTGCGGATAAACCTTGAAACGCGCAAGCCCTTTTTAGGTAATAATATTGGTGGTCTTTCGGGTAGTGGTATTAAGCCACTTGCGCTATATCAAGTTCACCAGGTCTATCAGGCAACTAAATTGCCAATTATTGGCATGGGCGGCATTGCAAGTGCTGAAGACGTAGTTGAATTTATGCTGGCGGGGGCCAGTGCCGTGGCCGTTGGCAGTGCGCATTTTCACGATGATTTAGCCTGCCCGCATATTATTCAAAAATTGCCGGCACTGCTAAATAAATTAGGTGTTAGCGATATCAATGATCTTGTCGGTCAAGCTCAATTTAATTAAAAATTTAATTTGACAATTATAATAATTGTCCGTATATTTAACTTAATATTCCTTTAATTAGTCCAGAGAGGCTAGCAAGGCAATCGAGTTAGCGCCTGGTCTCATCGACTAGGTGCTTTTATTTTGGGGATATGAGAGGAGAACAAGATGGCAAAAGAAATTTGGGATGCGCTTGCAATGAAGCGGGCGCTAACAAGAATTACTTATGAAATTATTGAACGTAATAAGGGAACCGAGAACTTGGTGCTTGTCGGTATTAAGACGCGTGGTGTGTATTTGGCTAAACGGATTCATGACCGGATTCAAAAGCTGGAAGGTGTTGATGTTCCCCTAGGGCAACTGGATATTACCCTCTACCGTGATGACCGTCATGACGCAACTCTTAAACAGGATCCGGTTGTCAATTCCAATAAAGTTGGAGTTGAGATTGCCGATCAACATGTCGTCCTTGTTGATGACGTTATTTATACGGGGCGGACAATTAGGGCAGCAATGGACGCCCTGATGGACATTGGTCGACCAAGTTCAATCGCTGTTGCGGTTCTGGTTGACCGCGGTCACCGCGAATTGCCAATTCGGGCAGATTTTGTTGGAAAAAATATCCCGACGTCTTCAACAGAACAAGTTGCTGTTAGTGTTGAGGAAGTTGACGGGCAGGATAGCGTAAAATTAAAACCATTACCGGAAGAATAACATAATTTAGTTAATTTAATCATTCAACCATTTAATTGACTCCAGAGAGGGTCAGAAGGGTTTGAGTTCTTTTGGAGTATCTTAAAATAGGCCAAAAATCCCTTTTGATTAACCTGGAGCAATCTAAATGCTTCAGGTTTTTTTGTATCTTAAAGAAAGGGTTTCGACCATGAAAAATTATAATCTCGTTAGTTTACCGCATTTTGTTAGTGTCGCCGGCTTGCAGGTAGATGAAGTACGCGCCTTGATTGACCGTGCAGAGTACTTTAAGCATGGAGGGGCTAGACCTGAATTAGCTAAGCCAGTTTATGTGACCAACATGTTTTTTGAAAATTCAAGCAGAACCCATACCAGCTTTGAAATTGCGGAACGCAAATTAGGCTTGACAGTTATTCCCTTTGATCCGGCTCATAGTTCAGTTAAAAAAGGTGAGACCTTATATGATACCTCGCTAACTATGGCGGCCTTGGGGGTTAACCTTGAAGTTATTCGCCATCCGCAAAATGAATATTACAATGAGTTAATTTCTTTAGCGCCTGAGCAGCACTTAAGCATTGGCGTCATTAATGCCGGCGATGGCAGTGGTCAGCACCCATCGCAATGTCTGCTTGACATGATGACAATTCATGAGCACTTTGGTCATTTTGAGAATTTGAAAGTAGCGATCGTTGGTGACATTACCAATTCTCGGGTCGCCAAAAGTAATATGGAGTTATTAACTCAGCTTGGTGCGCAAGTTTACTTTTCTGGACCAGAATATTGGTATGACAAGCAGTTTGACCAATATGGGCAATTTGCACCGCTTGACAATCTGATTGGTCAAGTTGATGTGCTGATGTTACTGCGCGTTCAGCATGAGCGTCATGCAGATGACCTGAATGAAAGTAAGTTTGATCCAGTGCAATATCACGAGCAATTTGGGATTAATGAGCGCCGCTATCATGCACTAAAAAAGAATGCAATTATCATGCATCCAGGTCCGATTAATCGTGATGTTGAACTGGCTGGCAAATTAGTTGAAGCACCCAAGAGTATGTTTGTTCGTCAGATGCAAAATGGGGTCTTTATGCGCATGGCAATGATTGAGGCTGTAATGCGCGGTCGCCAGTTAGGAGGACTAGAATAATGGCTACAGTCATTAAAAATGGTCAAGTCTATTTGGACAACCGACTTACCCAATGCGATATTTTAATTGAAAATGGTTGCATCAGTGCTATTGGTCAAGATTTGACGGCTGAGAAAGTCATTGACGCGCAAGATAAGCTGGTCAGTCCAGGTTTAATCGACATGCATGTTCATTATCGTGATCCTGGTCAAACGGCAAAGGAAAATGTTCATTCGGGGACGTTGGCTGCAGCCCATGGCGGTTTTACAACTACCGCGGCAATGCCAAATGTGGTGCCGGTTCCCAATACCGCTGAATTACTGCAAAAGATGATAACTAATAATGAGCAGAATGGTGTCGTCCATGTTTTGCAATACGGGCCAATTACAGTTGATGAAGTTGGCGATACTCTCCCTGACTATGCTAGTTTAAAAAAAGCTGGGGCAATTGCTCTAAGTAATGACGGCAAGGGCGTGCAGAATGCACAAACAATGTACAATGCAATGCAGCAGGCGAAAGACAATCATCTAATCATTGCCGAACATGCTCAAGATGACACGCTTTTTAATCTTGGGGTAATTAATGATGGCCCAAAGGCAGCAGAATTTGACTTGCGACCAATTACAGAACTAGCAGAAACCACGCAAATTGCGCGCGACCTGTTACTGGCTGCTAAGACTGGTGTGCATTATCATGTTTGCCATGTTTCAACTAAGACCAGTGTTGACTTAATCAAAATTGCTAAAAAGCGTGGTGTACACGTTACTTGTGAAGCAGCACCGCATCATTTGTTGTTAACAGAAAATGATATTACACAAAACGATAGTAATTTTAAGATGAACCCGCCGTTAAGGTCAAAAGAAGACCAGCAGGCATTAATTGCCGGACTGCTTGATGGGACAATTGACATGATTGCCACCGATCATGCACCGCATACTCAGCAGGATAAGGCAGGTGGCTTTAGCAGAGCAGCTTTTGGCATTACTGGTAGTGAGACAGCCTTTAGTGAGCTTTATACGCAGCTGGTTAAGACAGGTTGCTGCAGCCTAACACAATTACTAGCTTGGTTAACAATTAAACCGGCTAAAGTTTTTAACTTACAACATGCAGGGAGGATTGCGATTGGCGAACCAGCAGACATTGCCATTTTTGACTTGCAGGCTAAGAAAAAATTACACCAGCAGGACTACCTTTCAAAAAGTTGTAATACACCGTTTACCGAAGACATAGTTTATGGATCAACGATGATGACAATGGTTTCTGGACGCGTAGTTTATCAAGCAAAGGAGCAATAATGAAGTATCTGATTTTGGAAGACGGCAGTATCTATCAGGGCGAAGGCTTCGGTGCTGCATGTGAAGCAAAAGGTGAAGTGGTCTTTACAACGGGGATGACTGGTTATCAGGAAGCGATTACGGATCAATCTTATGCCGATCAGATTTTAGTGTTTACTAATCCTCTGATTGGTAATTATGGCATTACACTGGCAGATTATGAATCGCTTGAACCGGGGATTAAGGGTGTGATTTGTCATCAGGTGGCGCATTATCCTGATAACTGGCGAATGCAGACAACCTTGCCGAACTTTCTTAAAAAATTAAATATTCCTGGTATTCAAGGGATTGATACGCGCGCTTTAGTTAAAAAATTGCGGCTGTATGGTACAATACGCGGTCAGATTGCTAATTCTGCGGCTGATGCAGCCCAAGTTGCTCAAGCCTTACAAAAAGAAAATTTAACTAAGGGAGCAGTTAGCCGGGTGTCGACAACCCGCTCGTATCCAGTACCTGGTTCCAAGCGTAATATTGTAGTGGTTGATTTTGGTATCAAAAATAGTATTCTGCGCGAATTAGTGCAGCGTGATTGTAACTGTATTGTCGTGCCGTACAATACCACAGCTGAACGCATTCTAAGTCTGCATCCAGACGGGGTATTACTTTCTAACGGTCCCGGTAATCCTGAGGAAATGTCGCGTACTGCGGCGATGGTGCGAGAAGTTGAGCAGCATTTGCCATTAATGGGAATCTGTATGGGGCATCAAGTTTTTGCCTTGGCTAATGGTGCCGAGACGTTCAAAATGAAATTTGGTCATCGAGGACTTAATCACCCAGTTCGCGAGATTGCGACAGGTAATATTGGCTTTAGTTCGCAGAATCACGGTTACGCGGTTAAGGCAGAATCAATTGCGGCAACTGACCTAATGGTAACTCACGTTGAAGTTAATGACGGTACAATTGAAGGTCTGCGGCATAAGAAGTATCCGGCATTTTCGGTGCAGTTTCATCCGGATGCAACTCCTGGACCACACGATCAGCAAGGGATTTTTGATTACTTTACGCAAATGATCGATCAAAGAAAGGAAGCTAAGCAACATGCCTAAAAGAACAGATATTCATAAAATTATGGTCATCGGCTCGGGACCAATAATTATTGGTCAAGCAGCAGAATTTGATTATTCGGGAACGCAGGCGTGCCTAGCTTTGCGTGAAGAGGGCTACGAAGTCGTGCTGGTTAATTCCAATCCAGCAACGATTATGACGGATACTGAAATTGCCGACAAGGTTTATCTTGAACCGTTGACAGTTGATTCAATTTCGCGAATTATTCGCCAAGAATATCCCGATGCAATTTTGCCGACACTAGGCGGTCAAGTTGGCTTGAACATGGCTTTATCTTTAGCTAAAAGCGGCATCTTACAAGAATTAGGGATTGAGCTTTTAGGAACTAAGCTTGCATCAATCGAGCAGGCAGAAGATCGTGAAGAGTTTAAACAATTGTGTCAGCAGTTGGGCGAGCCAGTTCCACCATCCAAAAGTGTCAAGACTGTTGCTGAGGCATTGGCATTTGGGGATGAAATTGGCTACCCAATTATTGTTCGTCCGGCTTTTACCATGGGCGGTACTGGCGGCGGGATTTGCAACGACCATGATGAACTTACACGTATTGCCAAGAACGGCTTGGAATTATCGCCGGTTACTGAATGTTTAGTAGAAAAGTCGATTGCTGGCTACAAAGAGATTGAATTTGAGGTTATGCGCGATCATGCCGATAACACAATGATTGTTTGCTGTATGGAAAATTTTGACCCTGTTGGTATTCATACTGGTGATTCGATTGTCTTTTCACCATCACAAACACTGTCAGACAAGGAATATCAACTATTACGTGATTGTTCGTTGCGCTTGATTCGGGCATTGAAGATTGAGGGCGGCTGCAACGTGCAGCTAGCACTTGATCCAAAGAGCTTTAATTATGATGTGATTGAGGTTAATCCAAGAGTGTCACGATCATCGGCTCTAGCTTCAAAGGCAACGGGTTATCCGATTGCCAAGATGGCTGCGAAAATTGCGGTTGGTCTAACTTTGGATGAAATCAAAAATCCGGTAACGGGAACAACTTTTGCAGAGTTTGAGCCGTCACTTGACTATGTTGTTTGCAAAATTCCCCGCTGGCCGTTCGATAAGTTTCCTAAAGCTAACCGTGAACTCAGTACCCAGATGAAGGCAACAGGTGAGGTGATGGCGATTGGGCGCACAGCTGAGGAAGCCTTTCAAAAAGCTGTCCGGTCGCTAGAAATTGATCAAAAAGACTTTTATTCAGCTGAGGCTCATAAGGCAAGTGATGAGGATTTGGAACAAAAGCTGGTTAAGGCACAAGACGATCGCCTCTTTTATCTTGCCGAAGCCTTTCGCCGGGGTTATTCGATGACGGATATCCATGAATTGACCAAAATCAATTTTTATTTTTTAGATATTGTGCGCCACATCGTTGATATGGAGAAAACCATTACGGCACATCCAAATGATATTACTGTACTTAAAACAGCTAAGAAATATGGTTTTAGCGACCAGACAATTGGTAAATTATGGCATTACACACCTGAACAAGTAAGGCAGGTGCGTAAAAAGCATGGCATGGTTCCTGTTTACAAAATGGTTGATACCTGTGCGGCAGAATTTGCTTCGCAAACGCCATACTTTTATTCAACTTATGACCTAGAAAATGAGAGTCAACGTGACCATAAAAAATCAGTCTTGGTGATTGGCTCTGGTCCAATTAGAATTGGTCAGGGGGTTGAGTTTGATTATGCAACCGTGCATTCCGTTAAGGCACTGCAGAAGATGGGTTATGAAGCAATTGTTATTAATTCCAATCCGGAAACAGTTTCGACTGACTTTTCAATTTCTGATAAATTATACTTTGAACCTTTGACACTGGAAGATGTGCTTAATGTTTGTGACTTGGAACAGCCAGAAGGGATTATCATTCAGTTTGGCGGTCAGACGTCAATTAACCTGGCTGCAGGACTGGAAGAACACGGCATTAAAGTACTAGGAACTAGTGTCGAAGATTTAAATCGTGCCGAAGACCGCGAATTATTCGATCAGGCAGTTAAAGAGTTACATTTAAAGCAGCCGCAGGGAATTACGGCGACAACTCACGCAGGCGTTATTCAGGCAGCGACCAAACTTGGTTATCCAGTTTTGGTGCGGCCAAGTTATGTTCTTGGCGGTAAAGCAATGGCAATTGTGTACAGTCAAGATGAATTAGAAGATTATTTACACGACCATGTAGATATTGCCAGCAGTCACCCAATTTTAGTAGATGATTATTTAGATGGTCGGGAGTGCGACGTTGATGCTATTTGTGATGGCGAGCAGGTGCTGATTCCCGGAATTATGGAACATATTGAACATGCCGGTGTGCATTCAGGTGATTCAATGGCTGTTTATCCGGCGCAAACTTTTTCAACTGAAGTTAAGCAAAAAATTGCCAAACTTACCAAGGAGTTGGCATTAAAACTAAATTGCCGCGGAATTATGAACTTGCAGCTAATTGAACGGGATAATGAAATTTACATCATTGAAGTTAATCCCCGTGCTAGTCGAACAGTGCCATTTTTAAGTAAAGTTACCGGTATTGAAATGGCCCAGGTTGCAACGCGAGTGATTATGGGGCAAAGTCTACGCAGTCAAGGCTATACCGACGGCTTGGCACCAGAGGCAAAATTGGTTAGTGTAAAAGCACCTGTTTTTTCATTCAGTAAACTAGCTGATGTTGATAGTTATTTGGGACCAGAAATGAAGTCAACAGGTGAGGTAATGGGTAGTGATGTGAGTTTTGCAAAGGCTCTCTATAAGGCATTTGCTGGTGCGGGGATGCAGATTCCTGATAGTGGTAATGTGCTATTAACCATTGAGGATCGTGACAAAGAGGCAATTTTGCCCTTAGCGCAAAAATTCGCCCAGATTGGCTATCGGATATTTGCAACCAGTGGAACCGCAGCGTTTTTGCACAAGCATAATCTACATGTGACCTTGCTTAGCAAAATTCATCAGCAGGCAGACAATAATTTGTTAACAGAATTGCGCAGCGGTAAGATTGATCTGGTAATCAATACAATGGGGCATGATCTAACGAAGAATTCTGATGGTTTTATTATCAGACAGACCGCAATTCAACAGAATGTACCGCTAATTACGAGCTTAGATACAGCACGCGCACTATTAACGGCACTTGCCAATCGGTCATTTTTAACAACTAGTTTGAAGTAAAAGATAACTTCTTACAAAAAAGCAGGTCAAGAATTTCTTTTGGGAAAACTTGATCTGCTTTTTAATATCAGATTATTTTTAAATTGTACCTGGGCGCTTTGCTTTAGCAACTTTCTTGCCCATCACCATCTTATCGTCATAGCCCCAGAACCAAGTAATAATGAAGGCAACAACGATTGAAACAGCACTGGCAATCAAGAATGTGTAGAAGCTGCTCAGATCGCCCGGATTTTTCGGATTGAAGAAACTTGAGAACCCGATTAAGCCACCAGTAAAGCCAAACATGGTTCCGTGCATTAATCCGGTAATTAAACCGCCGAATGCAGCCCCAATTGAACCAGAAATAAAGACTTTTTTGTATCTAAGGTTAACACCGTAGATCGCAGGCTCAGTAACACCGCAGAAGGCACTAATCATTGCGGCAAAGCCTAATTCTTTGATGTCAGCCTTCTTAGATTTAATTGCGACTGCTAAAACTGCAGCACCTTGGGCAATCATTGTTGAACAAATAATTGCGTTGATGGCACTTTGACCAGTACTTGCAATCTGTTGTGCAACCAATGGCACAACACCCCAGTGAAAGCCAAAGATAACAAGCACTTGATAGAAGCCACCGATAATAAAACCACCAAGCCAGCCGGATACGGAAACTAACCAGTTAATGAAGACAGCGATCCCATTGGCGATGCCCTGAATAATTGGTCCAGTAATAACTAAGGTAATAGTAGAAACAATTAGGACGGTTATTAATGGCACAAAAATCATTTGCAGGTAAGTTGGCAAAACTTTTTTAAGCCATTTTTCTAACTTGTAAGCTAGCCAAGCTGCCAAAATCATTGGGAAGATTGAGTAGGTATAATTCAAAAACTGAAAGTTTAACCCAGCGAAGCGGAACATGACTTTTCCTGCTTTGCCCCAAGTAATTAACTGCGGCATGGTAATAACCCCACCAATTACGGCAGCAATGATTGGATCACTACCTAAACGTTTGGCTGCACTAAAACCAACCCAAATTGGCAGGAAGTAGAAGGCCGAGTCAGCCATTGCACTGATGGTAATGTAAGGAACGCTGTTAACATTAAGTATTGAGCCGAGCTGCGGCAGCGTCAATAAAGCAAGGATCCCCTTGATAATACCTGAAGCAGCAATTACCCCAATCACAGGACTCATTGAGCCAGTAATAAAGCCAATTAAATTGTTAATTACCCGTGAAAAAGGATTCTTACCATCGTTTTGCGAATTAGTGGTAGTAGCACTATCGTCTAATTCCGGTAATTGCTTGATTAATGCGTCATACAGGTTGGCAACGCCATCGCCAATAACAACTTGATATTGTCCAGAAGCGTGCATAACGTCAAGAATGCCGCGCTGATTTTTAAGGACATCATCGTTTGCTTGTGCCTCATCTTTAAGATAGAACCGTAATCTTGTGATGCAATGAATAACATTATTGATATTTTGAGGACCGCCAACATTTTTAATGATAAAAGCAGCTAATTCATCATAGGATAATTTTTGCTGCGATGCAGTTGTTGGGGCATTTTTAAGGTACGCTGTTGCTACTTGGGTTCCAGCAGAAATTTCACCTTCAGTGATGTCTAAGCCAGCAAGTTTATCATTTGTGTTGGTAATGACTGTAATGATTGTTGGGTCTAACTTTGTTGTTTTAATGGCATCAAGATCCATGTTAGCAATTACTTGGCCTGCCTTAACAGTATCACCATTTTGAACATTAATTGTAAATGGTTCGCCGTTGAGTTCAACGGTATCAATTCCCATGTGAATTAGTACTTCCAGACCTGTACTGGTTTTGATACCAATTGCGTGTTTCGTTTTGGCAATCGTGACAATTTCACCAGCAACGGGTGCAACCACTTCTCCATTGGTTGGCATTATGCCAAATCCTTGTCCCATAGTTCCTTTATTGAAGACCGGATCGTTAATCTTGCTTAATGCAATAACTTTTCCGTTTGCGGGAGCCAAAAGGATGGTTTCTTTGTTTTTCGCCATTCTTATTCCTTCTTTCTGACTAACTGACTAATGCATTTGCATTTATTAATAAATGATTTATGATTATTATCATACTTGTCTAGACAAGATGCAATAGAACGCTTACAAATATTTTAGGCAAAGTTAACGATAATTATTTACTTGTACATACAGAAGCGCATATAATTAATCTGATTTAGTGAAAGGAAAAATATCATGCAATCAAAATCAGAAATTATCGCCCAAGACATTGCAGCTAAGGTCAAACACCAGCAATTTAAGGTTAATTCTTTTTTACCAAGTGAAAGCGAGTTGACCAAGTTATACGGAACCTCACGTGAGACGGTGCGTAAGGCCTTGGAAGAATTAAATTCGTTAGGCCTAATTCAGAAGATTCGCGGCAAGGGATCGTTGGTTTTGAATTTAGAGCAGTATTCCTTTCCGATTTCTGGCATTTCAAGTTTTGCGGAATTAAGCCAATCTCTGGGCATGGATGCGCAAACTGAAGTTTTAACTTTGGCGAAAATGTCGTCGTTACCCGAGCTTTTTAAGAAAAAATTCCCGAATGAAAAGCAGCAGAAGGGCTTTTACGTTGAGCGCCTGCGTAAGATTAATGGTAAACCAGAAATTCTTGATTGTGATTTTTTGTTTACCCCGCTAATTAATGAGTTGCCGCTGAGTGCGGCACAAACTTCAATTTACAATTACCTTGAGAATGAAATGGGACTGGAAGTTTCATATGCGACTAAGGAAATTACCGTTGAAAAGATTGATGAAAATTTACAAAAAAAGTTAAACCTGAAGGATAAAACTGCTGTACTAGTTGCCAGTCATAATTATTTAAGTGATGCGACCCTATTTCAGTTAACCTTGTCTTATCATGATCCAAGTAAATTTAAATTTGTTGACTTTGCGCGAAGACAAAGAATTAAACTCTAAGGAGAAGTTAAATGGTTAATTTAGGTAAGAAAGTCATATATCAGATTTATCCTAAGTCTTTCTATGATTCTAATGGTGATGGCATTGGTGATATTCGCGGAATCATTCAAAAAATTCCTTATATTAAACAATTAAACGTTGATATGATTTGGTTTAATCCTTTTTTTGTTTCACCGCAGCATGATAATGGTTATGACATTGCCAATTATTATCAAATCGATCCGCTGTTTGGCACAATGGCGCATTTTGATGAGCTTGTTGCCAAATTGAAAGAAATTAATGTCGGCGTGATGTTAGATATGGTCTTTAATCACTGTTCAACTAGTAACGAGTGGTTTCAAAAGGCGCTGGCTGGTGATGAAAAGTATCGTAAATTTTTCTATTTACGTAAGGCAAAAAAGGATGGCAGCCTGCCAACCAATTGGCAGAGTAAGTTCGGTGGCCCTGCATGGGCCAAGTTTGGCGACACTGATTATTATTACCTGCACCTCTATGATCCCAGCCAAGCTGACCTTGATTGGCACAACCCCGAAGTGCGACAGGAAGTTTACAAGGTAATCAACTTTTGGCGTGCTAAAGGTGTACAGGGGTTTAGATTTGATGTTATTAATGTCACTGGCAAGGCAGCTGATTTGATAGATTCTACTGATCCAATTGAAGAAAAGCAGCTCTACACTGATACGCCGATAGTCCATAAGTATTTGAAGGAAATGAATGCGGCGAGCTTTGGTCAGGATCCTGATACCATTACGGTTGGGGAAATGTCTTCAACAACTATCCAAAATTCAATTGCATATTCCAAGCCTAGTGAACATGAATTATCAATGGTCTTTAACTTTCATCATCTAAAGGTTGACTACCAAAATGGTGAAAAATGGACCAAGATGCCGTTTGATTTTATGAAATTAAAGAGTTTATTAACTCAATGGCAGGAAAAAATGGACCAGGGTGGCGGTTGGAATGCGTTATTTTGGAATAATCATGACCAACCAATGGCTCTGAATCGGTTTGGCGATCCCGGGAAGTACCGTGTAAAATCAGCAGAAATGTTAGCGACCGCCATTCATCTGATGCGCGGCACGCCGTATATTTACATGGGCGAAGAAATCGGGATGATTGATCCTGATTATTCTTCAATTACCAGTTATGTTGATATTGAAAGTAAGAATGCCTTCAATAATTTAAAAAATCAGGGCATGTCGGATGAAGCGGCTTTGGCAATTGTTCGTGCTAAATCGCGTGATAATTCACGTACACCAATGCACTGGAACGACCAAGAATATGCTGGTTTTAGTAAAGTTAAGCCGTGGCTAATGCCGAGAAATCAGTCCCAGATTAATGTCAAAAAGGAATTATCAGAAGGTGAGATTTTCAATTATTATCAAAGATTGATTAAATTGCGTAAACACGAAGACCTAATTTCGGATGGTCATATTAAAATGTTCTTGAAATCCGACCAGCACATTCTTGCTTATGAGCGCTATATTGATGATAATGCGGATAGAATACTAGTTTTTAATAATTTTTATAGTACCGAATATGTTGTGCAGCTGCCTGAGGAGTACTGCAATCAGACTTACCAAGTTTTAATTAGTAATTATCAAAAAGATAATGGTAAGACTGAGAAATTTTTGCGTTTAAGACCATATGAAGCACTAGCAATCAAAATCCTTGCTTAAACTTAAAAATCCGTCAGAACAATGAAGTTCTAACGGATTTTTTAATTATTTTTGACTAAATTTAATAGCGGTTTTTGCCAAATCAACTGTATAAGTTACTTCTTCAAGTGGGCGCTTAGTCATGCATTGGTCAGTCGAATAGATAATTAAGCAAAGCCGACTGCCAACAGGTAGGCGATAATAAGTCGGCTGCAATTTAAAGGTTAGGTCATAAAATTGGTCTGGTTCAATCGCAGTTGGCTTCTTCATATCGGCATAGTTTTGCAGGTTCATGTGTGCCTTAGTAATTAATTTGGCATGAGTTAGCTTGTCAGGCATAAATTCTTGCAAAGTGTCGGTACCAAAACGATAGCCAAGTTCTTGACCACCAGGCATGATGAATTTAGGTGTAGCGGTTAGGCGCTTGCGATCACCTAATTCAACTAAAGCGACTGAAAGCTGACCTTTGTTAATGTTAGAAGAAACATGGACAGTAACTTCAGGGCGACCGACAATCGTTACGGGATGAATAAACTCATCTGTTGTAAAGCGCAGGCTTGATGAAGCCCATGGCTCTTGGCCACAAATAAATTGGTATTGCCAGTCACTTTCGGAAATATGAGCTTGCTTAAATTTTTGTCCGCCCACATCGACAAATGATAATTGCTGTTTGCCATTGCCGTCTTTTTGTAATTCATTATCATCAGTTGGGTAATAGACTACTTCTTGACCTAGTTCGTCACTCCAGTCAGCTTCTTGATGCCAAGTATCAGCTTCTAGGTTGTCTTGGATCATGACAGTTGGCCATTGCTGTTCGGCACCATTGTCAACTTCGAGCAATTCATGAACAAACCAGAGGTTCATGAGGTCGGTAAAGTCAATTGAAACCAAATTATTCATGTTGTAATGTGGTCCTTGATGCAGGAATAGGTGCGGCTTAATCGGTAGAGGCAGATGTTTGACTTTTTGCCAAATTTTATAGACGTTCTTAGGCTTAACATTCCAGTCGTTCAGACCGTGAACACTGATCCATGAGCATTTAATGTTATCCGTATGGTGGCGGTAATTGCGTGCTTCCCAAAAGTCAGAATATTGTCCAGTTTTGCGGTCTTCTTTAGTTAAAAGCTGCTCTTGCATATTGTCGTACTTAGGCTTGATTTTTAAATAGGAACCTGCGTCCCATAAGTTGGACTGACAAGTCTCGGCAAGCAAGTCCATGTCTTCACCTTGGCAGTCTTCAGGGGCAATGACCAGACCATGCTCGCGGTAATAATCATACCAAGAGGAGATTGCGGCTTCAGACACCACGGTCTTCAAGCCCTTAACGCCAGTTGTAGCGACGGCGATTTGCAAAGTCCCGAGGTAAGAGCGACCAGTCATACCGATATTGCCATTGCACCATGAAGCCTTAATTTGATGAGTGCGGTTACGGTCAGTATAGGCAACTCGATCACCATGCAGCCACTCGATAATTTCTTTGGCACTTTCTGTTTCTTCAGGAGAACCAGTAATTCGTAAGCCATCAGAACCGCGCGTGCCAATGCCACCAGCAAAGACACTGGCGAAGCCGCGTGCGAGCATGTATTCGTTTAGTGGGTAAGAGGATTTGCCGACAGCTTCTTCCATTGCAGGATAGCCATCCTTATTAATTAAATTCGCAATTTTATTTGGTTTTTTGGCTTTCACTCGTGCAGCAGGTTCATATTGCGGATTAGTCCATTCAGTGGCATCACTCAAGTTCTCATCGACATTGTGATTACGTTTAACATTATCAATAATACCGCCAAAATATGGACTAGCAGTATAGAGCGCTGGAACTTTCATCATTTCGCTTTCAACTGGGCGAAAAATAGTCGTTTGCAATAAGTCAGATTGACCATCGCCATCAGTATCAAGGTCACTTTCTACATAGACAACCTCACGAATTACGTTGCTGGTATCAAATACGGGTAAGCTTTTGCCGTTAAATAAGATGAATTTACTGTAGGGGATACCAAGAAGTTTTTCGTGGAAGTAACCTTTGCCAGCCATGACGTCAATTAAGAGCTGACCGTTTTTGGCACGGGTATTTAATAAGCGGTAAAAGGCATGAATTAGTTCGTCCCGATTATTAATGCTAGAAACAGCTGGCAGGGCTTGCTTAGTCATGTAGCCCAGTGGGTCAGACAGCTGATAATCGTAGTGAACATGATAACCTAACAGCTGCAGGGCGACATTGTAAAATTGTTCTGGCTTAATGTTTTCTGGATTAGTCGCTAAAAAATCTGCTAGGGTTTGGTTATCAGAAACGGCAAACTCACCTAACTTGGCTTGTCTAGCAAAATCCGCGGTAGGATTAACTTCTGCGAGTGTGTTCTCAACTAATTCAGCTAGCAACTCGCTAAAAGTCAGTTCTTGGTAATTTTCTGGTAAAAATTTGATAGTAAGTAGTTCTTGTACCTGTGTTTGAAAATCAGTTTCGACATAGGCATATTGATTGTATTTCATACTGTGCTCCTTTTTTATTTCCTATTATAAAGGTTATTGCAGGCATAGAAAATAGACAAAATAAAAACGAGCATTAAGCTCACTTCTATAACCAAGTATCTTTGTAAACATCTTCATTGAAGCCGCAGGTTAATTTGTCGCCGTCAACAACTAACGGGCGCTTGATTAGTTTGCCATTCTTGGACATCATCTCGGCTGCTTCATCAATGGTCATACTTGGTAATTGATCCTTTAAATGCAATTTGCGGTAGTCCATGCCGTGGGTGTTGAAGAAGTAACGCAAGCCACGGTCTTCATGAGCAGTCATCCACTTAACTAGGTCTTCTTTCTTAGGTGGTTGCTCTACCAAGTCCTGAAAGTCGACGTCAACATCATGTTCGTGGAGCCATTTTTCAGCACTGCGCGAGGTTGAACAACGTTTATAGCCATAAAATTTAATCATTTTTGTACCTTCTTTTTATAGTAATTATCATCAATTATAACAATAAGTGATGATAATAAAGTAATTTTAAAAAATTACACTTGATTTTAGTGAAAAATGTATTATAATTATTTATGTAATTTAGCTAAATTACCGAAAGAAAGGAGAACCAAATTTGAAATTAAAGGACCTTTTCGAATTTAAAAGTGGTTCATTACAATCTAGACTAGAAGCCAGTAATAAAAGTAATACAAAATCTTACTTTGTTTATGATAGAAATTGTTATTTAGAAGATACTTTTCAGTCTCTAACAAATAATAGCAAAACAAAGCAAATAAAAACTACATCTGATGTGGTTCTGGTTAAGCAAGGTGACTTGATTTTCAACCTACAAAGTGGAAAAGCAGCCATTATAACTCAGAAACACGACAAATACATTTTAACACAGAATTTTGTTAAATTAATTCCTAGAACTTCTGTATCAATTGAATACATTCTTTTTCTATTAAACGAAAGTAAATGTTTTGATCGACAAATAAAAAAATATTTGCAGGGTAGCATTGTTTTTAAATATACAACAAAAATTCTTAAAGAAATTATTGTTCCGGAACTGAGCGTTGAAAATCAAAAATCAATTGGAAAGTTATATGTGGACCAGTTAAAACAGTCTAATCAATTGTATAAAAATATTTTAAATAGAGATAGGATTGTGTATCAAATTTTAGACAATATCATTGGTATTAAAACAGAGGCGAAAAATGGCAATTGAAAACAGCGAATTAAAATTTGAAGATGAACTAATTGATTATTTAACTAAAATTGGTGGTGACAAGCAATGGACCTATATGTCAAAAATAAAAACGACTGAACAGTTATGGGTGAACTTTAAGCAAATTTTAGAACAAAATAATCAAGATAAATTAGATCAGCCATTAACTACTAATGAATTTAACCAAGTTAAGGTGCAAATCAAGAATTTATCTACACCTTATGAAGCAGGGCAATTTTTATACGGAGTTAATGGAATTTCCCAAGTTGAAGTAGATTTGGATAATGGTAACCATGTTTTCCTTACAGTTTTTGATCAAAGTCATATTGGTGCTGGTAATACCGTTTATCAAGTTGTTAATCAGATTTGGCGTGACCCTGTAATAGTAGGTCGCAAAAGACGAAGATTTGATACAACATTATTAATTAATGGTCTGCCGATTATTCAAATTGAAGAAAAAGCTGATGCACACGATGCTAAAGAAGCACTAAATCAGATGCAACAATATATTTCGGAAAATCAGTATAGTGATATTTTTTCAACAGTACAGATTTTAGTTGCATTAACACCGCATGATGCACGTTATATGGCTAATACTACTTTGGATAAGTTTAATACAGACTTTGCTTTTCGTTGGCAACGAGAAAAAGACAACCATCCAGTATATGAATGGCGTGAATTTGCTAGACAAATGCTTTCAATTCCGATGGCTCATGAAATGGCGACTAACTTTATGATTTTAGATGGTACAAAAAATCATGAAAATGTTAAAGTAATGCGTCCATATCAGGTATACGCAACCAAACGAATTTTAGAAAAATTACGGCATCATTCCTTTGGTTTTGACCCTAAAGAGGTTGGCTACATTTGGCATACAACAGGTTCTGGTAAAACTATTAGTTCCTTTAAAGCTGCTTGGTTAGCTGCCAGATTACCTAATGTTGATAAAGTTGTTTTTGCGGTTGATCGAAAAGCATTAACTAAGCAAACTTTTGAACAGTATTTAGCCTATGATCCAACAGCAGATACTGCTGCTGGTGGGTCAATTTCTAAAACTAAAAATCATTATGATTTGGGTCGGCAATTGCGGTCTAAAAGTAATAATATTATCGTGACTTCGATTCAGAAATTATCTAGTCTTGCCAGTCATAAAGAAGTTTATGGTTCTGATAAAAATATTGTCTTTATCATGGATGAAGCTCATCGTTCTACTGCTGGTGACATGATGCAAAAGATTAAGACAGCATTTCCCAAATCAGCATTTGTTGGCTATACAGGAACGCCAAATTTTGATGCTAAAAAAGGTCCAACTACCCAAGAAGTATTCGGAAATCCGCTTCATATTTACACCATCAAGGATGCAATTTCTGATAAAAACGTTTTAGGCTTTAAAGTTGATTTTGAAACGACTTTATCAGAAGAAGTGATGAAGAACCAATATTTACCAAGATACTTTAAATTTAGATATCCTAAATTCTCTCAAGCTCAAATTGAAGAACGAATTAATAATTTAACACCCGATGATATGGATGAGATGGTGGAGCCAAGTGTCTATGATCGTAATCCTAAACATGTTGAAAAAGTGGTCGAGGATATTCTAGAAAAGTGGGACAAGCGTTCCAATAAAGGTCAATATAACGCGTTACTGACTACTCATGTTGGTCAAGGTTCTTCATCAGAAATGGCAATGATGTATCTTGATGAATTTAATAAGCAGATGGCCACTATGGCTAAGCCACTAAAGGTTGCCGTAACTTTTAGTCAAAGTACAAGTAATGATGATACCCAATTAGTTAATAATACTAATTTAAGAAGGGCAATGGATAATTACAATTCACTGTTCAATACCAACTTTACAGATGATCAAGTAGACGATTATGAACAAGACCTGATATCTAGGCTAAATCGCAGTGTTGATGACCGAAATTATCTAGATTTAGTAATCGTAGTTGATCAATTATTAGCGGGTTTTGATGCTCCTGAATTAAGTACTCTTTATGTTGACCGAACACTGAAAGGGTCTGCTCTGATTCAAGCTTATTCAAGAACCAATAGGGTTCATGATATGCAGAAAAAGCCCTTTGGTCGCATTGTTAATTATCGCTGGCCTAAGAACGCAGAAAAGCTAATGAAGCAAGCTTTAGCAACATATGCTGACAGGCAATCTGCTTTTGTGCAAGAAGAATTACCTGAAGTTGCAGCAACTTCAATTTTAGCAAAGTCATACGATGAAGAAGTTGAAGCGCTAAAGAAGACAGTTGATGAATTAGCCACATTAACTAATAACTTTGATGATATTCCTCATAGTGAAGTTAAACAAAAGCAAATGTATAACACTCTGAATGATTACAGTCATTCAATGGCTAGAATTAAGCAGGATGAGAAATATGATGAGGAACATCCAGAAAAATTATTGCAAGAGCTCGGGATGTCCGAAGATGATGAGGCGAAACTAACGGGTGCATTCACTAGTCAAATAAAAGAATGTGTAGCTAAAAGTCGGCATTTGGACGTTAGTGACTTAACTTTGGAAATGGAACATATCAAAGACATTGACGTTGACTATGACTATCTCGATGAATTGATTGCACAATTGGCAAATCAAGTTAATGATGAACAAATGACTGAAGCGGCTAAAACCAAACTGCAAATTGAAAACTTCATTGCCCAATTAGAAGATGAAAAATATGCTAAAGATGTTCAAATTGTAACTAATGACTTAATGGCTCATAAAGTAGATATTCAGAAATATCCGGTTTTATCAGAAGAAGTAAAGCAGTTAATTAAAGATCATACTGAGAAGAACCATCGAACAGAAATTCTAGACTTTAAGAAAAAATGGGGCTTAGTTGATATTACTGATTCACAAAGAATCAACGAGCTATTAGAAAAACACGTTGTTGGTCAAGATGACTTGGATGTTGAAGGTGGTCTATCCAAGATAGTGCAGGAAGGCCAACAGAATTACCAAAATGACGCAGAAGATACAATGGTTAGAGAACTTAGTAAAATTAAATATCATACCAAGTTGCGTCAATCATTTAAAAAGTTTGCAGATCAGTTAAATAAGTAGGGGAGAAACAAATGAGTGAAAATCGTGCTCAAGAAATTACAAGTAAATTATGGGCTATGGCCAATGAATTGCGAGGAAATATGGCAGCTGATGAATATCGTAATTATATTCTGGGTTTCATGTTTTATCGTTATTTATCAGAAAATCAATTAGATCATTTACGTAAAAGTGACTTATTGACTGGAAATACTTTTGAAGAATTAAATAAAGACTATCTAGAACAAGCAGTAGGAGATGAATTGCAAGACTTCCTAATGGCAATTGCTGAAGACTTAGGTTATGCAATTGAGCCAGAATATACTTGGCAGTCAATTACTGATAAAGTCAATAATAATACGTTGAAGCCAGAAGACTTTCAAGAGATGTTTAACCGGTTTAACGATAACACTAAGATTAATACTAATGCCGAACAAGATTTTAGCGGGGTTTTTGCAGATATTAACTTAGGTAACAGTCGTTTAGGAAATAATACTAATCAACGTGCTAAATCATTAATGAAGATTGTTAATTTGGTTGATCAGTTTGAATATAACGATGAATCTGGTCATGATATTCTAGGGGATGTTTATGAATATCTAATTGCTAAGTTTGCTGGCAATTCTGGTAAAAAAGCCGGGGAGTTTTATACACCACACCAAGTCTCACAAGTTTTAGCAAGATTGGCAACTGCATCTGCAACAGATAATGGTGAACCATTTAGTGTCTATGATGCTGCAATGGGATCAGGCTCGCTGTTATTAACGGTTCAAGGTGAATTAAGTAAGCAACTTGCTAAAAAGATTCCGGTTCGCTTTTATGGGCAAGAATTAAATACGACAACATACAACTTGGCACGAATGAACTTAATGATGCACCATGTGCCATATCAGAATATGACTTTATCTAACGCTGATACTTTGGAAGAAGATTGGCCTAAACGTAAAAATACGGATGGTAGTGAAGGCCCACAAACTTTTGATGCAGTGGTTATGAACCCACCATATTCACAAAAGTGGGATAATGACGACCGAAAATTAAAGGATCCGCGATTCGGAGAATATGGGGCATTGCCGCCTAGGACTAAGGCAGATTATGCTTTTGTTTTGCACGGCTTATATCACTTGAAAGATAGCGGTACAATGGCGATTGTTTTACCTCATGGTGTCTTGTTCAGAGGTGCCAAAGAAGGAAAAATTCGTCAGGCCTTGATTGATAAGAATCGTCTTGATGCCGTAATTGGCTTGCCAGCAGGATTATTCTATTCGACTAGTATTCCAACAGTTATTTTGGTATTAAAGAAAAAGCGTGAGCGCAAAGATATCTTCTTTATTGATGCCAGCAAGGATTTTGAAAAAGGTAAAAATCAAAATCTATTGCGTGAAACAGATATTGATAAGATTGTTTCTACTTATCTTAAGCGTGAAGACGTTGATAAGTATGCCCATGACGCCAGTTTGGATGAAATTAAGGAAAACGAATATAACCTTAATATTCCACGTTATGTAGATACATTTGAAGAAGAACCACCAGTTGACATTAAAAAAGTCGTGGCTGAAATTCAAGAAACTAATAAAAAGATTAAAGAGCTAAATAGCTCTATATTGGAAGATTTGAATGACTTAGTAGGTTCTGATGAACAATCAAATCAAGAAATAGAATTGCTGAAGGAGTTGTTCAAGAATGAGTAAAGATACTAATGTACCGCGGATTAGGTTTAAAGGCTTCACTAACGCTTGGGAACGGGATGAGCTTGGAGATGTAGCCGAAATAAAAACAGGAGCCAGTGACCTTCAAGATGCAGATTCAAATGGAAAATATCCATTTTTTGTTCGTTCTAAAAAAGTTGAAAGGAGCAACAAATATTTGTTTGATGGCGAAGCAATTTTAATTCCTGGAGAGGGAAAGCTAGGAGAAATTTATCATTATTATGTTGGAAAATTTGATTATCATCAACGAGTTTACAAAATAAGTAATTTCAAATTAAATGGCAAGTATGTTCTATACTACATGCAAAAGAATTTTAAGCGACATGCATTAAAATATACTGTAAAGGCAACAGTTGATAGTCTCAGACTACCTACAATAACTAAATTTCAAATTTTTTCACCGACAAATGAGGAACAAACAAAAATAAGCCTTATTTTAGACCGTATAACTATGCTTCTAACTCTTCAAGAGCGTAAGTTTGAGTTGTACAAGCAAATTAAGAAATATTTGCTTCAAAAGATGTTTGCTAATAAACATGAAATATTGCCTCAAGTAAGATTTAATGGGTTTACTGAGAATTGGAAATCAGTACAATTAGGTAAAATAGTTAATGTCAAAGATGGAACACATGAATCTCCAAAATATTATAAAACCGGCTTTCCTTTAGTAACATCTAAGAATTTAACAAGCAAAGGTCTTGATTTGTCGGACGTTTCTTTGATTTCTAAAGAAGATTTTGATTCTATAAACCAACGTTCTAAAATAGCAATCGGAGACATAATTTTTGGAATGATTGGGACTATAGGAACTCCAGTACTTTTAAATCAAGATGGATTTGCAATAAAAAATGTTGCGTTATTAAAGAAAAGTAATAAAATAAGTAATACTTTTTTAATTCAGTTGTTAAAATCTCCGGTATTTAATAAATATTTACATATTGAAAATGCGGGAGGAACACAAAAATTTCTTAGTTTGAACAAAATCAGAAATTTTAAATTTCAGTGTACAATTCATGATGAACAACAAAAGATGGGCTCATTTTTTCTTTACTTTGACAATCTTATTATTACTCAGGAAAGAAAAAAGAAAGCTTATATTAATTTAAAACAATATCTTCTTCAAAACTTATTCTGTTAAATCATAATATAATACATACAAAAAAGGACATATCTTTCAGTTGATTCTGAAAAAGTATGTCCTTTTTATTTGATTCGAAGAAAATTATCGTCTATTTTTAATAACTTTGAACTAAAAATATATAACATTTTTATTAGCAATGCCAGTGACATGCTATAAATTTAGGATGACTTGCTCATAAATTATTCCAATCTATGTTAATAAAGCCTGTCTTATCTGTTTGTCGTTCACGAACGTTTTTCAGTACACCAACATTTTTAAGATATAAAGTTTCATTAACAGAATTACAATGATCTGAATTTTTTCGTAATTGATATAATCTTTTGTGAGCTTTCATTTTTTAAACTTCATTAACTATTTCAACGTTGAAATATACTTAATAATTTTATCGTTATCTTGATTATCTAGTTCGCGAATCACATGCAGATATGTTTCTTGAGTTGTTGTAATACTAGAATGGCCCAGTCTTCTAGCAACTGAAGCAATTGAAACACCAGCATAAAGCAGCACGCTAGCATGAGTATGTCTTAAGCCATGAACACTAATTACTGGAATATTAGCACGATCGCATAAGACTTCCAAACGATTATTAATTGTAGAATTAAATATTCGTTGCTGATCCTGAATAAATATTGGCTTACTTACATCCATATTTTTAGTCAAACGTTTAAATTGTGTATTTAATTTGCGATCAATTGGTATTTTTCGAATTGATGAATCATTTTTGGTCGGGATAAAATTGCCAATTTTTGATTTATAATCCCAAGTCTTATTAACATTAAGAGTTCTAGCCTCAAAATCAAAATCTTTAACAGTTAATCCAAATGCTTCACTAAATCTTAAACCCGTTTTGGCAACAAGCAAAATAAAATAGTCCCAAGAAATTCTTGGACCTATTTCCAATTCTCGCATTAATTTGGTTAGTTCTTTTTGACTAAGATATTTCTTCTTGTGATTACGACTTATTGTTCCTTTAATAACAACTTTACGGGTTGGATCACGCTTAATTAACTAATCATCAAGAGCATCAACTAACGAAGATTTAAGATGACGATTAAAATCAATTACTGTTTGATGTTCATGATTTTGTGCATATTCATTAATGAGTTTTTGATATAATTTACGGTCTAATTGATCTAAAGTAACATGCGGTGCTAATTTCTTCAACGTTCTAAGAGTAATTTGATATTTTGCAAAGGTAACAGGTCTAACTGCACCATTTTTATATAATTCTATCCATTCTTCAAAATACTCCCAAAATAACTGCTTCTTCATAAAACAATACCTCCAAAATAATTTTGCCCATAGGACTTAATTAGCTTAAACTATTTGGATAAAGATTAAAAAAGCTATGCAATTGTAGTTATAAATTATTGCTAAATACAAATAATAATAAAATTGATTTAAGGTGATATTATGAATAAAACTTTGCAGGTATGAATGGATGGTAAAATTATGGATGAAGCAGAAGGCATCTTAAAAGATTTAGGACTTAATCGTTCAACTGCTTTGAAAATTTTTTATCAACAAATTATATGGAATAATGGTTTACCTTTTGCAGTTAAAAAACCTGAAATACCAAATGAAGAAACGTTGGATGCTATGCATGAAGATATATCTAAGACTAAAACTTACGATAATTCAGATGAATTATGGCATGACTTGGGTATTTAATATGTTAAATATTAAGGTTACAGCTAAGTTTAATAAAGATGTTAACAAGCCAGTATTACCAATAACTCAACTTAGGCTGATTATTCATGAATTTGAGCAAAATTACAGCTTGTCTTAAAGTTATAAAAATAATGCTTTGGATGGGAATTATTCTAATTATCTTTAATACTATATAAAGCTAGACTGATTATTAATCTATCAAGTTAATAAAACAACTTTGGCACTTATTAGAATATGCAGTCACGCAGAATTATTAAAAAAATAAAGTCATATTCTTTAGTTGAAGAATACGACATTTTTAATGTATGTTAACAAAATAAATTTTGGAGAAAGTATTGTTTAATAGAATAAAATATATTTGTTGTTTTTTCTATAGATTTAATTTGTAAATCTAATTTTTCAAAAAATCCCCCTATATCAAATTGCTCTTTCAAAAGTGGAAACTTTAGCTTTATTTTACCTATTTCTTCTTTATTTATTTTTTTAGGAAAAGCTACTTGTAAAGTCCTTTTCCAAATTTCTTTTTGAACTTGTGGGGGTATTAACAGAACTAAATAGAAATAATGAATTGATACTTTTAGGTTTTATTAAAGCCAGACTAACATAATAAGCCACAGATTCTCGTCTTTTATAAATATTTGCAACACCTACACTTCCAATTCTTGTCATAAATATATCACCCTCTTGAGGCGGATTTTTGAAATCCTTTTTTGAAATATATTTAGTTGAATTAAGTGTTTTAATATTTTCTACGCTTAAAAACTTTATACCATAATCAGTATAATTTGGAGTTTGGTGAACGCCATCAAAAATATTTACCATTTTGTGTAATGAGTTAACTTGCCAATCTTCATTAAATCCTTTAAATCTAATTTGAGGAACTTTTTCCTGTTCATTAGCAAACATCTTTTGAAGCAAATATTTCTTAATTTGCTTGTACAGCTCAAACTTACGCTCTTGGAGAGTTAAAACCATAGTTATACGGTCTAAAATAAGGCTTATTTTTGTTTGTTCCTCATTTGTTGGTGAAAAAATTTGAAATTTAGTTATTGTAGGTAGCCTGAGGCTATCAACTGTTGCTTTTACAGTATATTTTAATGCATGACGCTTAAACTTTTTTTGCATGTAATATAAAACATACTTACCTTGTAACTTGAAATTACTTATTTTGTAAACTCTTTGATGATAATCAAATTTTCCAACGTAATAATGATAAATTTCTCCTAGCTTTCCTTCGCCAGGAATTAAAATAGCTTCGCCATCAAACAAGTATTTGTTGCTTCTTTCAACTTTTTTAGAACGAACAAAAAATGGATATTTTCCGTTCGAATCTGCATCTTGAAGGTCACTGGCTCCTGTTTTTATTTCAGCTATATCTCCAAGTCTATGTTGTTCCCAAGTAAATGTATCATGTGATAGAAACTAACTAATACTAAATTATCTAAATAATTATTGGCAGTATTCTAACTATCTTAGTAATACATTAAAAATAGGCAATAGCATAATAATTGTGTCGTGACTTAAGTGTTCAGTCATAGCTTAAACGAAAAAAATAGATACTACAAAGTAAGAGTATAATTTTTATTCTCAAAATTCATGTGCTATAATGACAAAAGAAAAGGAGTTCTAATGGGAATAGAACTCCTCACAGAAGCCACTAGCTAAAGTGGTGGCAAATAGTAATTATCTAGTAATCATTAACTCGCCAAAGCTAAAGTGATTACTTTTTGTTTCTCGTAAAAAATAGTTTGATTACAAGAAACAATCTTGCTAAAGCAATAATCCAAGTGGTTAAGGAATTTGTCGCATTCGTTAAAGAATGCAATAAGTAACTTAATATTGTAAAGATAATTGCCAAACGCAAGATAAAAAGTGCAATACCCATAAAGGTATCGGGCTAACCTCCTTTCATTAGGATTTTGCATCAGGTGTAGATACACCATAAGCACCACCTCTTTTGAAAGAAATAGCCACCAGCTTTAGCTGTTCTGTAATAAATATTATATCTAAAAAATAGGTATAAAGGAATACGCTGATAGTTTTCTTGTTTTAAAATAATTTACTGTAATAACAAATTTAAAGACGGGTTTATCGCAATATTTTAGTTATCT
Organism: Lactobacillus sp. ESL0703; assembly: GCF_029433435.1. NCBI lineage: Bacteria > Bacillati > Bacillota > Bacilli > Lactobacillales > Lactobacillaceae > Lactobacillus > Lactobacillus sp. ESL0703. The sequence continues at coordinate 52,601 of NZ_JAQTIB010000001.1, forward strand.
AAACGATGCGTTAAAAATAAGCAATAGAGCGATAATTAATCCAATTAATTGCTATAATAAGACTGATTAAAATTCTTTGATGATAGAAACGAGGAAACAGCGTGAAAATTGTAAATTTGGATAGTTATGCCTTGAACCCAGGTGACTTAGATTGGACACCATTAAAGGAATTTGGCGAATACAAATTATATGATCGGACACCAGTTAATGATAATGCGGAAATTTTACGCAGGATTGGTGATGCTGAGATTGTCTTAACTAATAAAACACCGCTTGATGAACAGGTGATTAATGCAGCGCCAAACTTAAAGTATATTGGCGTAACAGCTACAGGTTATAATGTGATTGACGTTGACGCAGCTAAGACAGCTGGTGTTACTGTTACTAACGTTCCAACATATGGTTCGGATGCCGTAGCTCAATTTACCTTTGCCTTGCTATTAGAAATTTATAATCAAGTTGGTTTACATAACAAGCTAGTTCATGAAGGTAAATGGACGAGCAATCCTGACTTTACATTTTGGGCTAAGCCGTTGTTTGAGTTGCAAGGCAAGACCATTGGCTTAATCGGTTTTGGTGCGATTGCTAAGCGCGTTGCTGAAATTGCGCATGCTTTTAACATGAATGTGATTTTCTACAATCATCGTCCTAAGGAAGTTCCTGGTGATTGGGTCAAGCAGGTCAGTCTTGATGAGTTGTACAAAGAGGCTGATATTATTTCGCTGCACGTGCCGCAAACTCCTGAAACAACCAATATGATTTATGCTGACTCAATTAAGCAAATGAAGTCCGGCGTTGTCATTATTAATACGGCGCGCGGTGGCTTAATTAATGAAGCTGATCTTGCTGCTGCTTTAAATGATGGCAAGGTTGCAGCTGCCGGTGTTGATGTTGCGCAAACAGAGCCAATAGCTGCAGACAGTCCATTACTGACAGCTAGGAATTGTTACATTACACCGCATATTGCATGGGCTCCTCATGAAACACGTGATCGTTTATTGCAGATTGTTTTTGATAATTTACGAGCCTATCTGAATGGTGAAAAATTAAACGTTATTGAATAATTTTTATTAACGACTAAATAAAAGGTATTGATTTAGTTCCTCACTAAAAATCGGGATTGGATTAATGCCTTTTTAGTTTTGACTGGATAATATTATTAAAGTTTGCCAAATTAATGTAAGCGATTGTGTTAAACTCAAGATAGATAGTTACAAAGTTGGCATGATTGGGGATAGGAGCTTTCGTTTTGCAGGAGATATTTGTTTATATTTATAATATTGCCTTTATCATATTATATTTGTGGGTGATTAATGTTTCTAGTTATGCTTATAAAGCAACTAATAACAGTATTTTTTATTATGTTGAACTACTTTATGTAGTTTTAATTATTGATAGTACATTTGCGTTTTCGTTTGATTTATTAAGAACTGCTAATAGCGGATTGAATGTTTATGGGCGTACTTATTATTTTGCTCGGATTTTATTCTTTTTGATTGGTGGCGATTTGTATGTCAAAATTGTGGCTAAAATGCTGATGCAGAAGCAAAAGTTTCTTTTTTATATACCAATTATTGTCGTAGCTGTGTTAGATATTGGCCATGTCTTATTTTTTTATGGTGATATTCACACGGTTGTTTGGCAAAGAAGCATTCAGGATGCGGGCATTTTAATGCTATGTCTATTATATGCTTATAAATTGCATAACGGACAGCAGGCAGTTAATCAAAAATATTATAACCGTGCAGTGTTAATTACCGGAATTTTCATGTTTTTGTCTTGTATAGAAGGGATTATTTATTTTAGTTTGTCTAGTTTGAATAATCTTGACTTAAATAAATTACTTAGTTATATGAAGATTATTGGTTTTAATGAAGATTTGTTTTCACTTATCATGTCTTTCCTAGTTATTTGGTTTGCTAAGCATGAAGAAATAAGAGCAGATAAAATGCATTTAGAAATATTAGTTCAGCATAAAATGAATCAGTATCAGGCAATGATCCATGAAAAAGAAGTTGCCAGTGAGGAAGATCAGGTAGTCGCGTTTTGTGAGTATTATCAAATGACTAAGCGTGAATCGGAAATTTTACGGTTAGTATTAAAGGGTAAGAAGAATCAAGAAATTGCTGATGAATTATATATTTCAGTTGGTACAGTTAAGTCCCATATCTATAGTATTTTTAAAAAGTTAGCAATCGATAGGCGCAGTCAATTGATGCATGTTTTTATGGAATATAAAGAAAAATAAAATTAAGCCTGCTAAACGTGAGTTTAGCAGGCTTTTTAAATGTCTCATACTAAAGTTTAGGTAAGTTTAATTTACCAAATTAACAAAAATATTACCAAAGTTGATTGAAAATGCTTGTACATTTTATTAATTTTAACCTGTAATTAGTCTTCATAATTTAAGGGGGAAGAAATAAAATGGAAAAACAAAAGTTACCCAGTTATCGCTGGGTAATTCTGACAATTGTTAGTTTGCTTTGCTTAATGGCTAACTATATTCAATTTCAGGTTTCAGCATTGGCAACGGCAATTATGCCGCAACTGCATATCACGACTGCAGAATTTTCAAGTTTATTGATGGCACCGATGTTAGTTGCTGTTGTACTTAGTATTCCAGCTGGGTCTTTAGGCGATAAGTTCGGTTCCAAACGAGTTATTACTGTTGGCTGTATTTTATCGGTAATTGGTGCTTTTGGGCGCTTTGTTGCTACTAATTTTGCAATGATGATGATTATGCTTCTATTATGTGGTATTTTCATTGCTCTACTTAATGCTAATTTAATTAAGGTTTTAGGTACTTGGTTTAAACAAGATACTGATTCAGCTATGGGGATTTTTTATGCGGCATCTTGTTTAGGCATCACGTTGTCGCAGATTACTGGTTCTTGGTTTGCAACTGTTAACTCAGCTTACATGTTTTCATCAGTTATCTTGCTAATCTTAACAGTATGCTGGATAGTTTTTGTACGTGATACGCCTAAAGGTGAGTCCTTGCCGCCAGCAGAGCCAACCATGAAATACTTAAAGGTTGCTATTAAAAGTAAGAATACGTGGATTGTTTCAATTTGTGCTGGTTTAGGTATTGCCTCAACTACTGCATATGCGGGCTTTTTGCCACAAGCTTTGACATTAGGTCAACACATTAGTAACGCAACAGCTGGCGTTATGGCCGCAATTGTTACTGTTGGTAGTTTCTTTGGTTCATTAATTGGACCGGCAATGTGCAATAAAATCGGTCGCTATAAGATGTTTTTGACAGTGACAACGTTAATTGGTGCGATTGTAATGTACTTTACTTGGTATACACCAGCTGGCTTCTTCTTATGGGTAATGCTAGTAATTAATGGTTTCTTTACTGCTATTAGTGGTCCAATTGTGCAGGCAATGCCAATTCAATTCTCAGAAATTGGAGAAAAATATGCTGGTAGTGCTGGCGGAATTGTCGGTACTGTATCTATGCTTATTTCCTATATTATTCCGATTATTGTTTCGAAGATTGCAGGTAATGATTATGCAATTAATTTAGGAATTGAATCGTTGATTTTTGGTCTATCAATCATTTGTATTTTAGTTTTACCTGAATTAGGCAGTAAGGCTAAAAAATAATTGAGGGGGGATTTAATGATGACAGAAAAAGCAGATTATATCTTAAAAGGGAATGCAATTTTTACTGGTAATGATGACGAGCCACAAGCAGGATGTGTCTTGATTAAAGGTAACAGAATTTTAAAAGTAGTCCCATTATCGCGGTTAACGGGTTATATTGATAAGAATACTACAGTAATTAATTGTGGCGATCATTTGATTATGCCTGGATTCAATGATTCTCACATGCATATTTCGTTAGGCTCAGTACAAAATGATCCAGACTTTTGTATTCAAATGATGGATTGTAAGAGCGAAGAAGAATGCGTGCAAATGGTTAAGGACTTTGCTGATTCTCATCCAGATAATCCGTGGATTTATGGTACCGGCTGGTATTCAGAAGTCTGGGATCAACCACATACGCCATCAAAGAAATCACTGGATGCACTGAATTTGGATCGGCCAGTTTGTTTAAATTCGTTTGACCTGCATTCAGTCTGGTGCAATGAGGTTGCTTTAGAAAAAATTGGTATTACAAAAGATACACCTAATCCTCAAGGAGGGATTTATGGTCATGATGAAGATGGTGAATTAAACGGTATTTTATATGAGCCACCTGCAACTAAAGCAATGATGGATGAAGTCTTAAATGTTCCAACTTTAAAACAATCCTTATTAAAATGTTTGAAGCATTTTCGTGAATTAGGTTTAACCTCAGTAGCTGATGTTTATCCATCAGGGCTAACTAATGATAATATTCCAGAAATTTTTGATGAATTAGAAAAAAGTGGCGAATTAACTACTAGGATAACTTCATTTCCATCTTTAACTGATGTTAAGGGTGCTAAGGAATTACAAGCAAAATACCATACTGAGAAGCATCGTGTTGCTGGGGTTAAGCAGGTATTAGACGGTGTTGTTGAAGCTCATACAGCACTACTTAGCAAGCCATATGACAATGATCCAACTGTTTCAGGTGATGCTTCATTAACTCAGAATGAATTAAATAAGTATGTTTTAGAAGCACAAGAAGCTGATTTACCAGTAAAAATTCATGCAATTGGGGATCAGGCAAGTACGATGGCGCTTGATGCTTATCAATATGCTAAGGATAAGTTGGGCAAGTTAACACTGCACAATTCAATTGAGCATATTGATATGATTAGACAGGATGATATCGATCGGTTAAAGAAGCTAAATATCATGTGTTGTGTTCAACCGCAACATTGTACCGGTGATTATATGAGTGGCGGTTATTTGCCATGTATTGGGCAGGAAAGATTATCCCATACTTGGCCATACCGTGAAATTCTTGATTCTGGTAGTCATTTAGGCTTTGGCTCTGACTTTCCAGCTGTTTATTCAGTTAGTCCAATGTGGTCGATTTATGCAGCAGTTACGCGCTGTGAACCTAATGAAGGCAAGCCTGATGGTGGCTATTTCCATGAGCATGCTGTTACTTTGGCGGAAGCTTTACAAGCTCATACCAAGTGGTCAGCTTATGCAGAAACTTTTGAAGATGATTTAGGAACGATTGCAGCTGGTAAGTTAGCTGATATTATTGTTTTAGATTGTAATTTATTTAAGATTGATCCAATGGATATTCGTTTTGCTAAAGTAGACATGACAATTTCCGATGGTAAAATCGTTTATCGACGTTAATCAAAAAATTCGACTTTGGTTATATAACTAAAGTCGAATTTTTTGATTTTTATAAGATATTAGTGACAGTACAGAAGCTTTAAAATCACTTATTTAACATAGCCTACCTTGTACCATAAGGGGTGGTTATTATTTGATTGTGCCGGTTCTTTTGAATAGCCCGTAATATCGGAGTTAACAGCAGTAATTGTATAAGCGTTATCGATTGGAATAGCCCATGCCTCATCAGTCATGTATTTTTGCCATTCGTGGAACTTTTGTACCCGATATTTGTGGTTAAATGCCTTAGGAGAGTCGATTTCGCGTAATAGTTTATTGTTTTCAGGTGTTACGTAACGCATGTAATTCAAAATTGAAGTTTCACTATAGTATGATTGCGGCGATGGTTCACTTGGCAGGCCCCAACCAGCCATATACATGTCAATTGATGGGTCATCGTTTTGAATCTTGTCATAGAATGAATTAAATTCAGTTAGACGACCGCCAGCCAACTTAACGTTTAAGCCAATCTTGTGCCATTGTTGCAAGTAATTTTGAACAATTGGCTCTTGGTTGGTATCACCACTCATTGCCGCAAAAGTAATTGTCAATGGCTTACCATTTGGTTGGACACGCCACTTGCCCTTCTTTTTGAAGCCAGCCTTATCCAAAATATTATTGGCCTTTTTCAAATCATAATTAAAGCCAGGATTGGTTTTGTCTGAATAATCACCGTATTGTGCTGGAATTAAGGTTGGTACCCGGAACTTAATGCCATGAGTGTAGTGCTTGTCTACTTGGTCAACGTTCATTGCGTAACCAATAGCTTCACGTAATGCCTTATTGTTCATCTTAGAATTTTTGTTCATGACATTCTTATTCTCTTTGGCATTCCATTTACCGACTTTGAAGCCGATGTAGTGGTAAGCCAGGGGAATTTGCGCTACAAAGTTAACGTTTTTGGTATCTTTAACTTGCATCCATTGAGTTGGCACAATATCAGCTACATCGAACTTGTGGCTTTTAATTGCCTGTGTGGCAGAATTAGGAGCCACAACCTGCAGGATGATTTTATTTAACTTCGGTTGTCCGCGCCAGTAATACTTATTAGGCGTCCAGGTAACTGATTGGCCACGAGTAACTTTAGCAGCCTTAAACGGACCGAAAAAGAGCGGTTTTTTTCTAATTTGGTCAGAAGATACCAGTTTGCTAAACGGGATGTTCTTTAAGTAATGGTACGGTTCAGCAGATTCCCAAAAGTAGCGGTTGCCACTGTTATACATGCCGGGTTTTAATTCGTAAAAGTGAATAACAATTGTTCGGCCGTTATCGCCGTCAGGCATTTCGATTCCGGAAATACTGCGGGCTTTGCCATTATGATATTCCTTTAAGCCCTTAATGTTTTCCAAGTTTTTGTTATAGCGCTCAGATTTAGAATCCTTGTTGGCAATAATCTCATAAGGGTATTCCAAATCCTTTGCTGTTACTTGCTTACCATCAGACCATTTGACACCTTTTTTGACAGTAATAGTTACTGTATTATCTTTTCGGTTAAGTTTTAAAGTAGCAGGGCCCTTGTCGGTGATTTTGTAATGATTATCAGTGTCAAAGAGGGTCTCAGCTCCAGGACTAGCAACAGCAGAATCGATGTCACTAGTTGATAATTCATTAGAAAAGATACCAGAAAACGGGGTGTCAGTTTCCAATGCCAACTTCAAGGTGCCACCTTGTTTAGCAGTCTTCACTGGTGTTGATTCCGGCAATTTGCTAACGGATTTGCTTTCATTTGCAGTGTCGTTGCTTTTACCACAAGCAGTCAAAGCAAGTGCGGCTGCAGTTACAATTCCCAGGGAACTCAATATTTTGGTTTTACGCATAATTTTGCTCCTTAATATTTAATTTTTATTTAATAAATTTGTTATAAATTTTAGCATATTAAATTAATAATTGCGAAATATTTTTAATATTTATGGATTATTAATAATTTAAAATAGTTAAGTATACCTATAATCTTAAGATGATTATCAATTAAGATGTATTAAAATATTAATGTTTTTAAATTTAAGTAGACAATAAAGCCTTTTTTCAGGAGATAATAAAGTTTAAAATTAATGTCGTAATTGAAAGAAGATGATTGTTTGCGCGCATTATGGCTATTTCCGGGACAAGGTAATCAATTTGCTGGGATGCTGGCTGGTGTTACGCCAGAATTAAAAGAACATGTTGAGCAATTATTAAATTTAAAGTTATTGGACACAATCGAGGGCTACCAAGATTCAGTTCAATTGCAGGTCAGTATTGCCTTATTGCAAGTTGATCAGATTAATCAACTATTAGCTGTTGGAATTAGGCCAGACTTAGTGGCAGGTCATAGTTTGGGAGCCTTTGCGGCGGCTTATGCAGCTGGCGCGATCAAGCAGGATGATTTATTTTGGGTTGTTAAACATCGTGCTGGTTTAATGCAAGATGCTTATCCAAGCGGCTTTGGCATGGGCGTAGTAGTTGGCTTGACTAGAGACCAGCTGGCACCATTAGTCGAAGAAGTAAATACTCGCAAAGAGCCAGTTTTTCTATCAAATCAAAACGCTGCTAATCAGATTTGTGTATCAGGAAAATTGACAGCAATTGACCAAGTATTGCAGTTAGCTAAACAAAATGGCGCGGCGATCGCTCAACGCTTGCAGGTACCGGTTCCATCGCATTCACCGCTAATGAATAAGGTAGCAGGACAATTGCAGCAGGAAATTAATCAGATTACGATTAGTAAGCCGCAGTGTCGCTATTTAACTAACTATTCAGGTCGCAGTGTTCGACAGGCAAAGTTTGTTGGTGAAGATTTAATTAATAATTTGGTTTATCCGGTTTATTTTGAAAAAATGATGAATGTTGCCGGCGATTACCAACCAGAAGTAATTATCAACTTTGCCCCGGGAATGCCATTTAAGGCGATTTTGCGGCAAAAATTTGGCGATATAAAACAAATTAACCTTAATCAGACAGGCATTGAAGATGCAATCTACTTATTAAACAAATGGAACAAGAGGTAGTAAAAATGAGTGAAAAACGAAATTGGGCCACACACCGTGCGGCTAAACTTCAAAAATTGACTAATGCGAGCAGGTTATTGAATGGTAAGTTTGCCAAAACTGAAGATGCAACGGCAGTTTTGGAAACATTGATTAATTCTGGCGACAAGGTTGTTTTGGAAGGCGACAACCAAAAGCAGGCCAGTTTTTTATCAAAAACTTTGGCTAGTGTTGATCCCGAAAAAGTTAATCATTTGCACATGATTATGAGCAGTATTTCGCGACCTGAACATTTGGATATTTTTGAGGATGGGATTGCCAGCAAAATTGACTTTTCCTATGCAGGTCCGCAGAGTACACGTGTGTCGCAGATGATTGCTGACGGCACTTTGCAGGTTGGCGACATTCATACATATTTGGAATTATATGCGAGATTATACATTGACTTGATCCCTAATGTTGTTTTAGTTGCAGCCGATCAAGTGGATCGGTCGGGGAACCTGTATACGGGTTACAACACTGAAGAAACACCGGTAATTGTTGAAGCTGCCGCGTTTCATGATGGGATTGTGATTGTTCAGGCGAATGAAATTGTTGATCGAGTTCCCAGAGTTGATATTCCGGGAGATTGGGTTGATGTGATTATTCCGGCTGATGAGCCGTATCAATTGGAGCCACTGTTCACGCGTGATCCGCAAAACATTACCGAGCTGCAAATTTTGATGGCAATGATGGCAATTCGTGGTATTTATGAAAAGCACAACGTGCAGTCTGTTAACCACGGTGTTGGCTTTAACACTGCTGCAATTGAGCTGCTATTGCCAACTTATGGTGAGCAATTGGGCCTAAAAGGAAAAATTGTACCTAACTGGGAGGTCAACCCAACCCCGACACTGATTCCAGCAATTGAATCAGGTTGGATTGAGTCAATTCACTCGTTTGGCGGTGAAGTTGGCATGGAAAAATACATTGCGGCTCGTCCTGATGTTTTCTTTGTTGGCGCTGATGGTACCATGCGTTCGAATCGGGCTTACGGTCAAATGGCGGGACAATATGCGCTTGATATGTTCGTTGGTTCAACCTTACAAATTGACCAATATGGCAATTCATCGACGGTAACTCATGGACGGTTATCTGGCTTTGGTGGGGCCCCTAATATGGGCTCGAACCCAACAGGTCGACGGCATTCTACCCCAGCTTGGCAAAGTTTACGTCCTGATGATGATCCGCTAGGCAAGGGGCAAAAGTTAGTAGTTCAAATGGTTGAAACCTTCGGTGCTAATAAGAAGCCGGTTTTTGTTAATCAACTAGATGCCGTTGAGGTCCAAAAGGAAGCTAAACTGAAAAACGTACCAATAATGATTTATTCTGAAGATACAACCCATATTGTTACTGAGGAAGGCATTGCCTATCTCTACAAAACCGACAGTATGGCTGAACGTCAGGCTGCAATTGAGGCAATCGCGGGTGTCACGCCAGTTGGCTTGCGCTCAAATCCGGTAGTAGTTGAAGATTTACGTCAGCGCGGCATTGTTGCCTTTCCAGAGGACTTAGGCGTGAAAAGAAATCAGGCAACGCGTTCACTTCTAGCAGCGCAAAATATGGAAGACCTTGTTGAGTGGTCTAAGGGCTTGTACACGCCGCCAGCTAAGTTCCGCAGCTGGAGTTAAGTTTAGTAGAGGAGAATTAAAATTATGGAAAAGTTACATTTTACTTTTGCCGCTAGTCAGCCAATCACGCACCCGGTTCATGTTGGTGTTGTTGCTTCTGGCGATTTGGAAATAATCATGCGTCCTACTTCAGAAAAGCAAGCAGATCTTAAAATTATTACTGGCAGTGATGGCTTCAAAAAAGTCTGGCAAAACGTTTTGGAACGCTTTTTTGCACGTTATCCGCTACTAGCAAATTTTGAGATTAATGATTACGGCGCAACTCCCGGTGTTGTAAATTTACGTTTGACACAGGCAATGGAGGCGTTAAAAGATGAACAATAGTTTTGTGGAATTGCATGCCCGCCAAAGAGCAGAGGCATTGCTCGATCAAGGTACTGGACGTGAATTAGTTGGGCCATTTGACGGCATGATTTCACCACATTTAGAGCCGCAAAATATCGTGCCCGAATCGGATGACGGTGTCGTAATTATGCGAGGAACTATGAATAATCAACAAGTGGTGATTATTTCAATTGAAGGTTCATTTCAGGGCGGCGGCATTGGTGAGGTCTCTGGTGCAAAGATTGTGGCGGCATTAGAGCACGCACTAGTCGACAATCAAGCAGGTAAAATAATCTACCCCATTTTAATCTTGGATACGGGCGGTGTTCGACTGCAGGAAGCGAATTATGGGCTATTGGCAATTTCTGAAATTCAAAACATGGTAATTGCCTTGAAGAAATATGTCCCAGTAATTGGGCTAGTACCGGGACGTGTTGGTTCTTTTGGCGGGATGTCAATTACCAGTGCGTTATTGTCTTACTTAATCGGCACGGACAAGGCAAGAATTGGTCTAAATGGTCCTGAGGTAATTGAACAGGAAGCTGGCGTGCGTGAGTGGGATGCTTCTGATAAGAATCTGATTTGGGACACTTTGGGTACCAAGCAGCGGCAAAAGACCGGTATTATTGATGAGGTTGTGACAGATGATGTTACTTCAATTAAGCAGGCAATCAATGAAGCAATCTGCAGGAAAAAGGATACCCACCGCGATCAACGCAGTGACTTTTATTTATCATTGCTCGATCAATTGGACTTACAGCAGCCACTAACTATTGCCACTTACAATGAGCTATATCAAGAAGTTGCAGTTAAGCCGCACCACTTGGCACCCGCAATTGCCGGTACTGAAGCTCAAACTAAGTCTCGCGGTCGCAATTGGTTCGAGTTATTGACTGGCATTCAAAATGCTTCAAGTCAGGTGGCTACTGTCTTACATGCGCAGAAGGATAATCGTGAATACATTGCGATTGTGCCGGATGAGCAGAATCGTTTTCCGCGGGTTCGCCAAGGTGAAGTGGGTCTTGAAGAAGGATTCACGGTTGCTAGTGTGGTTAATGACTTGATTGAACAGGATAAGGAAAAAGCTGAGAAGACACCAATTGTGTTAGTGGTTGATGTGCCTAGTCAGGCCTATGGTTATAAAGAAGAATTAATCGGCATTCATCTGGCACTAGCAGCTAGTGCCAGTGCATACGCGAGAGCACGGCAAGGTGGTCACAAAATCGTGGCATTAATTGTTGGGGATGCAGTTTCTGGCGGCTTTTTGGCACACGGTCTGCAGTCCAATCGTTTAGTGGCATTAGATGATCTGGCAATAACAGTTCAGGCCATGAGTAAGGCTTCCAGCGCGCGGATTACCCAGCGGACGATTGCCGAAGTTGAAGCAGCGACTAAACATGTGCCAGCCATGGCCTATGATATTGAAAATTATCAAAAGTTAGGTGCCTTGTACCACTTAATTCCGCAAGTTAAGGGTTATGACCATGATAAGCAAGCTGTTGCAACGGTTAAAGCAGCTTTAGATGATGCTTTTGCCAGTTTGGAAGATTCTCCAACTGACTTGTCTTTTCGCTATATTAACGAGATTGCCGTGAATGGCGTGGCTGGTGGTCGCAAAGCTACTAATCAAGTTAGAAAATTGCTGGCTGAAGAATGGGACTAATTCTGCCGCATACTTTAATTAAGATAGCCAATCTTGACGCACTAGTGCCGCAAGAATTACCGCTTTGGGCACAAAAAATGCTTGCTCAGGCACCTTATGTAATTGTGCGGCGTGGTGAGCAAGGTGCGCAAATCCCAGTGGGAATTCGGGGCTTTAATAGAAGTCAACGCTTTGCGGCTTTTTTGCCATCAGGTCAGTGGCAAAAGTTAATTAGCCCGCAACAAGCACTAATGTACTTACCCAGCCTGGCAAAAGAGCGGGCAGAGCTTGCGGCATTTATAAAATTGCGGAAAATTATGCCACTGCTCAATGGTTATCATTGGGGGATCAGCGGCAGTTTGCAATTTGAGCTGGTCACAGGAATACCGGTTGTTAATGCGGCTTCAGATATTGATATTATTTTGTCGGATTTGCCTAGAATGTCCCGTAGTGAAGCAAGTGATTTAATTGGCCAATTGCAAGCAGTTTGTCCAGCAGTTCATACTGATATTCAGGTTGTTAACGGCCAAAATGGCTTTTCTCTAGAAGAATTTGCCCAGCAGCGAGCAGATACAATTTTATTAAAAACAATGACGGGTCCAAAATTAGTGACCGACCCGTGGCAAGAATAAAAAATAATAAACCCCGCTTCATAAATTGAAACGGGGTTTTAAAATTAACTGAAATCTAATTCGAAGTCTTTGCTAGTGAAGTAATGTAATTGGTGGTTGAAGATGTAATTCATTAACAATCCCAGACTAACAGGTACGACTACGAAAAGGACGGTTATCAAGATGATATTAGCTGCATTTGCTGGACGAGAAGCCATTGCGGCCAGTGGTCCAATTAAACCAGAAAAACCAAAGCCAGCACTCATTGGTGTACCGCTGATTTTAAAAATTGCCCCAAGACCGCCGGCAATTCCGGCATTAATTAATACGGGCACCAGCAGCTTAGGCTTAGTCATTAGGTTAGCCATTTGCATTTTGGGTGAACCGAGGAAGTGAGCAATTGAGGTACCAACAGAATTAGCCTGCCAACCAAAGATTGCTAGGCTGAAGCTGGCGGCAGTAATACCTAGATTGGCTGAACCGGAAGCGATGCCAGCAAGACTGATAGCTGTGGCAATCCCAACAGAAGAAATCGGCGAAACAATCAGTAAAGCGAAGACAATACCCATGATAATGCCCATTAGGATTGGCTGCAGATTAGTTAGGTGCTCAATACCGATACCAATTAAGGTGGTTAATTGGCCAACTGGAACTTTGGTCAGGCAGCCAATGCCGCCAGCGATTATCAAGACTAGCAGTGGAACTAATAAAATTGTGTAAGCCTTGAGTTTTTTACCTAAAAATAAAACCAAGGCGTAGCCAATCATAATAGTGATGGCAGTATTAATGACGTCACCACTGCCATTGACGGCAATTTTGCCGTTTTTCATTACGAAATTACCGGCGCCAGCAGTTGCAGCGAGGGCTAGAGAAGATGTTTGAATGGGGGTTAATTTCCCAGTCATACCTACACACACGGCGCTGATTGCGGGCAAAAGTCCCGCCGCAAATGCGGTTAACGCCAGAATAAAACTCAGCCCCGGCCAAGTGGGAACTAGTGCCTTGACTAGCTGGTTGACCAAGGCGCCGGGAATTAACGCGACGACAATTCCCGTGGATAAGCCGTTTAGAGTATTTAAAACAATTTCTTTAACAGTTTTCATTGACATTCTCCTAAATAAAAAAACTCACACAGGACGACAACTGTGTGAGCTTTTTTAAGAAGAAAGTACTTAAGGCCGCGCAGTTGTCAGATGTACTAGACCTGCGTGTCCTAATGTAATGGCAAATACGGCACTCAGATCAAATTGCTAAAGTACCGAAAATAATATTTAACTTGTAGTTGATTTAATTGTTTACTTGTCGTCATCATTGGCTACCTCTCATAAATATTTAATGAGTATCATACTAAAGTATTGATAAAAAGGCAAGAGAAATGATAGAAAAGTTAAATTTGTTGATAATAGTGTGAGCTTACTAGCTAAACTGCAATAGTTGTCAAAAAGAAAATTTTTATGAAAATTTTAATTTAAACTAGATAATAAATGCTATAATTTGAACATAATATAAGGAGGAATTAGTTAATGAAAACCCAAGAAATCGATAATTATGCTGAAAAAGTCCGCCAAAACTTCCGCTTGCCGAGTTTGGGTCTGGGAATTTATTACAAAGGGGAAACTTACAGCCACGTCTATGGCGATGCTGAGCAAGATACGCTATATCCTCTTGCTTCAATTTCTAAGACCTTTTTGGCAACAGCGATTTGCAAGTTAGCTGATGAAGGCAAGATTGATTTGGATGAGCCACTTAAGAAGTATTGGCCTGGATTTAATATGGTTGATCCGTATGTTGCCGAGCATTTGACATGGCGGGATGCCTTGAGCCACCAAAGTGGTCTGCCAGCTCATGACTGGATGCGGTTTACTAATTGGAATAAGCAGGATTTGACATTAGCACAAAAGGCTGAAGCCGTTGGCCACTTAGAGCCTAACCATGAATTACGAGTTGAAATGCAGTACAGCAATTTGATTTTTGCGGTGGCAACCTATGTAATGGAGCAGGTAATTAATAAGGACTATGGCTCATATATTCGTGAGAACTTATTAAAGCCGCTGCATTTAGAGAATACGTTTATTAATCACCATGAATGTGAGCGCAGTCGGATTGCCAAGCCATATTTGCTGGATCACGGCAACTTGCGTGAGGTACCGTTTATTGCGCCGGGCAAAGTTGGTGGTGCCAGCAGTATGCTTGCAAGTATTTCTGATTTGCTCGAATGGGGCAAATTCCAGTTGAAGACCGCACAGTCTGGTAAAGGCGTTACCATGCAGCGTTATGAGCCGCAATCAATTATGCCAGTTGATCGTTCTTATGGTGGCGCGCACTTCTCTAATTATGGCTTGGGCATGATGATGGAAGACTACCATGGTTACAAATATCTGTTCCATAGTGGTTCATATGTTGGCTATTGTTCATTCTTAGGTTTTGTTCCGGAGCTTGATTTGGCCTTTGTTTCCACGATGAACTTGGATTCTACCGATGCGATTTTTGCTCTGGCATACCAAACGATTGATACCTTTGCCGGGCTTGAACAACATGACTGGATTAAGGCTTCTTCGGACTTTATGTCGCAAAGATTGGCAACTAAACAAGGTAAGTTTAGTGAAGCAGAAGGCGATAATCCGCAACCTGTTGAGGCTAAGCAGGAGCTGATAGGAGATTACCGTAATCCTGGTTATGGCATTGTCACAATTAGTGAGCAAGATGGCAAATTGATGGCAGCAATTGGCCCGTGGCCATTCCCAATTATTGCTAATGACAAGGGCGAGATGTTTGTCGAAATTAAAATTTATGACACTCTATTGCCACTCAAGTTTACCGAGAATGGGTTGGAAATAATGACCGAACCAGCACTGGGTAAACCAACAATCTTTAAAAAATAGTAAATAAATAGGAACCTTCCTACATTAGGAGGTTCCTATTTATTTTTTCTGGAATTGTTTAATCTCTGCGGCATAAGTCTTAACTAAGTCAGATGTAAATCTTTTGGGGTTAGCTGAATTTTTGACATGGTGCCATAAGATAGCCGCAACTTTTAGCTTACTGCTAAACTGTTGGCTAACTGGGTCTTGGCAAAAGTCATGGACGAAGTTATTCCATTGATAAGTTTGTTCTTCAGCAGTGCGGTTAATAATCTGTTGGTGCTGTTTAGCTGAAGTTAATTCTTGATATTGAGTAATTAAGTCGGCAACGGTCATGTCTGTGTCGCAGCGAGCCTCGGCTGCACGCTTAATAATCGCCATTTCTTTTTTGAAGGAAAAATGTTCAACATGAAAGTATTGCGCAAAAAATTGCCGACTGGCATCATTAAAGGAAAAGCCTGAGTCACCAATTGGCGTTGACAAAGTAATTCCACTTGCTGTTAATTGCCGCAGCTGTTGCTTTTTTCTGGCTGGCTTAATTTGCTCTTTAGGTGTCCCAGATAAAAAAGCTTCTAGATAGGAATTAAGTTCAGCTTTGGTTCCAGAAGTTGGCAGTCCATATTGTCTGCATAAGTCTTGAAGTTCAGTTTTATAAAAATATTTTTGCTTAAATTTATTCAGGGTTAGTTGTTTCATGGCAAATTTCTAGTTGTGAAGGTATTGAAATAAGGTAAATACTACATCGATTTCATTAATTGAATACAGCAGAAACAGGACACCGAAAAAGCTGCTAAGCCAAATTCTTAATGTTTTGTACTTAGGAGGCTGATGTTGCCGCCGCTTTTTGAAAAAGTCATAGAGAGGGTATAAAAAATACAGGCTGAGAGCCAAAGTTATGATTAGTAATAGCAAATTCAATAGCAGATTTGCTGGGCTAGTGGTAATTGTAGTATACGCTTTTTAGCCAATGGTACGTAGATAATTTTAAAAACAAAAAAGCAGTTAAGATTCTTGCATCGTAATCTTAACTGCTTTTTCTATTTAATGATCCGGGTGAGATTCGAACCCACGACCCACGGTTTAGAAGACCGTTGCTCTATCCAGCTGAGCTACCAGACCATTGTATGTTTGTTTGTTCCTCAACAGAACATTAACTATTATAGAGTAAAAAATTCCTAATTGCAACAAAAATTTTTAATTATTTTTGCCTTCAGTAGCGATCTGTGAATTAATGCTAATAATTAGTTTGAAAATCTGCCTAATTTTCAAGTTATATTGATTTGATTTTGGTCTTGCAGTTTTGTCAATTATCTAAGCTATACAATCATAAATATGTATATTTTTAGCTACGAAAGAATTTAAATATAAAATTTTAATTATGATTATATATTATTAACTAATTGATGACATTGAAGCAAAATTATCACGTATTAACTGCTTTAATCGCCTAAAGACAAGGGCAGACTTATTTATTACAAACGCTTTACATTCTTTAAACAATAATACCCTCTTTGAATATCGGATAAATAAAGTGTACAACGCTTATTTCTCGTTATAAAATAATTTTTTGTTAATGTAACTATTAAATTTTATATGCTTTTTATAAAGAGGGGTAGAATGTTAGGAAAAAACAATTTCTCTGAAAGAATTAACAAAATGGACATGCAAGCCAAGCATGACCGTTTTTCAATTCGTAAATTAAGTGTTGGGGCAACTTCAGTCCTGCTAGGCTTTACTTTCTTCACTATGGGTGGACAAAACGTTCAAGCTGATACAGTTGATCCTAGTGCACAGACTAAGGAAGTTGAGCAAAATTCTCAAGCAAGTGATGCGGCTCGAGATGCTAAGCAAAATACAACTGATGTATCAACGCCAGCTCAATCTAAGGCTAAGCCAGCGACTAAAGGTGCAGCCAAACTTGATACTTATGATAAATTAAGTAAATTCTTGCGCGATGATAGTGATTCTGCACCAGCCGATAATAATGCTTCTAAGCCTGATTCCAAGCCGGCTGACAATGCGCCGGCTGACCCAGCTAATAACGCTGCAGGACAAACACCTACTGCAGATAAACCGGTGAATCAGCCAGCTGCTAATGAAACTGGTGCAACTAATGAAAATCCAGCAGCAGCTACTGGCAATTCTAAGCCGAATGCAACGGATAATATTACTTCAGATAGTCAGGTTAAGCCTAGTCAGGCAGTTAGTGGCAATACTGCTACGGGTGCAACAGATGATAAGAATAAGGTTACTGGTCAGCAAGACAAGTTGACCTTTAATACAGAATCGCAACCGCCAACAGACGGTAAGAAATTTTCAGATACAACTGATTCAACCGTTTATGTTGCCAATTGGACTGATTTTAAAGCCGCACTGAAGAATAATAATATTCATGACATTGAAGTCATGAATAATCTTCAGGCTCCCGGCGTTCCCGGAATGACCGGCGAAAATCGGATTATTATGCCGGCACGTAAAATTATTATTAGGTCTGGTGGCAATAAAGTTCCTGCTGGCGGTTATATTATTGATTTTCGAATGTATGACCCTGAAGATAGTGACAATAGCAGACAAGGGGCAATGGATATCACCTACCAAAACCTGCGGCTGTACTCACAGACTTATTTGAGTGTTATGAACACAATCGATCAGACTAACAGTCCATCAAGGGTTACTTTTGATAACGTTCAATATACTGGTAGTCAGGTGCTGTATTCTGGACAGTATACAGATGTTCATATTAAGAATAACTTTATGGCTGATGTGGTTGCTTCGTATAAGAATCCTTTGGATCAAACAGATACAGCTGATTGGATAACTGAAGGTAGTAATGGTCAACAGGCTTTCCAATTAAGTGAGAATGGTGAAAAGATTACTTTTGAGGCAAATGCCAATGCCGTTCTTTCAACCAGTGATGGTAATGTTATTCAAATGGGTAACAGTGCCTACAATGCCAATGCAGTCGACAGCTATTACTTAGACGCTAATGGTAATCCGATTAGTATGATTAGTCAGGTCATCATTAAAGAAGGGGCACATGTCACCCTAAATCCGCGTAAAAATCCGGGTAGATGGGACGAAAATGCCGAAGATACAGGCAAAGCCAGCGGGATAGTTTTCCGTAGCGGTTACGGCAACATTGTTGTTAATCAAAATGCCGTTTTGACAATTAATGTCGGTGCTGACGAGAATGGTTCATTTACCTCTTTTAACGGTACGCTTGATCGTCACCGCGCTACCGCAATTGATCTTACTGTTAACGGGGGAACTATTAGTGTTGATGGTACTGTCAATATTAATACGAATGGCGATATTAGCTATTATGGCAATTTGGTCAATGACCGTGGTAATTTAATAATTAATCCGCATGCTGCATTGAATATCACTGGTACCAACATGCAAAATTACTCGGGAACTTTGGTTTCAATTGGTGGTAAAGCTGATTTGGAAAACGGTGCCTTCAATATTAAACTTACTGATCCCAGTGGTACAGATAATAAGGGTGCCGCAACAGGTGGTACTGGTAAAATTACGTTAATTGATTCTTCTACAGCAGGACTGACGGTTAACAACCCGTCCTCATTGATTTTGGACGCGCACCTGAATACCAATAGCGATACGGCGATTATTGGCAGCAATAAGATCACTATTCAAAATGTGCGCCAGAACTTGAATCTTGGCGGCATGAATCTGTCATTACCGCCGTTTCATAAGTTAGTAGTTCATCATTATGATGAGTATGGCATGAACCAAATTTTAGTTGACCAGCTTGAATTACTTAATGGTAAGAAAAAATTAACCGGCGACATTATTAACGCTTTAAAGAAGGATCCGCGTTTAGGTGCAATGCTGGGTAAAATTCCCGGCCTTGGTGACAAATTAGACAGTTTTAAAGATGAGACTTTTGACGAAATTTTTGCTGAGATTATTGAAGCAGCCTTTCTGGATCCAACTAGCATGGGATATAACAACATTGCCTTTGGTCCTGCCAATCCCGACGGCTTTTTAAACATTACCAATGCTCATGTATCTAAACCAGAGCTTGATGATGGTTCAAGAACAGTTAGTGGTCAAGTCATTAATTACAATGAAGCAAAAGACGGCCCGGCAAGTGATGGCATGTTCCAAGGAATTTTACCTGGTGGTACTTATGTTTATATTACTGCGGAAATTTTAAATAACGCTCAGTCTAAGAGCAAGGGAATTTGGGCTGATTCAAAACTTAGCGATGATCCTTATGGCAATACTGATCTTGCGAATATGAATAACGGCTTTACAACTGACAAGATCAATGTAACTTATCCATCAAGAGACAGTGATCCTGATTTACCTAAGAAGATGACTTTCGCAGCTAAAGTTAATCCCGACGGTAGTTTCAGCTTTACCTTACCAGCTAAGTTTACTGCTGGTTTGGAAAAAGGCGACGTTATCAAATTAACGCCAAATGCTAACTTCATTAGTTATGGTCCGCAAGATGTTCCGACCGTTCTTGATTTAGATATTCTTACAATTCAAGATGCTCAAAGTGCTGCGCAAGAGGCAATTAACCAGTCAGCGCAAGAGGCAATTGCTAAGGTTGATGCGGCTGCTAAAGCTGATCCAGACCAAACGCCAGCGCACCAACAAAAATATCAAGATTATAAAGATGCAATTAATAAGGCGCAAGGGGATGCTTTAAAAACACCAACGACGGCTGATGATCCGGCTTCAATTTATAATCCTAACAATGATATTAGTGAGATTAACCATCGTAAACAAGCAGCTCTGGATAAGATTAATCTTAATGCCGCTAAGTCCCAAGCATATGGCGATGTCCAACAGTATTTAACTGCTGCTAAGAATGACTTGCACAATGCTCAAGCAGCTGATGATGCAATCCCTTCTGCAGCTACTCAAACTTCAATTGCGGCAATTGATGATGCGACCGATCAGGCTGCAGTTAATACGGCAGAGACAACTGCCAAGAAGGGAATTTTAGGTGATTATCAACAAGCAGTTCAAGCTGCCCTGAAGAATTATCACTCTCCTGCAGATGCAGACTTTGCCAAGTTAAACTTGTCGGATTCACAAAAAGCAACTTATCAAGCTGCCATTAATAGTGCCACTAGCTTTAATGACTTGGCTTATAAGGGTGACGGAACTGAGTTTAATAATAGCGCGGCAATTTTAGCAGCTTATAAGCAAATCGATACAACCTATCGGAAGGCGAGAGCAACGTCTGCTTTGCGTAATTATCGTGATAGTGTTACTAAGAAATATCCAAAATTAGCAGATGAAATTAATGCGGCATCTGCCAAGCAAGAAGCTGTTATTCAAAATGAAACTAATGACAGCAACTTGCAAGACAGTATTACTGATCCCGCTCAACCTGCTGAAGCAACTGACGCCAATCGCGCTAACGTCCCTGATGACCAGGTTGGAATAAGCAATATCGACAATGTTGTGAAAACTTATAAGCAAGGTCTGCAAAATAATATTAACCAACAGCACGATGATTTAAATAAAGAACTTGCCGATCTTCAAAATCTGTTAAATAATCATGGCGCAAGTGGCAATTCTGATATTGCCAATGGTTTTAAAGATTTAGCCGATGAATTGGCCGAAGCAGCAGCAATTGCTAAAGGTCAAGATCAAGTAACTGCTGGTGATCCAGAAGATGCTGGGGCAATTGACAAGGGTAAAGATGGCGCTGCAACTGATGCTGCCCACCAAAAGGCGCAAGACCTGCTTGATGATGTTAACCATCGACTTGCTGCATTAAAAGAATTAGAAAAATACGCTGCAGATGCTGCTAATAAGAATCAACAGAATAAATCTAAAGTCGATCAAGCTTTAATTGATGCTGCTAAAGATATCTTCAAGGCTCCTAAGGATGAAGCAGGAAAAACGCCAATTACGGATGCTCTTAACAAGGGCAAAACTGCAATTGATAACGTTATTAAATATAGTAGTGCTAAAGAAGAAATTGAAAATGCGGCTGCAGCAGCGCACGATAGTGTTAACAAGTCACATGCTACTCAAAAACAAAAGGATAAGTACAATCAAGCAATTGATGCTGCTAAGAATGCTGCATTAAATGGGCAAGCTGATAGTGATGATAAATCATCAATTTATGCACCAAATGTTGCTGACAAGCCTGATGAGATTAATCATCGCAAGCAGAGTGCTATCAATAAGATGAAAGCAGCAGCTGGTAAGGCAGATCTTGATGGGTATGCAGAAGACGTTAAGCATGATTTGGGGATTAGTTCTGACGATGATATTGCCGCGGCGACAGCAGCTGGTGAAGACGCTATCGATCAGATTAACCCTGATTCAGGTGTATCTAATGATAACGATATTGCTAGTGCTGAACAGGCAGCTAAGAACAATATTTTGGCTGCTGCTAAGAAAAACGCTGATAAGCAACTAGCTGATAAAGAACAAACAGTTGAAGATGCGCTTGATAAGTTACCAACATTAACTGGTGATGACCTAGCTGCTGCAAAGCAAGAAGCAAAAGATCTGCTTCATAATGGTGCGGGCAATGGCTCACAAGATCATGTGAATGCAGCTAATGATAAAGATGGTGTTAAGAATGCACTGCAAGATGGATTAGCCGATCTTAATCATTTCTTGTTGACCGCAACTAATCATGATAAGAAGCAGCAGGCAGTAAATGAAGTTAATCAAAAACGCGATCAGGTAATTAAGGACATTAACGATCATCAGAAGTACCCACATTTAAGTGATCGAGAACGTCAAGATTTAATTGACCAAGCTACTGATACTGCTAAACAAGGTGCAGACAGTATTTTAAACGGCAAAGATACTGATGTTGATACTAATAAAAATACGGCTGAAAAAAATCTTGATAATCTTCTAAATAACGCTAGCTCAATTGATGCTGGTCATGGTAAAGAGCTTGAAGCAGCTCGGCAGCAGGCATTACAAGACTTAGCTGCTGCTAAACAGCAGGCTCATGATCGCGTTAATAAGTATTCTGACGACCAAGTTAGTCAGGAAAAGAAAAATGCCATTCTCAATCAGATTGATAAGGATTATGAAGCTGCTAAGAATGCAATCAATACTGCCACTAATAATACGGACATTACTAATGCTGAGCAAAATGGTGCAGTGACAATTGGTAATGATGCAGGAAAGGCTAGTCTTGAAGCAGATAAGTCTGCGGCACTTAATGCTTTAGGCAAGCAGCGTGACCAGGATAAAAACGCGGTTGACCAAGCTGCTAAAGACGGCAAGATAACACCGCAGCAGCAAAAGGCCATGAAGGATAAAATTGATGGCTTTTACAATGACGGTGTTGAAGATATTAACAATGCTGCGGATTCTAATGACATTTCATTGGCTCAGGATACAGCAATTAACAAGATGGATAACGTTGTCAACGGAATTGACAATACAGCCTTAGCTAATGCTCATGATAAGGCAAATAATGATTTAGATGCTCTGGCAACTGATATTAAGAATCATATTGATGGGTTACCAAATCTCGGCATTGATGAGAAGAATAAACTTAAGCAGGATGTTGATAATGCCCTAGATGCTGCCCACGATGCCGTTAATAGTACTAAGATACCGGCTGATGCTAATACAGCTTCGCAAGTTGGGCAAAATAACCTCGCAACTATTGCCAACAATGCTGATTTGCAAGATGCCCAGAATGCCGCTAAGCAAAAGCTTGATGCTGAAAAATCTCGTGTCAATCAAGCTTTGGATGGTCTACAAAACCTTGACCAGGCCAGTTTAGATGCACTGAAGCAAGATGTTAATAATGCTTATAATTCAGCTATTAATCATATTAAAAATCCTAATCCAGCAACGACAGCTCAGGTTGGTAAGGATGCTCAAGCTGGCGTTGATGCAATGGATGATATTCTTAATCAAGCACAAGGACTAGACCAAGTTAAGACTAATGACAAACAGGATATTGCTAATGCTGCCCAAGCTGCCAACGATCGCGTTGATAAGTCCGACTTAAGTGACCAACAGAAGCAGGCTGCTCATCAGGCTATTAATCAAGCTGCCAATGATGCTAAAGAAAAAATCAATGGTGCAACTAGTCTTGCTGATGCTAATAATAAAAAGAAAACAGGCTTAGATGCAATTGCCGCTGCTGAAGCTGCTGCAAATAAGGATTATCTTGATGGCTTAAAGCAGCAAGCCAACAATAAGATTGACGAAATCAGTGATGCAGCCAACACTGCTCTTAATGACGAATGGAATAGCTTGAATGAGGCGGAGCAAGCAGCAGCTAAGCCGGCATTTGACCAAGCTCATAAAGATATTGAGTCGTCTAGAACTCAAGGGCATAATGATGTTAATACTGCTAAAACCCCAGATGAGATTAATCAAGCAACTAATCAGACCAACCTTGCTGTGATTGAAGCCAAGAAGTCAGCCTTTTTAGCTTCAACTAAGGAGAAGGGTAAGCAAGCACTTCATGATTATGGTGAGCAAATTAAGAACCAATTGCCAGCAGAAGGTAAGTATCGTGACCAAGTAGATAAGTTGGTAGCTAATGGTTGTGATGAAATTGATGATGACCAGACACCAGAAGCAGTTGCAGCTAGCGTTGCTAAGTATCACAAGTTGATCGATGGAATTAAGAATACTGCTGATTCAGATCACCAAGAAGAAATCAATAATGCTAAACAAGATGCTATTCACGATTTAGATCATGCTTTGAATGGTGATAGTACGACTGATGGCGCAATTAATGAAATCGAAAAATTGCCTAACTTAAGCAGTACTGAAAAAGCTAAGTATGAACAACAAGCTAAAGATGCTCATGATGATTACGTTGATAATGTTAACGGTGACGATAATGTCGATAAGATCCATGCAGATCGTGATGCCGGTATTAATAAGATTAATGAGGCTTTGCAGGCTGCCAAATTGCAAGATCATAAAAATGGTGCTAATAAGCAAATTGAGCAAGCCCGTCAAGATGCCATTGACAAGGTTAATCATGATGCCAATTTGACAGACAAGCAGAAGCAAGATGCGATTGATAAGATTAATAATGCTGCTTCTGAAGAATTTAATGGTGGCAAGTACCAAGTTGATAATTCTAAGGATCAAACGGCCATTGATGCGATTGTTGATAATACTAAGAATAATTTTGACAATATTATTAATAGTGCTAAAGATGATGCCTTGCAAGAAGCAAAAACTGATGCTAAAAATCGCCTGAAAGCAATTGCTGATAAGCTTAATAAGCAGATCAATAATGATCGAACTGCTGGTAAATTAAGTTCTACCCAAGCTGATGACTTACTTGCAGCTATTAATCATGATTTAACTGCCGCTAATGACAAAATCGATAACGCTACAAATCAAGATGCCGTCCAAGCTGCTGAAGATATTGGCAAGTTGGCATTAGATAATGATAGTAGCAATATTAATAAAGACGAAGCCCAGAAAGCTGACCTTGATGCGATTGCCGCTGCCGCTAA
Organism: Lactobacillus sp. ESL0703; assembly: GCF_029433435.1. NCBI lineage: Bacteria > Bacillati > Bacillota > Bacilli > Lactobacillales > Lactobacillaceae > Lactobacillus > Lactobacillus sp. ESL0703. Next base: position 77,425 of record NZ_JAQTIB010000001.1, read on the forward strand.
TGCTGCTAATGACAAGATTGCCCAATATGTAAAAGATCATCCGGGGATGACTCCTGAGCAAATTAAGCATCTTAAAGATGAAGTAGCTAACATTTTAAATAGTACAAACAATGCAATTAATTCTCACCGCCAAGATGCAACTAATGCCATCAATAACATGAATGATGCATTGGCCAGTGGTAAGAAGAAGTTAGACCAACTTACTAACCGGTGGAATTCGAAGAATGATGCTGTTAATAAACTTACTGAACATGCTAAAGATGTTGAGAATGGTTTAACTCATGATAAGTACCCTAACTTAAGTGATAGCGACTTAGCAGATGCCTTGCAGGAAGTTGAAGCAGCCTTTCACCAAGGTAAAGAAGATATCTTTGGTGCAGGCAAGACGGACAACCTTGATACAGTCGAGCACAATGCTGAAAACAATATTGACAAAGCACTTTGGAAATATGATTTAGCCAATGAAAAGAGCAAGGAAATTGCTAAATTAAATCAACATGCCAAGGATCAAGCTGCAGCAATTAATGATTTACCAGGATTATCTGCAGCTCAAAAACAAAACTATCAGGATAAGATTGAAGCTGCTCGTAAGAAGGCTGCTGATAAGATTACCAACACTAACTTACCGCAAAATCCAAGTGTGGCAGATCGTGATCATGCTCTTAATGACATTGCGAATGCTGAACAAGGTAAACCAACGAATGGTGAGATAGCTGATTATGGTGAAGCTGAAATTGACCGGCTTTTAAATGAAGCAAAATTGAATAGTCGTAAGCAACATGCGATTAATGATCTTGATGATTATGGTGAAGCTGCTAAAGACAAGAATCCAGCAGTAGATCAAGCCGCAATTGATAAGATTGTTCATGATGCTGAACAAGATATCAGTAAGGCTCCATCAGATCCAGAAGCTGCTAACTCACCGGAAGCAATTACTGCAGCTGCTAAACAAAAAATTGACAAGCTTGTTAATGATTCTAAGAAGGGTCAAGACAAGGATGCAGCACAAAAGCAACTAGCAAGTGAAAAAGCTGATGCTGATGAGACTATTGATCGTTCACAATTAACTAGTGAACAAAAAGCTGCAGCTCATAAGAAATTGCAAGACTTATATGATGAAATGGTCAGCCGCTTAAATAGCGCTACTAAAGATGAGAATGGTCAAGACTTGTCGGCCAGTGCCTATAATGAAGCAGTTAAGCAAATTAATCATGACTATCAAACATTGATTAATCGCGTTTTGGGTGAGAATACAGATGGAGCTCATTATCCTTGGTTTGATAATGAGGCAGACAATGCTCATCAGGACTTGAGTGATAAGTGGCATGATTTTGAAGGTAGCTTGTCTGATAAGCAGAAGAACAAGTACAAGAATTTAATTGATACTGTCAATAACAGCATTGCGCAACTTGATAAATCGCAAACTGGTCACAAGACTTCAATTGCCGATGCAACTAACGCCTATGATAACGGCTTAACAGCTTTGAACAAGCTCAAGGCAATCAAGGGCGTTGAAGATGCAGAAGCTGCAGCCAATGAGGCAATTGACAAGACTAATTTGACAGATAAGCAGAAGCAAGCTTACAAGGATCAAGTTAAGCAAAATGCAGATAAGACTATTGCTGATATCAATGGGGTTGTTCCAACTGCCAGTGACCAGCCAGGTAATCAAGATAAGATTGATACTGCCAAGCAAAATGATATTGATAAAATTGTTAACGCCGCTGGTACGGCAAATGCTGGAGCCTTAGCTGATGCCCGTCAAAAAGCTAAGAAAGCAATTGATGACGCCTATAATGTCGCTAAGCAAAAGCTAGGCAATGCTTATCAGCCAGGTGGTGCTCTTGATAAGGCACATGAGCATGAATTAGCCAAATTACCAGGCTTGTCATATGATGCCCTTCAAGATCAAACCGCAGCTATCAAGAATGTGGATCAGGGTGCTGTAGATGATGCTGCTAGCTATGCTAATGACCAAATTGACAACTTAAAACATCAAGATGGCTCTAGTTATACTGATGATGAAAAGCAGGCTTTAAAACATCAAGTAGCTAAGGATCAAGCAGCTGGTAAAGATGCAATTAATCAGGCAACTGTTGTACCAGATACGGCATCAACTGCACGCGATCATGCAATTGATCAGCTTAAGGATGATTATACAAATCAAGATAAAATTGAAGATATTTTAGCTAATGATCCAGCAGTTAGTCTTGACCGTGTTAAAGAGCAAGCCCAAAAGGATTTGGCAGCTGTTTATGAAGCTGCCAAGGCTAATTTGCCGGCTGGTGCTGATACTAGTGCGCTTGATGCTGCCTATAATAAGAACAAAGTGATTCTTGGAACCAATGCCGATGAAGTGAAGAAGAATGCGCAAAAGGCACAACAAGATGTTGCGAAGGGTGCGATTCAAGCAGCGGCAACGGCTGCGAAGAAGCGAATTGATGGCTTGAAACATCAAGACGGCACTAGCTATACCGCTGCTGAAAAACAAGCATTGAAGAATCAAATTGATCAAGATGCCGCCGCTGCTAATCGTGCACTTGACCAAGCAAGTGCTGATCGAGACGGTATTAGCAAGGACGAAGCTGAAGCTGCAACTGGTGATGGTACAGTTAGTGGTACTTTAAACGATCAATTAGCAACAATTGCTGGTGATAGTGATGGTAATAGTACTGCAGATAATACTGCATTAGCCAATGATCCAGTGGTACAAAAAGAACGTGCTAAGGCCAAACTACAAACAAGTCATGATAAGGCTGTTCAAGAATTGCATGACAAGTTTGGCAAAGATGCTGATACTTCTAAAGTTGACGCTGCTAATGATGCTGCTCAAAAAGCAATTGATGGTTTAGACGCTAATGCTAATATAGATGATATTCATAATGCAGAAACAGCTGGGGAAAAGGAAATTTCTAAGGGTGTAGTTGAAGATGCCCAAACAGCGGCAGGTAAGTTAATTCACAATATTAAGCATTCAGATACCAACAAGCCATATACCGCTGATGAACAGGCAGCTTTAACTAATGCTGTTCAAGCTGCAGTTGATAAGGCTAACGGCAAGCACGGCTCAATTGATACAACTGATGATGTTGATAAAGCTCGCCAGGATGCAATGCAAGATATTCTTGAGACGGTGACTGACGGAACTGGCAAGAACCAAGCAGCTTTAAATGATGATGCAACTGTTCAACATGATCGTGAATTGCAAGTTGCTAAGGACCAAGCCGAAAAAGATTTGCAAACTGTCTATAATGCTGCTAAAAATAACCTACCTAATGGTGCTGATACTACTAACCTTGATAATGCATTCAATCATCATGCACCAATTACTGGTGATAGTGTTGCAGCAATTAAAGAAGCTGCCAAAAAGGCTGAGCAGGATATTGCCAAGGGTGCCATCAAGGATGCAGCTAATGCTGCCAAGAACAACATTAAGAATTTGAAGCACAAGGATGGTTCAGCTTACACTTTTGATGAGCAGGCTGCTTTGAACAATTTAATTGATCAGAACGCTGCTGCCGCAAATGGAACTGCCGCAAAGCCAGGAACAATTGATGCTGCTAGTGCCAATCCAAGCAACTTGTCAGAATTAGAGGCATCTAAGTCTAACGATAATGCCATTGTCAGTGGTGCTTTAAATAACGCTTTGAATACTATTGCCGCAAATGGTTCAGGTAACTCTGATGCTGACCAAACGGCATTAAATACTGATGCAAATCTTGTAGCAGATGCAAAAGACAAGGCTAAGCAAGATGTTATCCAGGCTGGCAAGGATGCCACTGCTGCAGTTGACAAGTTAACCAATCACAAAGATGGCACACCTTATACTGACGCTGAAAAGCAGGCAATTAAGGACGCTATCCAACATGAAGTTGACAAAGCTAATGGTACCAGCACAAATCAGGGTACTATTGATAAGGCTAATACAGCTGCTGATGTTGACACGGCTAAAAACAATGCCTTGAATGCGATTAACAAGTTCAAAGATGATAGTAAGAACAATGATGAAAATTCATTAACACCTATTATTAATGACAATTCAGCTGTCCAAAAAGAACGAAAAGATAAGCAAACGGCTCGTGATAATGTTTCTGCAGCTGCCGACAAAGCGCGCAAAGATTTAGGCGTTGCCAAGGGCAGTAAAGAAGCAGCTGCAATTGACAAGGCAGAGCAAGATGCATTGAATGCGATTGATCAGGTAACTAATGGCAAGTACACAGCTGCTGAAAATTCAGGTTTAGGAAATATCGTTGAAGCTGAAAAGAATACCGTTAAGGAAGAACTCGGTGGTAACTCAGCAGCACTTGATGCCATTTCAAGCAGTGACACCAACCGTGATAATGTTACTGGCAAGCAAAATGCGATTAAGGATGCCTATCATGCAGGTAAAGTTGCTGCTGCTAAGCAAAAGGCTGCGGATAAATTAAAGGCAGCCTACGACGCAGCTAAACAAAAATTAGGTGCTAATGCTGATTTTTCAGCCCTGGATAGAAGTTATCAATTGGCACTCAATAACCTGCAGGGTGATACCGATGATGAACTTAACAAGTCAGAACTAGCTGGCGAACGCCTGATTGGTAAGGGTGCAGTTCAAAGTGCATACGATACGGCAGCTAAGAAGATTGAACAAATGTGGTCGGATGATAATTCACAAACTGCTAAAGATAAGAAGAATGCCTTATTAGAGGCTGCCCAAGGTCTGCTTAATGAAGCCAACGAAGATGACAATGGTACAATTGACCAAGCTCATCATTCAACTGGGGTTAGTGATGCCCGCAATGATGCGATTGATAAGATTAAGGGAATTCATTCCGACAAGGATACAATTAATAACATTATTGATAATGATAAGGTAGTCCAGATTGACAAGGCTCATGATACTGCTGTTGCCGGTGGTGCCGATCAACACAAGGTTCAACAGATTCGTGATGATACAGCCAAGCAAATTAAGCATGACCTGCAAACTGGCGATAAAGAAGCAGCTAAAGAACATGAATTAGCTGGTGAAAAAGAAATTGCCAAGTTAACGGTTCAGGGAGCTGCAGATAAGGCTAAGGATAAGATTAATCATTTGGACTGCAGTGAAGAAGCTAAACAACATTTACGAGATGAAGTTGATAAATTAGTCAATGCTGCTAATGGCAATCAGGGTACAATCGATCACGCAATTGATAGGCCTGGTGTTGACACGGCCAAAGACAATGCTTTAAATGAATTAGCACAAATTACTAGTCCTGAACATGTTGCTCAAGTGGCTGCCGCTTATCCATTTGCAAGTGCCACGCCAGCACCAACACCTGCTAAAGACAAAGCAACTAATGTAACCTTAAAGCACAATGCTTACCTTTATAATGCTGAAGGCAAACAGGCAAGCAAGGCGATTTTAAGGGCAGATTCAGTGGTTGCAACTTACGGAATTACCACAATCAACGGTCGCAAATATTATATTGTTCAAAAGGGTAAATATTACCTAGCAGTAGGCAATGTCATTAGTACGCAAAGACAAGTTAAGCATAATGCTTATGTTTACGATAAGTATGGTATGCGGACAAATAAGCGTGTGCTTAGAGCGGGTCGGATGATTCGTACATACGGCAGCAGTGTTTCAATTCATGGCAAGTCATATTATATTATTGGCAAGGATCAATATGTCAGAGCTGCTAACTTGACTGGCGGACATCAAGCAGCTGCTAGTTCATCTGCAGTAACGCTTCCTGCAGGTGCCACTGCCAAGAAGATGATGCATGATGCCTATCTTTACAATGCCCAAGGTCAACGAGCTAATGGTGTAATCTTGAAGGCTGGCTCAATCGTTAATACCTTTGGTACTAAGATAATTGCTGGCCGGCAATATTTTGCAGTCGCTGATGGCTACTATATTGCTTCTGGTAATATTATTGGTAAAAAAGTTATATTGAAACGTGCGGCATATACATATAATCAGTATGGTCAACGAGTTGAAAAGAAGGTTATGAAGAAGAACCACAAGATAACAATTTATGGTAATCAAATTTCGATTCACGGTAAAAAGTTCTATCTAATTGGTCAAAATAGAGAAGTTAAGAAAAGTAATATTAAGTAATTAATTTGAAAAAGCATTCTAATCGAGTTTGATTGGAATGCTTTTTTGTTTGGTTTTTTCATTTATAATTAAAGGACATCTAACTATATAGGAGAAGCTGATGAAGCACAAATTACTTAAATTATTGCTGCTGGTTGAGTTAGTTATTCTGGGAGTGACGCTAAACCAACAAGTTAAGGCTGAAGAAGCCTATGACATAACCAAGGTGGTGGCAACCGCATGGGTAAAATCCGATGGTTCACTTATAATGAAGCGGCAGATCACCTATGACTTTAATGATGATGTTCATGGCGTGTATTACCAGCAAAATTTAGCTAAGCATCAAGAAATTAAAGACCTTCATATTGCTGTGCAGGACAATAATGAAGAGCCGCAAGCTGCCACAAATTATTCAGTTAAACAGACTGCTGAAGGTGATCGCTTCAAAGTTTATCACCCTGTTTCTGAAGATAGTCGATTGACAGTAACGTATGATTATCGCATTACCAACGCAATTACTAACTATCAAGATACTGCTGAGCTTAATTTTATGATAATTGGCAATAATTGGAATACTGACTTAGACCATGTTACGGCTAGTGTGATTTTTCCAGGACCGGTGAAACAATTAAAGGCATGGGCACATGGCTCGCTTAATGGCGCAATTCGTGTTTTACCAAATCAGGGTAAAATTATCATGACTGCTGATAATCTGAATGGCAAGACGGGGATTGAAGTGCATACGATTTTTCCAGTATCAGTAACAGCGGCTAATAAAAATATTGTTAGGCATAAGCATCGTCAAGCAGTATTAAGGCAAGAAGCAAAATTAGCTAATGAAGCAAATCAAAAGAGACTGCGAGGTCGGATAATTAACTGGATATTGATTGTGTTAGGTTTAATTAGTGGTTTAGCTGCAATTATTAAGGGCTTCAGTGTTAAAAAACAAGGTGTTACCCCCGAAAAAGATGTCGGCTTTAACTCATAATTATGAAATTCCAACAGTTTCACCGGTTATTGCTCAAATTCTAGATAGCAGTCATAAGCCTGATAGTCATGCATTTACGGCTTACTTAATGCAACTTGTGGGTCAGAAAAAGCTGGCAATTAAGGATTATCAAGTTCACCGAAAGACATATTATCGGATAACCATTCTTAACAATGAAATTTTAGCTGATAATGAATTACTGCAGTTTTTGTTTACTCAAGTTGGTGATGGTCAGTCAGTTACAACTAAAGATTTGCAAAATTATCATAGTAAGAAGTTAGGTTCTAAGTTTGATGATTGGATTAAGGATGAGTACCAAAAAGTTGAAACTCAAGGCTATATTGATCGTAATTTGCGTAAAAAGCGTGATGCGATTAGCTATGTAATTCTTGCTCTGATATTTGTTAGCTTTGTTTTGGAATTGATTGCTAATATAGTTTATCAACAATTTACTTTACAATTAATTGCATGTGAAGTAATTGTTATTTTATTAGGAATTGCTGCCTACTTTCGGGTTAACAAACAAATAGGAATTTATACGTCTTTAGGTGCTGAACAAACAGAAAAAGTCCGTGGCTTTAAGAAAATGTTGTCTGATATTGGTAATTTTAAAATGCGCAATGTTGGTGATATTATTTTATGGGCAGATATTATGCCTTATGCAGTAGCTTTTGATTTGGCTGCTAAGGTAGCAAAAGAACTGCAAATTGAGTTTAGTCAAGAAGAACTAGCTACTAACAGTTTTAATACTTATCTTTGGCTTTACAGTGGTGGTCATAATAGTTTCGTGACAAGTTTTAATTCAAGCTTTACTCATGGAATTTCTATGGGATCATCAAGTGCAGGTTCGTCTGGCGGCTTTTCTAGTGGTTCATCAGGTGGCTTTGGTGGCGGCTCAGGCGGCGGTGCCTTTTAAATAAGATAAATTATCAAGCTCTGGCAAATGCCAGGGCTTTTTGATTTGGTATATACTAGAACAATCAGATTAGAAAAGTTGAGAAAAAAGATGTTTGATTACCGTAATAATTTAAAAAGAATTTTAAATAATACCGCTGGCGATGACAAAAGTCTGCGCAATGGCCTAGCTGCAATTAAGATGATACTGGGTATGGCAGGTGACGATACCGCTGCTCCTGAGCCTATGCGTGAGCCACAAGTTGATACTAAACAAGTTAAACTCCTTCTGACTGGATTAGCCGACTTAATTGCTACGCCAGGTGATCCAGCAGCTAAAAATACGGCTCTGTCGGCAATTCACCAGTTGACTTTTACACCTCAAATCGGTAGTAAGTATGGTAAGAATTTAGGCCAATTGGAAAAGGCAATCCAAGCTTCGAACACGACGAAAGATGTCATTAATAAGAAAATTTTTGAGCAGGCAATGCAACCTAAAGAAAAGCCCAAGCGTGACTATCGTAAGGGCAAGCGGTATACGGTAATTAGATTACTTAGCGGCTGCGATTTGATTAATGATAATAATCAGCGTGTCTATACCCTAAAGGAATCGCAAATTCACTCGCTCAATTTAAAGAGTGGCGATATTGTTGAAGCGGTGCCTGAAGATATTAATTCGAATTATGAAGCAACGATTTTACGTGTTGTCGGTTTTAAAAAGCTGCCATCAACAGAAGTAGATAAAATTTCTACCTTTAAATATGCCGTTGTCCAGGGTCGAACAGGGCATTTATCGGTTAGCCGCAATATCAAGGGACAAAAATTGCGCATTCGGGGAAAGTCAGTGTTATTGCCAGTTGACTCAAGTCAATATCAAGAAAGCAATGTTCAGTTAGTTGACGGCTCAATTGTGGATTTAGCTTGGTATGACGGGGATGTGCGTTTAAAGAAGAATCCAGCCGATGCTATTAAATTGCGGTGGGTCTATCAAGTTGACCAACCAAAATCTAAGCCTGCTGTTAAAAAGAAAAAGGTTAAGGCGGTTCAAGATGAGACTGCGATTACCAAATTAGCGCTGGACTTACATTATCAGCGTGTGGGAATTGCTATTGGCGATAATCAGAATGAGGCAATGCTGGAAAGTATTGTTAATCGTTATCACGGAATTCCAATACCAATAGATGCTTTTCAGGGCAAGAAAAAAATGATGGAAAACCAAATTAAGGATTTAGATATTGTGATTCTGGTGACCGCGTTTGCAGCCCATGATAGTACGTGGAATATTCGAGAATTTGCCAGCAAGTATAATGTTAAATTTGCGGTCAGCTCAAGCAAAGGTTACCAAGCCTTTGAGCGGGCATTGTACCGCGCCGCAAAGGGTTTACCTGCATACGAGGGCAATCAAACCATTAAATATGAGACAGAAGACTAATCATTTTTACATATTCCTTGAAGCTAATCGTTATTTCTTATTATAATTAGGAAACAACGATTTTATTTTGGAAGGAAGATGAGATGACAATTAAGAAACAAACACACACTTGGCAGTACTGGCTATTTTTCCTAGGTGGATTAGAAATAATTACGATTGCAATTAACTTCTTTTACGCGCCAATTAATATTGCGGCTGGTGGTTCGACGGGAATTGCGATACTGGTTGATGCCGTTTGGGGGATTAACCGTTCAATAACGGTTTTGGTTGTTAACTCGTTGCTGCTGATTTTGGCAACAGTCTTCTTAGGTAAAGAAACGTTAAAAAAGGTGGCTTTGGGTAGTTTACTATTGCCAATTTTAATGGCAATAACGCCAAGCTTTAAATTGACCAGCAATAATATGCTGGCAGTTATTTATGGCGGTATTTTAATGGGTGTTGGCGTGGCAATGCTGTATCGAATTGATGCTTCGGCTGGCGGGACCACGATTCCACCGTTGATTTTTAAAAAATATTTTTATCTTGACCCAGCGATAACACTGCTGGCACTTGATATGATAATTATTATTTTAAATATCTTCGTTGACGGCATTGAGGCGGTTCTATTAGCGGCATTTTCACAAATTATTACGACGATAACGATGCGTTACACCGAAACGGGTCTGGATAAAAAGTATCAGGTGCGAATTATGAGTAATAATCACCTCGCCCAGATTAAGCAAATGCTGCAGCAGGATTATGATGGCCTGACTGTCTACAATGTTGTCGGCGGTTATAGTTCTGAGGATAAGCAGCAATTGGTGATTGTTGTTGACCCTAACGAATATGGTCAGTTGGTAGCCAAAGTACGCGCGATTGACGGTGAAGCATTTATTATTACCGAAAATATTGCCAAAGTGCACGGCGGCAAGTGGCAAATTTGACTTATACTTTACTGAATGATAAAACTAAATTATATAAAATTTTATATGATTATAATTAGTTTAATGCATAATTGAAATAAGAGGCAGTATATGAAAAAGATAACGTTTTCTGATATTCCTAAAGGATTTGAAGATGCAAGTATTGAGGCAGAGTATGCACCAGAAAATTTAACTCACGGCTTTTATGATTTTAATAATTATATGGAAAGGTTAAATGATATTAATTCTCCTACTTCAATTATAATTGGAAGAAAAGGTGTTGGAAAGACTGCATATTTAACAAAAATAAATTTAAAATATAAGGAAACTTCAAAAATTGTAGATATGGGTCAAATTCCATATTATCGTTTTTCTAAAATTCAAGGAATTAAAAATAGTAAAAATTTTGGAGGATTAAGGTATTTAGATATTTGGAAAATTTTAATAATTGCCCAATCTATGAAGCTAATTAAGGAACCATATATTACTGAAGGGAATTCAGAAATCAAAAAAATTAAAAAGATACTTGAAAAGATGGGCTTAGGACAAAATTCGAATTTAGTCAAAGATATTCAAACCATATCAAATAATAAATTATCTTTAAAGATAAAAGGAATTTCTGCTGAGTTTTCTAAATCTACTCAAAAGAATGGAGCAATAGAAGGAATTTCTGATCTTTGCTTTTATTTAATGGACTTGTTTTCTAAAGTCAGTCTTAGTGAAAATACATATATATTGCTAGACGGAGTAGATGACATTATGAGAACTAATGTTAATCAAAGTGAAGTTTTGGGTGCATTGTTACGCGCCATTAAAGATCTGAATATACACTTTAAAAAAATGAATATTAATTTAAAGGTGATTTTAGCAATTAGAGAAGATATTATAAATACTATAAATGATCCTGATATAAATAAAGTTATATCTAGTATGTCAATAAATTTAGATTGGTATACTTCTGGTGAAAACTTAAATTTAGTTAAATTGATGAATAAAAGAATGTCAACGTCACAAAAGCTAAGAGAGTTCATGGGTGAAGAAAATGAATCTTTAATATTATGGAACCACTTTTTCCCAGATGTTATTTCAAGTAATGTGTCTAAAAATCATGAAATATCATCTTGGAACTTTTTTCTTGAACATACTTTATATAGGCCAAGAGATATAATTCATTTTTTAAAACAGGTAAGTGATAATTATCCTAATAATGAATCCATTTACTATTCAGATTTTCGTACAGAATTATCAACTTTTTCTCAATCATTTTTCTTTGATGAAATGAAAAATGAGCTTTCTGGATTTGTTGACGAAGAGTTAATAAGCAATATAGAACGAGCTTTCCCAATTCTAGGAAAAAATGGATTTAAATATCAAGCTTTTGTGAACGCCTTTACAGAAATAAATTCTAAATTTTCAGAAGATGCCATAAAAACTTTGTTATATAGAATGTTTAATGAGGGATATATAGGACAGCGGCTGAATGCTAATAGTCCATATATTTTTAAACATAAATCGCCAAGAGCTAAATTGTCTTTAGATAGTCAAATGGTGTTTCACAGAGGATTATATGGAGCAATGAACATATCAGAAGGCAAATAAAGTTTTTATTTGCCTTCTGCAGCTAAGGGGAGTATCATAAAGTAGTTGTATTTGTGGAGACCTCCACATCTGCAACCGCACATTTCGGGGTAAGAAGCCTTTTATAAAAAAGCACCCCGATTGGCGAGTCTAAGTATTTTTTGGAGGTGCAGTAATGTACGCAATTATTAAAACCGGTGGTAAGCAATACAAAGTTGCTGAAGGCGACGCTATTTTTGTAGAAAAGCTTGATGTAGAAGAAGGCAAAGAAGTTACCTTTGATGAAGTTGTTCTTGTTTCTGATGGCAAAGATGTTAAAATCGGCAGCCCATTAGTTAAGGGTGCTAAAGTAACTGCTAAAGTTGAAAAGCAAGGCAAGGAAAAGAAAGTTGTAACTTTCAAGTACAAGCCTAAGAAGCACTCACATTCAAAATATGGTCACCGTCAACCTTATACTAAGGTTACAGTTGAAAAAATTGAAGCTTAATTCAGAGGTGAAATGATATGAATATTTTAGGTCTTAAATTATTTGCCCACCACAAGGGTGGAGGTTCTACTGCTAACGGTCGTGACTCAGCTGGTCGTCGTTTAGGCGCTAAGGCTGCTGATGGTCAAACTATCCACGCAGGTACTATTATTTACCGTCAACGTGGTACGCACATTCACCCAGGCCAAAATGTTGGTAAGGGTGGCGACGACACTTTATTTGCATTAGTAAACGGTGTTGTTAAGTTTGAACGGTTGGACAAGTACAGAAAGCAAGTTTCTGTTATCCCAGTCGAAGAAGAAGCTAAGTAATTTAGTTCTTAAGAAAAAGACGAAAAGCACGTGCTTCTCGTCTTTTTTATGCGTTTTTAATTTTATATAATTTAATATTTAAATAGATAGTCAAACATGAATCTTTAGCGGTAAAATAGAGGCAAGTATTTTTCGTAAAAGAGGCAAGCAATGGACGAACAAAACCAATTATTAACACTTTTAAATAGACGAATTGCAGAAGTTGCCAAGCTGATTAAGGAGCAGGACGCCGACGGCTTATTAATCTTTAATCAAGCTAACTATCGCTACTTGACCAACTTTACTGGTGAAGAAGCACAGCTGATTTTGACAGCTGAAGGGGACCGGATTTTATTGTCGGACTCAAGATTTGCTGGTCAAATTAAGTCGCAGGCTCCCGGTGAATTAACCGTAATTATGAAGCGCGGCAGTCAAGATGATGAAATTAGCAAGCAGTTAAAGCAAGCTAATCTAAAAAAGGTCTTAGTTGAAGGCGAATTCGTTTCAGCGGTTGAATTTGCCAACTTGCAAAAATTGAATCCAGAAATTGAATTTGTCATTTGTGAGGAATTAGTTGAACGTGTCCGCAATGTTAAAGATGACTTAGAACTTGCGGCTTTGCGGCAGGCAATCAATATCTCAATGGATAGTTTTAATGGGATCTTGCCGTTAATTCAACCCGGCGCAATTGAGCGTAACATTGGTGCCAAACTTGATTATTTGTTTAAGGTTAATGGCGGTGATGGCCCAAGTTTTGATACTATCATCGCTTCTGGTGTGCGTTCAGCTTGGGCACACGGTGTTGCCAGCGACAAGATGATTGAAGACGGCGACATGGTTGTTGTTGACTTTGGTGCCTTTTATCATGGTTATGCTGCAGACATTACGCGGACTGTGTCAGTGGGTAAGGTTGACCGTGAAATGCACAAAATATACGATATTGTGCATGAAGCACAAAGACGTGGCATTGCGGCCGCCGTTGCCGGCAATTACGGCCGCGATGTTGACAAGGCAGCTCGTGATTATATTACGCAGCAGGGTTATGGTGAATACTTTGGTCATGGGATTGGTCACGGCATCGGCTTAGAAATTCATGAATTGTGTCAGCCAGCCTTGCCATTTGGCAAGCAAAAGTTGATTAACAACATGGTTCATACTGTTGAACCCGGAATTTATTTGCCAAATAAAGGTGGCGTCAGGATTGAAGATGATATCTTGGTCCACGATCAAACACCAGAAACCTTATCTACATTGCCTAAAGACGAATTAATTTCTTTGTAAATTTAAATATTATTAATAGTAAAATTATGCGCAAATTGGTAAGATATATTATGGAGATGAGGTACTCAATATGACAATGATTTCAGTTAACGAATTTAAGAACGGCCTAACCATTCAATTTAATAATGACTTATGGCGCATTGTTGAATTTCAACACGTAAAGCCAGGTAAGGGTAGTGCTTTTGTTCGTTCAAAGCTTAAGAGCTTGACTACAGGTGCAGTTCAAGAAAATACTTTCCGTTCAACTGCTAAGGTAGAAACTGCAGAAATTGAAACCAAGAGTATGCAATACTTGTACAATGATGGTTCAAGTTATGTTTTCATGGATACCACGACTTACGACCAATTAGCTATTGCTAACGAACAAGTTACAGATGAAGCTAATTATCTGAAGGAAAATATGGATGTTAGTGTTATCATGCACGATGGTAAGACTTTGGGAATTCAACTTCCTAACACTGTTGATTTGGCAGTTGCTAAAACAGAGCCTAACATCAAGGGTGACACTTCTTCCGGTGGTGGTAAGCCAGCAACTATGGAAACTGGATTAGTAGTTAACGTACCGTTCTTCATTAATGAAGGCGATGTTTTAACTATTAATACAGCCGATGGTACATACGTATCTCGCGCAAATAAGTAGTTTTTTCGAGGTAAACAAAATGGCAGATAGTTCAAAAATTGTCTTAGACGATAAAAATAACGGTGAAGAAATCGAAATTGATCCTAGTGTTCTTGAAGTTATCATGGGCATTGCTGCCGAAAAAGTTGACGGTGTTGCCGGAATGCGTGGCAGTGTCAGATCTGGGATTAACCGGGTTTTAGGACGTGAGGATCGCAGTAAGGGCGTATCAGTTGGTCTTGATGAGGACAATAACCTAATTGCTGACGTTTATATTAACGTTGAAGCAGGCAGTTATGTGCCTAAAGTTGCGATGGCTTTGCAAACAACTTTGCAGCAACAAGTTAAGCAAATGACTGACTTAGACTTTACAGAAATTAACGTTCACGTAACCGGGTTAGTTTTCCCAGAGGACGAATACCAGGATGACAGTGAAACTTCAGAACTGTTTTCCGACATTGATGAAAAGAGTAAAAATGAATCAACACGAGAGTCGTAGAGTTGCGATGCAGGCGGTTTATTTGGCTAATCAAGATGCCAAGATGCTGCCGGCAGATGTTGAAGCTAAAGCTGTTACAGCGCTTGATTTGAAGGAACTTTCTGCTTATTCGAAAACTCTAATTGAGGGGATAATTACTAAGCGTGATGAGCTGAAAGGTGAACTTGCCAGTCACTTAAAGAAGAACTGGCGGATTAACCGGGTTAACCAAATTACCCTTGCTATTCTGGAAGTTGCCTTATACGAAATCAAGTATAGTGATGAAATTGAGCCTAAGGCAGCAGTAAATGAAGCTTTAAATTTATGTGATGAATTTGCTGATCCTAAGACTAAACCATTTATTAATGGCGTTTTGGCAAATTTTGTTGAAAAATAACTGATAGTCGGCTGTGAGGCCGGCTATTTTGATAGAAAAGGAAATTATTAATGGGGCAAATTCTGGATGGTAAAGGATTAGCTGATTTACTGGCCGGTAAGCTGCAAGAAGAGGTTGCCGACTTAAAGGAGCAGGGAATTAAGCCATTATTTTGCGTAATTAATATTGGTGATGATCCAAGCAGTAAGATTTATTTGCGAACTAAGAAAAAGCGTGCGCAAGAAATTGGAATTGCGCAAAGAATTTACCAATTGCCGGCTAATGAAAGCCAGGCTGACTTGTTAGCCTTAATTGACCAGTTGAATGAGGACTCAAGAATTAACGGTATTATGATCCAATTGCCAGTCCCTGAGCAGATTGATGTAAACGAGGCATTGGAACATATTAATCCTGAAAAAGATGTTGATTGTTTAACCCCAAGTAATGTAGGACGGTTATGGCGCGGCGATCATTTCGTTGAGCCGGCAACTGCCCACGGTATTTTAGCATTATTAAAACATTATAAAATTAATTTGCGGGGTAAGAATGTTGTCATTATTGGCCGCAGCAGTATTGTTGGTAAGCCTTTAGCTGCCCTGATGCTGGAACAAGATGCAACAGTTTCCATTTTGCACTTGAAGACTAAGAACCTTTCCGAATATACTAAGAGAGCAGATATTTTGGTATCGGCAGCCGGTCAGGCTAACCTAGTGACTTCTGAGATGATTAAACCAGGTACTGTTGTCGTTGATGTTGGCATTAATCAGGTCAATGGCCACACTGTCGGTGACGTTGACTTTAAGACAGTTGCGCCTAAGGCCAGTTATATTACACCAGTTCCTGGTGGCATTGGTCCACTAACAGTTGAATCACTGATGGAACAGGTGGTTAAATTAACAAGGAGAAATCATGGCAGATAATCAATATCTTACTGTTACGGATTTAAATTATTATATTACGCAAAAATTTAAGAATGACCCGTACTTACATAAAGTTTTTCTGCAAGGTGAACTATCAAATTTTCGTTTTCGGCGTAATTCGCACCAATACTTTTCATTAAAAGATGAAAAATCTAAAATCAATGTGGTCATGTTTCGGTCATATTTTGATAAGGTTAAATTTCGACCGGAAGAAGGCATGAAGGTCTTTGTGACCGGTTATGTTAGCGTCTATGGGCCACAAGGCTCCTACCAATTTTACGCTGAATCAATGGAGCCTGCTGGGTTAGGGGCACTGTATGAACAATTGCAGCAGTTGCAAGCTAAGCTGGCTCAGGAAGGCTTGTTTGCCCAAGACCATAAACGGCCCCTGCCGCACTTTCCGGATCATATTGCTGTAATTACGAGTGCATCAGGTGCTGTCATTCACGATATTTTAGTAACTGCCAATCGGCGCTTTCCGCACGCGGAAGTTGATTTGTTTCCGGCACAAGTTCAGGGTGATCGAGCAGCAGCTTCTCTTGTTGCGGCAATGAAGCAAATTGAATCTTATGGTGACAAATATGATGTCCTGATTATTGGTCGTGGTGGTGGCTCACTTGAAGACCTGTGGCCGTTCAATGAAGAAGCAGTTGTTCGCCAAGTTTATGCGATGTCAATGCCCGTGATTTCTTCGGTTGGGCATGAGACTGACACAACCTTGTGTGACTTAGTAGCTGATAGTCGCGCGGCAACCCCAACGGCTGCTGCAGAATACGCGACTCCCAATCTAGCTAACGAACTAGCAAATATTCACCAGCTACAAAGCAGTCTGTTATCAAGCATGCAAAATGTGATTCGGGTTCGTCGTGATGCCCTAAATCGTATCAATAATTCGGTTATCATGCGTGAGCCAACTCGGCTTTATGATGAACAAGCACAAACATTGGATATTTTGAAGCAGCGTTTAAACAATAATATGCTGCACCAACTAGAATGGGCACGGCAGAAATACCAGCTTACTACCCAAAAGTTGACGGCAGTAATACCGACTGGTCGAATTAAGCAGATGCTGCAGCAGGAAGATTTTTATTATCAAAAATTGCAGGCTAATATGACGAGTATGCTGCGTGAAAAGCGCCACCAATTAGGGCAAATTGGCCAGCAATTAAATGATTATAGTCCCTTAAAAACGTTAGATCGCGGCTTTGTGTATGCCACTAACGCTCAAGAAGAGACGGTTAGCTCGGTTACACAGCTTAAAGCAAAAGATGAAATCAAATTACACTTTAAAGATGGTAACGCGAAGGCAATTGTAAAGTCAGTCAGGAGAACAAATAATGGCAACCAAGAAAAATAATTTTGAAGAGCAATTAACGGAATTACAAAAAATCGTGGCAAATTTAGAAAACGGCAATGTCCCACTAGAGGATGCCCTAAAGGAGTTCCAAGCAGGTGTTAAGTTGAGCCGTGATTTGAACCAAAAATTAACGGCGGCCGAAGAAACAGTTGCTAAGTTAATTGATAGTGACGGAACAGAACATAAGTTGGATCCGAATAACGCAGCAGCACCAGAGGAATAATATGACTTTTAAAGAATTTAGAACTAAATGGACGCCAGTTGTTGATGAGTATTTAACTGAACATTTGGCAAGCGAAGTTGAAGACCAAAAGATTAGCCAAATTATGACTTATTCAGTAATGGCTGGCGGTAAAAGATTACGGCCGCTGCTTTTTTTAGCAACGTTAGACGCTTTGAATAAGGAAATTAGTGAACAAGAAATTCGTATTGCCTGCGGGATTGAATTAATTCATACTTATTCATTAATTCATGATGATTTGCCAGCAATGGACAATGATGATTATCGCCGCGGCAAGTTGACGAGCCATAAAAAATGGGGCGAGGCCGAAGCGATTTTGGCTGGGGATGCATTATTGCCAATGGGAATTGAATGGATTGCATCAGGCAGCCATTCTGCTGAACTGGTTAAAATTATTACGCAGGCAGTTGGCCCTAACGGCATGGTTGGCGGACAATACCTGGATATTGATTCAACTAATAATGCTAGTGTTGCTGATGATGAGCAATTCATTAATCGAATGGAATGGCTGAAGACAGGCTGCCTTATTTTGGCTTGCGTTGAAATGGCTGCCACATATGCCAAAGCAGCTTCTGACAAAAAAGAGCAGCTGTTAACCTTTGCGCATGATTTTGGCCGTTCATACCAAATTTATGATGACTTAGTTGATGTTGTTGAGACAAGCGAGGAAGCCGGCAAGGCAACACACAAGGATCAAGAAGAAGGCAAAAACAACACTTTGACCTTGCTTGGAATTAAGCAAAGCCGGCAAGAATTAGTCGGTTTAATTGAGCATGCTCAAACTAGCTTAACCGGACTGAATGGTGATGTTTTAGCCGGCTTTCTTGATTTATACCAAAAGGTGCTGTAAATGACGAAAAAAAGAGCAGATATTTTATTGGCTGAGCAGGGACTTTTTCATTCAAGAACGCAGGCGCAACGAGCAATTATGGCGGGACTAGTGTCCGACCATAATCACCAACGAATTGATAAGAGTGGGACTAGCTTTCCCGAAGACGAACAGTTTTACATTAAGGATGACGGCAAAAAGTACGTCTCACGCGGCGGCTTTAAATTAGAAAAAGCCCTGAAGTCTTTTCAGATTAATTTAACAGATAAAATTTGTTTGGATATTGGTGCGTCAACTGGTGGCTTTACCGATGTGGCACTGCAAAATGGTGCCCAAATGGTGTATGCACTTGATGTGGGTTATAACCAATTGGCGTGGCAGTTGCGGGATGATGACCGTGTTGTCGTCATGGAAAAGCAAAACTTCCGTTACAGTAAGCCAGAAGATTTTACCCAAGGACTGCCTGACTTCGCGATGACCGATGTTTCCTTTATTTCGCTGGATTTAATTATGCCGCCGATGTTTGACATTTTAAAGGATGGCTGTGATGCAGTCTGTCTAATTAAGCCTCAATTTGAAGCTGGTCCCGAAAATGTGGGTAAACATGGCATTGTGCACGACCATGCGATTCATTGCGCTGTTATTGAGCATACGATTGAACAAGCACTGAAAGTTGGCTTCAACGTTCTTGATGTTGATTATTCGCCAATTAAGGGCGGTAAGGGCAACATTGAATTTTTAATTCATTTACAAAAAGAGGAACAAAGTGGTGGCCAAAGATTATGGTCAGGTACGCCAGAAGAGGTTGTAGAACGCGCGGTTCATGAGCTTTAGGAGTAAATAATGTTAGTTGAGCTGGATATTAAGAACTTCGCTATTATTAAGGCGTTGAAGGTTCGCTTTCAAGAAAATATGACGGTGCTGATTGGTGAAACTGGTGCCGGTAAATCAATTATTATTGATGCTGTATCGCTGCTGATGGGTGGCCGCGGTCAAAAAGAAATGGTCCGCAGTGGTGAAAAAAAAGCCGTTGTGACGGGCTTATTTGAGGTTAACCAGGGTACTAATAAAATCACTAAGTTGTGTGAAAAATATGGCCTGCCGGATTCTGATGGTCAATTGATTATTAGTCGTGAATTGGCTGTTAAAGGCCGTAATGTTGTCCGTATTAATGGCCAGTTGACAACGATTAATGTTTTGCGTGAACTAGGCAATTATCTAGTTGATATTCATGGTCAGAATGACCAGCAGATATTAATGGATCAGGATCGTCAAATTGACTTAGTTGACAATTACGCACCCGCAAGTTTTAAGACAGCTTTAGCAGCTTATCAAGAAGATTTTGCCACGTGGCAAACTTTAACTTCGCGCCTCAATCATTTGCGTAAAGATGCTCAAGAATTGGCGCAGAAACAAGATATTTTAAAATTTCAAAATGATGAATTAGCTGCGGCTAATTTGACTGATCCGCATGAAGATGAACAGCTTGAAGAAGAATTTAATGAGCTGAATAATTATCAAAAAATTGTGGATACAGCCAATTATTTGATGCAATTATATGATGACGATGAACACGGCATTGAAACACTTATTGGTGATGCGCAAAATGCGGCTAATGAATTAAGCGAATATGGCTCTAAGTTTAAGGATATTGCCAAGACAATTGATGACGGTGTGTATGCTTTAAGCGATGCCCGCGGAGAATTATCGAATGTCCTAGATGAAATGGACTTTGATGAGGAACGTTACCAGTATGTTTCTAGCCGGTTAGATACCTTGAATTCGCTCAAGAAAAAGTATGGCCCAGATCTTGAAGATGTTTTTGCGTTTTATACAAAAGTGCAAAAAGAATTGGGGCAATATGAAACTGGTGGCCTTGACGAAGAAGAACTGCAGAAGCAGGTTGCCGAAATTGAAGAAAAGCTGACGCAAGAAGCTCGCGGTTTGCACGATACCCGTGAACAAGTTGCCCGCAGTCTTGAAGAAAAAATCAAGCAGGAATTAGCTGACCTGTATATGGCAAAGGCGCGCTTTGCCATTGACTTTTCGAGTACGACAACTTTTACCAGCAAGGGTACCGATGAGATTGTCTTCTTAATTGCGCCAAATCCGGGCGAAGATTTAATGCCGCTGGTTAAAATTGTTTCTGGTGGTGAGCAGTCACGGCTGATTTTGGCATTGAAAGCAATTTTTAGCCGAGTAGAACCAGTTGGGACAATGATTTTTGATGAAATTGATACCGGTGTTTCTGGGCGAGTATCGGCGGCAATTGGTGCAAAAATGCATTCAATTGGCGAGAATAAGCAGGTAATTGCGATTACGCACTCGCCGCAAGTGGCGGCTGCTGGTGACCAGAAATACTTGGTGGCTAAACAAGTTAAGGATGG
Organism: Lactobacillus sp. ESL0703; assembly: GCF_029433435.1. Classification (NCBI taxonomy): domain Bacteria; kingdom Bacillati; phylum Bacillota; class Bacilli; order Lactobacillales; family Lactobacillaceae; genus Lactobacillus; species Lactobacillus sp. ESL0703. The sequence continues at coordinate 98,545 of NZ_JAQTIB010000001.1, forward strand.
CGCTACTTACACGCAAATTGGTCCATTGACCCAAGAGGAAACAATCACTGCGATTGCAGAAATGATGGCCGGCAGTGATGTCACAGAAGCAGCTAAGCAAAACGCTGAAGATTTAATGAAGAGTTTTAAAAAGAAATAATGATTGTTGAAAAGATAGCCCTAACTAATAGTGAACTTAAAAGAGCGCACGAGTTAATTGCCGCAAGTCAGCAGTTTGACCACACAGCTAAAGAACCTTATTTGAGCAATAGATATAATTATTTTTCACAAATGCCGGCCTTTGTGCTTGCATATCGTGACCAGCGGCTAGTTGGCTTAACCATGCTGTATGCCGATGAAGAACCAGGCAGTGAAGTCGAGTTGAGCATGATTGTTGCTCCTACTTTGCGCAGGCAGGGTATTGCTACTGAAATGTTTGAACATGCGGTTAGAATTTCCCAAAAGTATGGCTATTCTCAATATAGTTTTGTCTCTGAAAAAATCTTTTTACAGCAGAATCCAGATTTTTTAAAGAATACTGCTTTAACGATTACTGATTCTGAATATTTTATGAAGACAAGCAAGGCAATTGATGTTCTGCCCCTTCAAGGACTGACTGTGCGGCAAATGACAGAAGCTGATGTTGCCGAAGTTGCTAAAAGTTATAGTGCGTCTTTTGAAGAACCGCTGACGACAACAATGAATTATTTGGTTCAGGGGTTGCAAGATCCAACTGGCTTAAGCTTTGTCTTGCTCTATCAAGACAAGATTGTCGGTTATTGCGGCGTCGATTGTGGCCAAACCGATTATTTCTTTGGCTTATTTATTGCAGAAAGTTTTCGTGGCCGCGGCTTTGCGACTTTCTTTATTAAGCAAATGATGGCAATTTTGCACAAGCAGGGCAGCCGGGATTTTTCGATCGAAGTTGATTGTAGTAATTTAGCGGCAATTCATGTCTATCAGAATGCGGGGTTCAAAATCACGAGCGAAGTAGATTATTTGGTGAAAAAATGAATGAACAAGTAGAACAATATTGGGATGAATTTTGTATAAAAAATAAAATTGACCCCAGCGAATTGGATGAGGCCTTTGCCTTTGGCGATACCGAACAAATGGCTGACGAGCTAGCGGATTTAGTTAATCGGGGAATAAAAACGGCGACAACTAGCCTTTATGATCCAAGTAATAGCCTGGCAAAAGTTGGTAAATACTGTATTATTCTGAATGGATCTGGAAAGCCGGTTTGTGTTATTCAAAATAAGGTCTGCGAAATAATGCCCTTTAAGCAGGTATCGCAAGAACATGCTTATCATGAGGGTGAAGGCGATCGAACCTATGCATATTGGCGTAAGGCTAATGTTGATTTCTTTATTAAGGAATGCAAGCAAAATCATTGGACTTTTAATGAAGAAACGCCAGTTGTCTGCGAAGTGTTTGCAAAAGTTTAATAAATAAAAGCTCAAGAATTAATTATCCTTGAGCTTTTTTGTACTTTAATTTAGGCTAAATCTACCCGAAAAATATTACTGACGTCAATTATTTTTAACACCTTCTGGTCACTAGAACGTAAAACAAAGCGTCCAGTAGAAAGGCGTTTGACAATCTGGCCGATTTCGCTGGTGTCATTTGGGTAAGTCAGCATAACGAAATCGCGGTGAAGTAGCGCGAAATTTAATGATGTTAAAATATGGCGATATGCTTGGCTATAAATGCTCAGTCTGTCATCGTCATAGGTAAATAGATAGTGGTAAATTTTTTTAAGTGAGTTTTTCATAAAGTACCCCTCAAAACTGGCGAACATTAGTTTGATAATCACATTATACGAACATCTGTTTAAGGAAACAAGTGTTTGGTCTAAATTTGCGTGAAAAACTTATTAACTTGAAAAACTGTTACATTTAGTTTTAAATAGACTTAATAGCTTTTTATAGGGGAGTATGGCATGGCAGATAAGGGTTTGTTACTTGTCCTTTCGGGTCCTTCTGGAGTTGGTAAAGGAACCGTTAAAAGTGCAATAGTTGAGAATAAAGTTTTTCCGTTTGAATATTCGGTGTCAATGACAACGCGCAAGCCGCGGCCGGGCGAAGTTAATGGCAAAGATTATTTTTTTGTTTCAGAAGAACGTTTTAAGCAAGCTATTAACCATGGCGAACTTCTAGAATATAATAGATATGTGAACCATTATTATGGGACACCTCTTGCACCGGTTGAAGAAATGCTGGAGCAGGGAAAAGATGTTTTGTTAGAGATTGACGTTAATGGGGCACGAAAAGTGCGTGAAAAAATGCCGGATGGTGTCTTTATTTTCTTAACACCACCGGATCTGCACACTTTGCATGAACGTTTGGAAAATCGCGGTACAGAATCAGAAGACGTTATTATGGGGCGCATTAAGCAAGCCAGACAGGAAATCTTGGTAATGCAGGATTATGATTATGCAGTTGTCAACGATCAAGTGGCAAATGCTGTTCATCATATCAAGGCAATTGTTGATGCCGAGCATGTTAGCGTTAAACGGGTAATTGATACTTACCGGAAAATGGTCAGGGAGGACTAATTTATGAGAGTTACATATCCATCAATTGACAAATTATTAGCACGCGTTGATTCGCGTTATTCGTTATCAGTGCTGGCAGCAAAGAGAGCACACGAATTAGAGGCTGGCGATCCTGAAGCATTGAAGAGCTACAAGTCGCAAAAGGCTGTCGGTAAGGCGCTGGAAGAAATCGAAGCCGGTAAAGTTACCGTTGATCCCGAACATCGCGAGGTTAATCAATAAGTTGGTTAAATTTTATGACCTTCATCCGCAAGTGATGGAGGTCATTTTTTTCAAGGTGATTAAATGATTGCGCAAGTAATTGTAGATATTGCAGCCAAACAAACTGATCGGATTTTTGAATATCATATTCCAGATGACGTTGGTGATGTTGAAGTTGGCTCACGAGTTTTTGTGCCGTTTGGTCCACGTAAATTGCAGGGCTTTGTGGTTGGCTTGACTAAGAATAGCCAGTTTCAAGGAAAATTAAAGGACCTTTTGCTAGTTGTCGATGAAATGCCGCCGCTGACTCCAGAATTAGTATCATTATCCAAGGCACTGGCAGACCGGATTTTTTCGTATCGCATTACGATTTTAAAAGCGATGTTGCCCCGAGTGATGCGCGCAAATTATCGCAAAATTTTAGTACCAGTAACTGCTAAAGCCAAGGCAATGCCCTTTTTTCAAGGCGAACCGATAGATTTAACTAAGATTACTGCTCCAAAAGAAATTGCCGCTATTCGTAAATTATTGCGTAGTGATGACGCTAAGATTGAATATGTGGTAGAAAATCGGGCTAAGGTTAAAACGCAGAACCAATATGCGTTGCCGTTATCTAAAAAAGACTACATTGATCTTTACGAATCATTACGGCAAAATGCAATTAAGCAAAAGCAGCTATTAATGGCAATAATTGAGAATTATTCTGCCTTTCCGATGTTACAGCAGCAGCTAGAGCAGGCGGCACGAGTTAATACGGCAACATTGACTAGTGCTGTCAAAAAAGGCTGGCTTAAAAAGGAGCCTGTAGAAGTTTATCGTGATCCATTAGCCGATGTTACTACGAGCGACAAGCATCATAAAATTAACTTGAATGATGAGCAACAAGCTGCACTAGACCAGATTGTGCCGACCATCCAAACGGCTAAGCCGCAGACTTTTTTACTTGAGGGTATCACTGGCAGTGGCAAGACTGAGGTTTATTTGCATGCAATCAGTCAGACGTTAGCTAGTGGTAAAAATGCGCTAATGTTGGTGCCAGAAATTTCGTTAACGCCGCAGATGGTGACGCAAGTTAAAGACCGCTTTGGCGAACAAGTAGCGGTATTGCACAGTGGCTTGTCTGAAGGCGAACTGTATGATGAGTGGCGGCGAATTCGCCGCGGCGAGGTTCGCGTGGTTGTTGGTGCCCGCAGTGCCGTGTTTGCGCCCCTAACTAATATTGGCTTAATCGTCATTGACGAAGAGCATGAATCTTCATACAAGCAGGAGGATAATCCCCGCTACCATGCCCGTGATGTTGCTATTTGGCGCAGTAAGTACAATTCTTGTCCGTTGGTACTGGGCAGTGCCACGCCGTCACTTGACAGCCGTGCACGTGCACAAAAGGGCGTTTATCAATTACTAAAATTGACTAAGAGAGCTAATCAAAAAAACTTGCCTGAAGTTAAGTTAATTGACTTGAAGCAGGCTGACTTTGCTGGTGGGCAATTAGATCTGACTGTGGAATTGGTTGATGCAATCAAGGCTAGGCTTGCTAAGAAGGAACAAGTTATTTTAATGCTTAACCGGCGCGGTTTTGCCAATTTTATGCTATGCCGCGAATGTGGTTACGTTATGAAATGTCCTAATTGTGACTTGTCGCTGACAATGCACAAGGATACTGGACAAATGCAGTGTCATTATTGTGGTTATACAATACAAATCCCGACAAAATGTCCTAACTGTCAGAGTACTAAGATTCGTTTTTTGGGTACAGGCACGCAAAAGGTTCAGGAAGAATTGAACGAATTATTGCCGGGAGCAAGAATTTTGCGGATGGACGTTGATACAACGCGGCGCAAGGGGGCATTTAAGCGGATTTTGGATTCATTTGGCGAGCATAAGGCAGATATCCTGCTGGGTACCCAAATGATTGCCAAGGGGTTAGACTTTCCTAATGTTACACTAGTTGGGGTGGTCAATGCCGATACTGGGCTTTGGCTGCCGGATTATAATGCCTCTGAGCGCACATTTGAATTGTTAACGCAGGTTGCTGGCCGGGCCGGCCGGGCTGAAAAAAAGGGTGAAGTGATGATTCAGACCTTTAATCCGGATCACTATGCAATTGCGCTGGCACAAACGCAGGATTATGAACGCTTTTATGCCTACGAAATGCAGATGCGGCATGCCGGCAACTATCCGCCGTATTTTTACACCGTTTTAATTTCGGTTGCAGCCAAAAAAGAACAAAATGCGGCTCGGGAGGCATTTAAGATTAAACGCCGGCTGCAGGCTAATTTGCATCCGGCAACAATTGTCTTGGGTCCAACCCCGAGTGCAATTTCTCGCCTAAAAAACCAATATTATTATCAAATACTGGTAAAATATAAAAAAGAAGCTAACTTAAATAATTTATTACACCAAATTCAGGACTCAGCACAGGAAGTAAAAAAGTACGGCTTAAATGTGTATATCGACAACGAGCCTGAGCGAATTATGTAAAGGAGAATCGCAATGACATCAGTTATTTTTATGGGGACGCCCGATTTTGCAGTGCCGATTTTACGGGCATTGGTAGACAATAATTACGATATTCAGGCGGTTGTTACGCAGCCTGACAAGAAGGTTGGACGTAAGCAAAAGATTACCCCGACTCCAGTTAAGGTGGCTGCAGAGGAACTTAACCTGCCTATTTTTCAACCAGTTAAATTGTCGGGTTCACCAGAAGTAGCGGAATTAATTGCTTTGCATGCTGACCTAATTATTACGGCTGCCTATGGGCAATTTTTGCCGAGCAAGTTTTTAGAATCAGTTAAAATTGCAGCGGTTAATGTCCACGGCTCCTTATTGCCAAAATACCGCGGTGGTGCGCCAATTCAATATTCGCTAATCAATGGTGATTCTGAAACTGGAATTACGATTATGGAAATGGTTAAGCAAATGGATGCTGGCGATATTTATGCGCAAAAGGCATTGAAAATTGAACCAGAAGACACCACTGGCAGCGTGTTCGCGAAGTTATCATTATTAGGTCGTGATTTGTTGCTGGCAACTTTGCCGCAAATTATTGCCAATCCAGACCAAAAGACGCCGCAGGATGCTAGCAAGGTTGTCTTTTCACCTAATATTCAAAAGCAGCAGGAGCAAATCAAATTAACGCAGACAGCAACGCAGGCGAACAATTTAATTCGCGGACTTAATCCTGATCCCGGAGCTTATCTGTCAGTTGCCGGCCAACGTCTAAAGGTCTGGCAGGCAGAGGTTAGTCAAGAAACAACAGATCTAGCAGCTGGTAAGCTAGTTGCTAAGGACGGCCGGTTTGCGATTAGCTTTGCGGAAGGCACTGTGCTTAACTTAATTGAAGTCCAACCAGCAGGCAAAAAGAAAATGACCGTTAACAACTTTTTAAACGGTCAAGGCAGTAAGTATACGGTAGGAGAAAAAATTGTCGACGACTAAAAGTGCGCGAGCAGTTGCGCTAGAAACCCTAATTCGCGTTTTGCGCGATGGCTCATACTCAAACATCAGCTTGAATAATAGTCTGCAGCATTCGCAACTTAGTCAGGCTGACCGTAATTTTTGTACTAGGTTAGTTTATGGGACAATTCAGTATAAAATTTACCTAGAATACCAGCTGCATGACTTAGTTAAAACTAAGCTTAAAGAAGATTATCTGCTGCCATTATTATTAATGTCAGCCTACCAGATTTTATTTCTGGATAAGGTGCCTAATCGGGCTGCAGTTAATGAGGCTAATCTCTTGGCTAAGCAATTCGGTAAGCCCCATTCAACTGGCTTTAAAATCGTTAATGGTATTTTGCATGCCTTAATTCGCCGTGGACCAGTATTGCCAGATGAGCAGGATACAGTTCAATATCTAAGTGTGAAAGAAAGTGTGCCCGAATGGCTAGTTCAATATTTAATTACTAACTGGGGAATTGAACGCACAAGCAGTATTTTGACCAGCATCAATTTGCCAGCCCAAAACACGGTGCGTGTGGCGCGCGCAGCTGATTTTGAAGAAGTAGTTAAGAAATTGGCAGAATTAGGCTTTGAGTCAGAAAAATCAGCTATTGCAACTGATGAGTTGGTTTTAGCTTGCGGCGGCGTTAGTGAAACTTCATTATTTAAAGATGGTAAATTGACAATTCAAGATGAAGCTGCTAGTTTAGCGGTAAGTGCTTTCAATTTTACAGGAGAAGAGGAAGTCTTAGATGCCTGTAGTGCTCCTGGCGGCAAAACCGTTCAGATTGCAGAGCATTTAACGACCGGTCATGTGACGGCGCTCGATATTCATGAAAACAAGTTGCGGTTGGTTAAGCAAAATGCCGACCGGATGAATGTCAAAGATCAGGTTATTACCAAGGCAATGGATGCACGCAAGGCTGACCAAGTTTTTGAACAAGGACAATTTGCCAAGATTTTGGTTGATGCGCCATGTTCAGGCCTAGGTCTTTTGCGGCGTAAGCCCGAAATTCGTTATACTAAGAGTTTGAGTGATTTGACTAACTTGCAAAAGGTGCAGCTGGCACTACTAGATCATTTAAGTGGTTTGGTGCAAGCAGCCGGTGAACTTGTTTATTCCACTTGTACAATTGCTGTTGAAGAAGATGAAGCAGTCGTCAAGGAATTTTTAAAGCAGCATCCTGAATTTGAATTGCAGGCATTTAAGGCGGGCGAAATTGATGCACCTGAAGGGATGCTTAAGATTTTACCTGATAGTTACGGCAGTGACGGCTTTTTCATTGCTAAATTTGTAATGCGAGGTTAGAGTTTTGATTAAAACAGCATACGCTTCAAGTATTGGTCGAATACGAAAAAGTAATCAAGATTTTGTACGAGTTTTTCAAAATAAAAGTGGCGCAACTATGGCAATCGTCTGTGACGGCATGGGCGGTCACCAAGGGGGAGACGTTGCGTCCACGATGGCCGTTAGCCATTTGGGTCACAGCTTTAGCACAACTGATTTTACAGACTGCGAAAGTGCCCGTAAATGGCTTGATGTGCAGCTTAATTCTGAAAACGAAACAATCTTAAAAACCGCTGATCGTTTTCCCGATCTCAATGGGATGGGGACGACAATTGTTTTGGCGGTTGTTTTTGCTGAAGAAGCGCTGATTGCGCATTTGGGTGATTCGCGTGCCTATAGTTATACTGGAGAGAAGTTTAGCCAATTAGTTGAAGATCATTCGCTGGTTAATGAACTTGTCAAAATGGGACAAATTACCAGGCAGCAGGCAAAGCACCACCCTCAAAAAAATATCATCACTCAAGCACTTGGTGTTTCCAGCACGATTGAACCGGAATTTAAGCAAATAGAACTGCATGATAATGACGTGATTTTGCTGTGTACAGATGGGTTAACCAATTCCTTAAGTGACCCCCAGATCCAACAAATTTTGGCGACTAAAGAATTGTCCTTAAAGGAGCGTTGCCGTAAGTTAATCAATGAAGCTAACCGTTTAGGCGGCGGCGACAATATTACAGTCTGTCTTGTCGTTAATGAGGGCGGTGACAAGCAGTGATTGATAAGGGGTATTTGTTAGGCGACCGCTATCGAATTATTGACACACTGGGCGAAGGCGGGATGGCTAATGTTTACTTAGCTGAAGATATTATTTTGCAGCGAAAAGTCGCAGTTAAAATTTTGCGAATGGACCTGCAGCGTGAGCCGCAAACTCTAGCGCGATTTCAGCGTGAGGCATTAGCTACGAGTGAGTTAAGTCACCCGAATATCGTCATGGTGCTTGATGTGGGTACCGATCATGGCCTGCCTTATATGGTAATGGAATATGTCTCGGGGCCGGATTTAAAAGAGTACATCCGGCAAAATTCCCCGCTTGATTTGCATGATGTAATTCGGATTATGGACCAAATATTGAGTGCCATGACCCTGGCTCACAAGCATAATGTTATTCATCGCGATCTAAAGCCGCAGAATATTCTGATGGATAAGCGCGGCAATATTAAGATTGCCGACTTTGGCATTGCGGTCGCTTTGAATCAAAATTCTATTACCCAGACCAACTCTGCAATCGGCTCAGTTCATTATATGTCCCCAGAGCAAACGCGCGGAGGCCTGGTAACCAAGCAGTCTGACATCTATTCGCTAGGGATTATCCTTTATGAATTGATTACTGGGACAGTGCCCTTTAACGGTGATACCGCTGTTGCCATTGCCTTAAAGCATGCTCAAGAACCAATTCCATCAATTAAAGCCAAAGACCCTAAGGTTCCCCAAGCATTAGAAAATGTGGTCTTGAAGGCAACTGCTAAGGATCCGCGCGATCGCTACAGCACTGCCAAAGAGATGAAGGCAGACTTGGATACTAGTCTTGATCCCAGCCGTGAAGATGAGAAGATTTTTGTCCCCAATCATGGCCTGAACAACGACGAAACTATCGTGTTGCCTAATTTTAAGCCAAGTCGAAAATTAGGGGCTACACAAACTCAAGCTACAGATCAAGAGCCGGAGAAGCAGCCAACTAAAAAAGGCGATCTACTAGCTAATTTACGCCAAAATAAGTGGTGGTGGCTGTTTATTGCCATAGCTGCAGTAGTAGTTGTTGGCTTATTATTGTTGGCTCTTAATAGTCATGAAGATGTTCGCATTCCAGATGTGACTAATTTAACCGAAAAAAGCGCACGCGTCCAACTGGAAAAAGTTGGCTTAAAGGTCGGTCATGTTAAACATAAAAGTTCTGACAGTATTAATCGGGGCCGAATAATCGAAACTTCACCGCCTGCTGGCTCGCAAAGCAAAAAGGGGCGTGCAGTCGACCTCTATGTTTCCGATGGTGCCGGGATGGTGCGGGTGCCTGATGTAACGGGTGAAGACTATGATACTGCAGTTTTTAAACTGCAAAAACTGGGCTTTGACGTTATCAAAGACAGTCAGTATTCGCCTAATGTACCGCCCGATCACGTAATTAGTCAAAGCATTGCTGCTGATGTCGAAGTTAAGCCAAGCCAGACAACAGTGACCTTGGTGGTATCTAAGGGCCGCGATGACGGCATTAAGCGTGATTCGATTAAGCTGGGGAATTTGAAGAATTATACGCTAAAAGAAGCGCAGGAATATGCCCATAAGTATGGTTTGACTTTGCAAGTAACCTCAACGTATTCTGATAAAGTTAAAAAGGGAAGAATTATTTCGATGAGTCCGGCTGCTGGGACGCAAGTATTGCGTAATAGCACGGTTACAGTGAGCCTGTCAGAGGGACCAAAGGAAGAAAAAGATTCGTCAACGATTAAGACGTTTACCGTTAACTATGATTCTGAAAATACCACTGGCAGTCACGGCAATCACGTTCAAATTTACGTTTCTGATGATAATCATTCTCTGAGTGATATTTATCGCGACTTGTATATTAAGCGCAATACTAACTTTTCAATTCCGTTTTCGCTAAAAGACGGTACTGGGAGCTTGCGGGTCGTGCGTGATGGTCAAACCGTATTAAATGAAAAGGTGAAATAAATGACTAAGCAAGTCGAAGGAATTGTTATGGGTCTGATTGCTGGCTTTTACGACGTGCAGACAGAATCCGGAATTGTGCGCACAAGAGCACGTGGCGTTTTTCGCAAAAATAAGGAAAAGCCAACTGTTGGCGATCATGTTCAAGTTCAGATTGATGAGCAAGGCACCAGTTATTTGGTTGCAATTATGCCGCGGCAAAATCTGATTGGGCGTCCAGCTTTGGCAAATGTAAGTCACGTTCTGCTAGTTGTGTCTGCTGTTGAGCCGGACTTTTCTCTGCAGCTGCTCGATCGGTATTTGACGTTCTTTTCGTGGCAAAAGGTTGCAGTCAGTATTTACTTGTCTAAAAGTGATATTCTTGCTGCCGATAAGCTGCAAGAAATTCGCCATGAGCTTGATTATTATGCTTCAATTGGTTATCCGGTTTATGATGATTGGGCTAAGCTAGCTGCTGAGTTGCCTAAGGCAATCACCCAAGACCAGATTTGGACACTGGCGGGGCAGTCAGGTGCCGGTAAGTCAACCTTGATTAATCATCTAAAAAAGGATTTAAAGCAAGAAACTGCCGCAATTTCAACCAGTTTAAACCGTGGTAAGCATACGACAAGAACGGTGCAATTATTTAGTCTAGGTGAGGGCTTTTTAGCTGATACGCCAGGCTTTTCTGCGATTGACTTCACACCGATAAAGCTGAATGAACTCTGCAATTATTTTAGCGAATTTAAAAAGGCTAGCGTCAATTGTAAGTTTCGTGGTTGTCAACACCTTAAAGAGCCTCGCTGTGCGGTTAAAGAGCTTGTACAGGAAGGCAAGATTCGCCAGAGCCGCTATGATGATTATTTGTTAATGCGCAATGAAATTGCCAATGGCCGCATGCCAGAATATTTGAAATAAGGAGAAAGAATGTTAATTGCCCCCTCGATTTTAAATGCCGACAATTTAAACCTAAAAAGTGAGATAACAGCAGCGGTTGCTGCGGGAATTAGTCGCTTTCATATTGATATTATGGATGGTCATTTTGTGCCGAATTTATCTTTTGGACCACAATTGGTGAGCGACTTTAAGCGCGAATTTCCTGATATTACTGCAGAAGTTCACCTGATGAGTGACAATCCGGAAGTGCTTGTTCCGGCCTTTGTCGAAGCTGGAGCTGATATAGTTGAGCTTCATTATGAAGCCATGTCTGAAGCAGAATTAACTAAGTGGCTTACTTATTTGAATGACCACCATGTTAAGGCTGGACTAGTCCTTAGTCCTGATACACCAGCTGCCGTTTTGTCTGAGTTTGCGCCCAAGCTTGCCCAAGTATTACTAATGACGGTCTACCCTGGCTTTGGCGGTCAAAAATTTATACCTGAAATGACCGCTAAAATTAAAGAGACTAACGAATTATTGCAAGGTCAGCTGCCAATTGAAGTTGATGGTGGTATTAATGCTGAAACAGCAAAAGTTGCCCAAGCTGCTGGGGCAAGTGTTTTTGTTGCTGGTTCGTATTTGTTTGGCAAGGGCCAGATTGCTAAACAAGTTGCGGAATTGACGGAGGCTTTACGATGAGGGCGGTTGCGTTACTGGGTGGTCCAGAAGCAGAATGGCCGCAGGAGATTGAACAGATTTTGTCAACAGCTCAAGAACAAGGGGATCTGTTAATCGGTGTTGATCGCGGCAGTATTCTGCTTGAACAGTTAGGCTTTACACCTGATTTAGCAGTTGGTGATTTTGATTCCTTAAAAAGACAGGAATTAACTAAGATTGCCTGTGATGTGCCAGATGTGCGTTATTCGGTTCCCGAAAAAGATTTTACTGATACAGAATTAATGATTAGAGATGTCTTCAATGATTATCAGGTTGAGAAGCTAACCCTGTTAGGTGCGACTGGCGGGCGAATCGATCATTTTCTTGTAAATTTATTAATGCTGCTGAATCCAGCAGTTAACCAGTTTGCAGAGCAAGTTCAAATTTTAGACCGACAAAACCTGATTAATTTTTATAATCCTGGCAAGCATGTAGTCCCGCGGCAAAAGGGCTATACCTATTTTGGCGTTGCACCATTAACAGCAGTGGCGCAACTTAAGATTGCTAATGCCAAATACAACTTGGCTGATTATAATAATTCTTATCCTGTATCGTTTGGTTCCAATGAATTTTTATCGCAGGCAGATTCATTTAATTTATCTTTTACCAAGGGGACAGTTGCTGTTATCCAGGCCAAAGACATTGACCGCTATCAAAATATTTAACAAAAAAAGCCAATTCTTAGTAATACTAAGATTGGCTTTTTAATTTAGGATAAAAAAAAACTGCTGGAAGTTAATCTAGCAGTCTCTTAAGCATATTAGACACGAGTCACTTTACCAGACTTCAAAGTCTTAGTTGAAACCCATACACGCTTTGGTTTACCATCAACAAGAATACGAACTTTTTGAAGGTTTGGCTTCCAAGCACGACGAGCTGAATTCAATGAGTGAGAACGTGTGTTACCAAAAGTGGTCTTTTTACCTGTAATATAATCTTTTGCCATTTGCTAAACCTCCTTTATTTGTGTTTTCATACTTACTTAAGATAGCATAACTTTTACCGTAATGCAACCGGAAAAGTATTTTTTATGAATGGATTTTGCCTTCATCTTGGTTTACTATGATAAAATAGACTCATATAAAAGAAGCAATGAGACGGAGGATAAACATGGCTGTTAAAATCAAAACAAAAAACGGATTGATTGATATTTCAAACGGAGTAATCGCAACTGTCGTTGGTAGCGCAGCTACGTCTAATTATGGTGTTGTCGGAATGGCGTCCAAAAACGCAATTCGTGATGGCGTTGATGTCATTTTGAACCGTGCGAATTATAAACGCGGCGTTGTTGTTAAGTCAGAAGATAATGAAATTACGGTTGATGTTTATATTATTGTCGGTTACGGCTTGAAGATTTCTGAAGTTAGTCGTAATGTACAAGACAGCGTTAAATTCAGTTTGAAGAATCAACTTGGAATTGATACAAGAGCTGTTAACGTGATCGTTCAAAGTGTTAAGGTACTTGACGAGTAACTCAGTCGGAGGTTTAGAATATTGGTTTTAAAGGAAATAGATAGTAACAAATTTAGAGATATGGTGCGGGTAGCTACTCACCGAATGGGTCGCAATGCTGAGTTTGTCAACTCACTTAATGTGTTCCCAGTTCCCGATGGCGATACTGGTACTAACATGAATTTAACTATTGAAAGTGGTGCAAAGGTCGTTGCCGAAAATCCCAGTACGAGTGTGGGCGATCTAACTGAAAGTTTAGCCAAAGGAATGCTCATGGGAGCGCGGGGCAACAGTGGTGTTATTTCTTCACAGCTCTTTAGAGGAATCTATAAGGCAACTCAGGGCATGAAGACTTTAAACGCTCAGGAATTAGCCAATGCGTTTTCTAATGGTGTTGCAACAGCTTATAAGGCTGTCATGAAGCCTGTTGAAGGAACCATCTTGACGGTTGCACGTGTAGCCGCTCAAGAAGGGGCAAATAAGGCTAATGAGACGGATGACGTTGAAGAAGTCATGGAAGCAATTGTTGATGGTGCAAAGAAGTCTTTGAAGACCACACCAGATCTGTTGCCTGTCTTAAAGCAAGTTGGTGTTGTTGACTCCGGTGGTCAAGGCCTGCTCTTTATCTATGAAGGCTTTTTGGAAGGTATCTTAGGCGAAAACTTCGCTGATCGTTACCAACCAGATGAAGGCGAAATGGATGAAATGATTAATGCAATGCACCACCAATCAGTGCAGACGCAATTATCAACGCAAGATATTGAAAATGGCTATTGTACTGAAATCATGGTTGATTTGACTGCTGATATTCCTAATAAAAAGCCGTTTAATCTTGAAGAATTTAGAAATCATTTGTCTGAAATTGGTGATTCACTGTTAGCTGTTTCTGATGATGAAGTTGCTAAGGTGCACGTTCATACTGAACACCCCGGTGAAGTTTTTGCATACGGCAGTCAGTTTGGTCAATTAGGCAAAATCAAGATTGATAACATGCGAATTCAGCACGAAACAATTGTCAATGATAGTGATGAACAACAAGAAAGTGTTGACTTTGCGGTAATTGCTGTTGCTTCTGGTAATGGGGTGCGCAAGTTATTCGAAAGCGAAGGCGTCAACCGAATTATCTCTGGTGGTCAAACAATGAACCCATCAACGCAAGATATTATTGACGCAATTAAAAAGTCTGGTGCGCAAAAGGCAATCGTTCTGCCAAACAACGGCAATATCGTGATGGCTGCTAAGCAGGCTGCTGAAGTCAGTGATATTCCTGTTGGCATTGTGCCAACCAAGACCATTTCACAAGGGTTAACGGCAATGCTTTCCTTTGATCCAGACTTGTCAGTTGAAGAAAACGTTGACAGTATGACCGAAGACCTTGAAGCTGTTGTTTCTGGTGAAGTTACGCAAGCTAACCGTGATACAACAATCAACGATGTTGAAGTTCATGCCAATGACTATCTTGGAATTATTGACGGCGATATTGAAGTAGACCATCCTGACCTAGTAACTGCGACAGTCAACATGGTTGAGAAGATGCTCGATGAAGATTCTGAAATTATTACAATCATGTTTGGCCGCGATTCTAACAAGAAGCAGGCTGATGAAGTTGTAGCTAATTTAGAAGCCAAGCATGATGATCTGGAATTTGAAGTTCATGATGGTGGTCAGCCAGTTTATAATTTCTTGATTTCTGTTGAATAAAAGATGAACACAAAAGCATTGTTTGCTCCGGTAACAGATTTGAAAGGAGTAGGCACTAAGACAGCTGCTGCCTTGGGCAGTTTGGGCATCTATAGTATCTATGACCTGCTATTCTATTTTCCGTTTCGTTATGATGAACTTCAAACAATGCCTCTTGACCAGATCATGGATGGCCAGAAGGTAATGTTAAAAGGCATTGTAGCTACAGAAGCTTTTGTTAGCCGTTTTGGTTATAAAAAGAGCCGGCTTAGTTTTAAAATGCGGATTGACCATGATATTGTCATGGTCAATTTTTTTAATCAGCCATGGTTAAAGGATAAGATTGAAGTTGGCAAGGAAGTTGCTGTTTACGGTAAGTACACTGTAGCGCGGCAAAGTCTATCGGGCTTCAAGTTTATTGCTGCTAAGGAGAATGACAGCGGCATGGCGCCAATTTACCCAGTTAACCGGAATTTGCGTCAGAAAAAATTAGTTGAACTGATTAATTTAGCAATCACTGATTATTTGCCACTGGTTGAGGATGTGGTACCTGACGAGGTTAGGCAAAAATACCGCCTGTTATCAGACCAGGTAATTGTTGCCAAAATGCACCATCCCAAGAATGGCCGCGAGGCAGAATTAGCCAAAAGAAGTGCAATTTTTCGGGAATTTTTCATTTTTCAAATTGAATTAGCCCAGCTTGCTCACGGCAATGCAAAACATCAGGGAATTGCTAAAAAATATGACCTGACAGAAGTTGCCAAATTGACAGAATTATTGCCTTTTGAGCTTTCAGACGATCAAAAGCAGGTAGTTAACGAAATTTTTGCGGATTTACATTCAACTAAGCAGATGCAAAGACTGCTGCAGGGAGATGTTGGTTCTGGTAAGACCGTGGTTGCAGTTTATGCAATTTTCGCTGCAGTGACTGCTGGCTTTCAAGCAGCTCTAATGGTGCCGACTGAAATTTTGGCAACGCAGCATTTCAAGAAAATTGATGAATTGCTTAGACCTTTGGGCGTTCGTGTTGCCTTATTGACAGGAACAACCAAGACACTGGAACGGCGAGAAATTTATCGCGAGTTAACCGATGGCACAATTAATGTCGTGATCGGGACACATGCTTTAATTCAGTCTAAGGTAATTTTTAAAAAACTAGGCTTAGTAATTATTGATGAGCAGCACCGCTTTGGCGTTGGTCAGCGGCAAGCGTTGATTAATAAGGGAGCAAGTCCAGATGTGCTGACAATGACAGCAACGCCAATTCCGCGGACATTAGCCTTAACTGTTTATGGCGAAACAACGGTGTCGGAAATCCGCCACCTGCCCGCTGGTCGCAAACAGATTATTTCGACTTGGAAGACCAGCAGTCAAATGGATGAAGTTTACCAATTGATGCGCCAGCAGCTTGAGCAAGGCTTTCAGATTTATGCGGTAACACCGCTGATTACTGAGTCTGAGGCAGTTGACTTAAAAAATGCCGAGCAGCTATATGCCAAGCTTAGCCATGATTTTCCTAAGCAGAAAGTAGTGCTGCTGCATGGACAAATGCCGGGAGCTAAAAAAGACGAGATTATGACGGAATTTGCGGCCGGTAAGATTAATATTTTGGTTGCAACGAGTGTAATTGAAGTCGGGGTTGACGTGGCTAACGCCAATATGATGATAATTTACAATGCTGATCGTTTTGGCATTAGTCAGCTGCACCAATTGCGCGGTCGAATTGGTCGGGGTAAGACGCAAAGTTATTGTGTCTTTATGGCTGATCCGAAAACTGACGCTGGCAAGGCCCGAATGCAGATTATTTCCTCAACAACTGATGGTTTTGAATTAGCTGAAGAAGATTTGAAAATGCGGGGCGAAGGAGACTTGTTTGGCAAGGCCCAATCAGGGTTGCCCGAATTTCAGGTTGGCAATGTCGTTAATAATTATGAGACGCTGGTAGTTGCCCAAAATATGGCAAAATCCCTGATTGAACAGGATCCGGAATTGAAAGCTGCCGATCATCAGACTTTAAAAGAAGTGCTGGATTATAAGCAGCTGCAGCAAGAACGAACATAGAAAAGATTGTGGTAGATAAATGAGAATAATTGCAATAGATGCGATGGGCGGCGAGAATGCCCCTAAGGCAATCGTGAAGGCCGTTTTACAAGCAAAGGCAGAGTTAACCGAAACAAAGTTTATTTTGTTTGGTAATGCCAAGCAGATTAATAAATTAGTTGGTTCTGATAAGGACAGAGTTGAAGTAGTTGCGACAACTGAAGTTATCAACGATGAAGACGAACCAGTAAAGGCAATCCGCAGCAAGAAGGATTCCTCTTTGGTAGTGGCCGCTCGTTATGTTAAGGAGGGCAAGGCTGATGCATTGCTATCTTTAGGTAATACTGGGGCATTATTATCCTGCGGGATTTTTATTATTGGCAGAATTAAGGGGATTGCGCGTCCGGGTCTGATGCCAACTCTACCAGTTAAAAATTCTGATGATGGCTTTAACATGATTGATGTTGGTGCCAACGCTAAGAGTAAGCCCGAATACATTTTGGCTTGGGCACGCATGGCCGTTTATTATGCAGAAAAGGTTCGCGGCATTGCCAATCCGCGGGTTGCCTTGTTAAATAATGGTGCTGAAAGCGACAAGGGCGATGATGTCCACCAAGCCGCATACCAACTCTTGCTCGACAGCGATCTGAACTTTGTTGGTAATATTGAAGGCAATGAGTTACTTGAAGGTAATGCCGATGTTGTGGCTACCGATGGTTTTACTGGAAATGCAGTTTTGAAGAACATCGAAGGTACTTCCAGTGTCTTAATTCATCTGCTTAAAGACAGCTTGTTAAATAATGGTCTTAAAGCAAAAGTTGGTGCGTTATTAATTAAGAATGCATTGAAGGGCTTAATTTCCAAGTTTGATACAGCTAAATACGGTGGTGCTGTTTTACTTGGTGTAAATGCGCCAGTAGTTAAAACTCACGGCCGTTCGGATCAACGAGCAATCTATTTCACTCTTAAACAGATTGATAAAATCTTGTCCGAAAAAATTATTGATGAATTTAAAGCAGAATTTTCCGCTGCTGAATAATTAATTAAGGTATAATTAAGAATAACAAGGAGATAAAAGAATGACAGAAGAGCAAATTTTTTCAAAGATTAAAGATATGTTGGCCGAAAATTTTGAGGTTGATAAAGATAAAATCACCAAGGACACTAACTTTACTAGTGATTTAGACGCTGATTCCATTGATTTGGTAGAATTTATTTTGCAATTGGAAGATGAATTTGGCGCCGAAATTTCTGATGAAGACGCTGAACAAATCAAAACAGTTGGCGACGCCGTTAGTTATGTAGCTGCACACCAAAATTAATTTCTAAAAAGTGATTTTGATATTTGCATGAAGCCTGCTTGATGTATATAATTAGAAATTAAATAAATTTATTAAATA
Organism: Lactobacillus sp. ESL0703; assembly: GCF_029433435.1. Taxonomy (NCBI): domain Bacteria; kingdom Bacillati; phylum Bacillota; class Bacilli; order Lactobacillales; family Lactobacillaceae; genus Lactobacillus; species Lactobacillus sp. ESL0703. The sequence goes on from NZ_JAQTIB010000001.1 coordinate 116,882, forward strand.
TCTCTAATAAATTTTACAAAAATTGAGAGGGGAAATGACCTTTGGAAAAACAAAGTGATCTCTTGCTAGATATCCAGCATTTGCATACGGCATACCGTCTGCATGGGAAATTTTATGATGCTGCTGATGATATAAATATTACTCTGAAGCGTGACGAAATTTTATCAGTCGTAGGTGAATCTGGTTGTGGTAAGAGTACAATTGCCGCAAGTATTATTGGTTTGTACGACCATAAAAATACAAAAGTAACTGGGGATATTCTCTATAATGAATTGAACCTAGTTGGGCTGAATGAAGCGCTGTTTAATAAGATTCGTGGTAACAAGATTGGAATGATTTTCCAAGATCCATTGGCAAGTCTTAATCCGTTAATGCGGGTTGGCGACCAGGTGGCTGAAACGTTGTATTACCATACTGATATGAATGAAAAGGAACGTCATGCACGCGTTATTGAATTGTTTAATCAGGTTGGTATGCCTAAGCCTGAAGAAATGTATTCAATGTACCCACATGAATTATCAGGTGGTCTGCGTCAGCGGGTCGTAATTGCGATGGCTGTTGCATGTAAGCCCGAAATCATTATTGCCGATGAGCCGACAACTGCTCTTGACGTAACAATTCAGGCCCAAATTTTGGATCTTTTGGAAGATATTCAAAAGCAATCACATTCCGGCATTATTTTGATTACGCACGACTTAGGTGTTGTTGCAGAAACAGCTGACGAAGTTGCTGTTATGTACGGCGGCCAAGTTGTTGAAAAAGCTGATGTCAAGACGATTTTTAATAATCCATTGCATCCATATACACGTTCGTTATTGAACTCAATGCCACAATCAGATGATGAGAGTGAAGATTTGCACGTTATCCAAGGAACGGTTCCGTCATTGCAAAATATGCGGCGGACTGGTGATCGGTTTGCACCGAGAATCCCATGGATTCCTGAAAGCGATCATGAAGAAAATCCAGTGATGCACGAAGTTGAATCTGGACACTGGGTCAGATGTACATGCTGGAAGAACTTCCACTTCCAAGATCAAGATGCTGCAGTAAGTGGGGAGTAATTTATGGCTAAAGAAATTATTCAAATAAAAAACCTAAAGGTTCACTATCCTATTCGGAGTGGCTTTTGGAATAGGGTTACTGATTATGTGCGCGCCGTTGATGACATTAGTATCACGATTAATGAAGGTGAAACTTACGGTCTAATTGGTGAATCTGGTTCTGGTAAATCAACTACCGGTAAGGCAATTGTCGGGGTTGAACCTGTCACTAGTGGTCAAATTATTTATAAAGGCGTTGACGTTACTAAAGCTAAGAATAGACGCCGTTTGAACTACAATAAAGATGTTCAAATGATTTTCCAGGATTCAATGTCTAGTTTGAACCCCCGTAAACGAATTGAAGATATTATTGCAGAACCAATCCGTAACTTTGAGAACTTAACAACGGATCAAGAACGTGATCGCGTACAGGAATTGCTGGATATTGTTGGGATGCCGAGTGATGCCATTTACAAGTATCCGCATGAATTTTCCGGTGGTCAAAGACAGAGAATCGGAGTTGCCCGTGCCGTAGCGACAAATCCAAGGTTGATTGTAGCGGATGAACCTACCAGTGCTTTGGATTTGTCGGTTCAAGCTCAGGTTTTAAACTTTATGAAGCATATTCAACAACAATATAATATTGCTTACCTGTTTATTTCTCACGATTTGGGTGTTGTTAAGCACATGTCTGAGAACTTGGCAATCATGCACCGTGGCCGTTTAGTTGAGATTGGTACCCGTGAAGATATCTATAATAATCCAATCCATATTTATACTAAGCGTCTGCTTTCTGCAATTCCTAAGGTTGATGTTGAACACCGCGAGGAACACAAGCAGGAACGTAATCGGGTTGAGCAGGAATTTCAAAATGACCAAAGTGCTTGGTATGATAAAGACGGGCGTGTTTATCCGTTACAACACGTTTCTGGCAAGCACTTTGTTGCCCTGCCACCAGAGCAAGTAAATCAAGAAAAGGAGAGTGACTAAAAATGTGGAAAACAATTCTGAGACGTTTTTTGGTTATGATTCCGCAAATTATTATCTTGAGCTTTTTAGTCTTTGTTTTGGCTAAAATGATGCCTGGTGACCCATTCAGTGGACAAATCAATCCAAATACTGACCCTAAACAATTAGCAGCCTTAAAGCAGGCAGCAGGCTTGAATGATCCAATTCCAGTGCAATATGGCCGCTGGGTTGGCAACTTATTCCGGGGAGACTTAGGAACGAGTTATATCCAGCACGTGCCGGTTGTTTCATTAATTGCTGACCGTGCGGTTAATACCTTCTGGCTGTCATTATTATCAACTATTATTACCTATGCAATTTCAATTCCAATGGGAATTACTGCTGGTCGTCACCAAGATGAATGGCAAGACCAAGCAGTTGAAATCTTTAACTACGTTACCTATGCAGTACCGCCATTTGTTTTTTACATTTTGGCTATTTGGCTGTTTGGCTTCACGTTAGGCTGGTTCCCAATTTCAGGGTCAGTTGCCGCTAATGCATCAGGCTTCTGGGGCACAATTGGCAGTCAATTCTACCACATGCTGCTGCCGGCAATTTTGACTGCGGTCGTAACAACTACCAGTATCGTGCAGTACCTGCGGACAGGAATTGTTGATAATAAGGTTGAAGATTATGTTCGGACCGCACACAGTAAGGGTGTTCCTGAAAATGTTGTCTTTAACAAGCATATTTTGCGTAACTCATTATTGCCAATCGCTTCTAACTTTGGGACAGTAATTACTGGTCTACTTAGTGGATCAATGATTGTTGAATCTGTCTTTAGTTATCCAGGAATGGGTAAACTCTTCCTTGATTCAATTTCTCAACGTGATTACACGACATTGACTGCCTTGATTTTGATTTTTGGTATTTTAACTTTATTAGGCAACTTGCTCTCAGATATTATTATGAGTATTGTTGACCCAAGAATTCGGGTTAAGTAGGGAGGAGCGAGTACAATGGCTAAAAATAAAGAAAAAACACAAAAAGACCAAACACGCCCAACTCCTGCATCTGGATTTAAGATTGCAATGCGTGAGATTAGACATGATAAGGTTGCCTTTACTGCTGCAATTATTATCATTTTAATTTTACTATTCACCTTTGGTGGGTCGCTGTTCTTACACAAGTCACAAGTCACAGAGATTAACATTGTTGACGCCTACTATGGTTGGGGTCAAAATGGTCACATCTTTGGTACTGATGACGGTGGTCGTGACATTTTGAAGCTGCTGATGATGGGTGGCCGTAACTCAATTATGATTGGGGTTGCTGTTACCGCGGTTGTTGAAATTGTTGGTTTGTTAGTTGGACTTGTATCCGGCTATTACGGTGGCTACATTGATTCAATTATCATGAGAATTGTTGACTTCATCCAAGTTTTGCCTAAATGGCCAATCATGATTGTTCTTGTAACTGTTATTCCTAACTACAATGCAGTTAGCTTGGTTTGGATTATTTCAATGTTTGCGTGGCCAGCGACAGCACGTTACTTCCGTGCCTTTATCTTGTCACAGCGTGAACGTGATTACGTCCTAGCTTCTAAGACTTCGGGTTCTTCTGACTTGAAGATCATGTTTAGAGAAGTTTTGCCAAATATTACATCAATGATTATTATTGACGTGGTATTGACAATTGCCGGAAACATCGGTGTTGAAACAACATTATCCTTCATTGGTTATGGACTGCCAACAACGACGCCATCACTTGGTACGTTGATTGGATTTGCTAACGACCCAGTTAACGTTGTTAACCGTCCATGGCTGTGGCTGCCAGCGACAATATTGTTATTAATGATTTCATTAAGTATTAACTATGTTGGTCGTGCTTTGCAGCGTGCAGGGGATGCTCGTCAACGAGAAAATTAGTTTAATTAAAAGCTTTACTTTGAAAGTAAAGCTTTTTTTGTTGCTTAAAATATAAAGATATTAAGCAATTATAAGACTAAAATTAAAGCACGATAAAATTCTTTAGTATACTATCCAGATATGCTAAAATCTATGTATTAACTTATTCCAATTACATGTAGATAGAGAATAGAATGGTTAGGAGTAATTATTTTATGAAAAAGTCCAAAATACTTAGTTCAATTGGAGTTGTTACGGCAGCTGCATTAACCTTAGTAGCTTGTGGTAAAGGTAGTAATGACAGTAGCAATCAAGGTGCAAACACAGCCAGCAAGTTTTCTGAGTCAGTACCTAAGAAAACCGCTAAACAAGGCGGTACTTTAAAAGTTGCTGTTAGAAGTGATACTCCTTTTACTGGCATTTTTTCGGATGAATTATATACTGTTCAAACCGACGCGCAGGTTGCTGAACCTGGTGAAGAAGCCCTGTTTGATACAGATGATAATTTTAAGATTAATGATAAAGGTGCCGCAACCTTGAAGCTGGATGTTCAGGATAAAACAGCGACAATTACGGTTAAAAAGGGTGTTAAGTGGTCTGATGGCAAGCAGGTAACTGCTAAGGATTTGGAATATTCCTATGAAATTCTAGCTAACAAGAAGACTGCATCACAACGTTACAGTAGCCAATTAGAGAATATTGAGGGCATGAAGGAATACCATAATGGTCAAGCCAAGACTATTTCAGGTATTGAAATGCCAGATGGTGAGAATGGTCGCCAAATTGTACTGCACTTTAAGCAAATGAAGCCAGGAATGTACAACAGTGGTAATGGCTACTTCTGGGAAACTGCCGCACCATATCATTATCTCAAGGATGTGCCGTTTGCTAAACTGCAATCTTCAGATAAGATTAGAAAGCACCCAATGTACTTTGGTCCGTTTAAGCTGGCTAAGTTGGTTCGCGGCGAATCAGCAACTTGGGTACCTAACAAGTATTACTGGCGTGGCACACCAAAGCTGGATAAAATTGTAATTTCAGTCCTTTCTTCTAATTCGACCTCACAATCAATTAAGGACCACAAGTTTGATGTCGTTAATGCAATCAATGCTCAATGGGATCAGGTTAAAGATACCAAGGATGTAAATTTTGTTGCCCAAATTCCAATTCAATATAATTATCTTGGCTTTAAGGTTGGTAAGTGGGATGCCAAAAAAGACAAGAACGTGATGGATCCGAAGTCTAAGATGAATAATAAGGCCTTGCGCCAAGCAATTGGTTACGCGATGAATGTTGATGCCGTTGACAAGCGTTATACTGAGGGCTTAAGTTTCCGCGTGCCAACCCTAATTCCGGCACAATTTGGCGATTACTTTGATAAAAATGCCAAAAGCTATTCTTACAACTTAAAGAAGGCCAATGAAATCTTAGATAAGGCTGGATATAAGAAGAAGGGTAAATGGCGGGTGCAACCTAATGGTAAGCCGCTAGTTATTAATTACATGACTAGACAAGGTGATTCTACTAAAGAGCCAATTCAGCAGAATTACATTCAACAATGGCATAAAATTGGTCTGAATGTTAAATTACTTGGCGGCCGACCAACTGAGTTCAACTCCTTTGAAGATAAGCTGCAACATGATGATCCAAGTGTTGACATGTTTGAAGCTGGCTGGGGGTTAGCCAGTGAGCCGTCACCTAATAATTTGTATGGTGAAACATCACCGATGAACTATTCACGGTTTGTGACGCCAGAGAATACTAAGTTATTGTCTGAAATTGATTCAACCAAGTCATTCAATCATAAGTACCGTGTTCAAAAATTCCATGAATGGCAGGAGTACATGAATGACCAAGCATACACTATTCCTACTGATAATTCATACACGATTTATGCAATCAATGACAAGATTACGGGTTATTCACTAAGACCTTCGCAAAATAGCAACGGCCACCAATTATGGGGTCAAGTTGGTTTTGTTAAATAATTAAACATAATTTTCAAGAATCCTAAGAGTAAAATCTTAGGATTTTTTGTTAGCTTTTGTTAAATATCTAAAAGTATATTTAATCATGTATTAATAAACCTATTGATTTTTTAATAAATCATGCTAAGATTTAATTATTAGCTTGTTTCGAAAGAGAGATATTACATTAGAAGGTGTATGTTTATGAAAAAAAACAAAATATTAGGCTCCATTGGAGTTGTTACGGCAGCTGCTTTAACATTAGTAGCTTGCGGTAAGAGCAACAATGACAGTAACGAAAATGCCAAGACTGCAAGTAAGTTCCCAGCAGCAACTCCTGTTAAAACGGCTAAACAAGGCGGTACTTTAAAGATTGCTGAATCAACAGATACCCCATTTACTGGCGTCTTTAGTCCAGAACTAACAATGAGTCAAATTGATACTGATATCATGAGCCCAGGTTCTGAATCGCTGTTTGGTACCGACGATCATTATAAAATTAATGATTCAGGAGCAGCAACATTAAAGTTAGACCGTAAAGCTAACACTGCAACAATTACGGTTAAGAAGGGTGTTAAGTGGTCTGATGGTAAGCAAGTAACTGCTAAGGACATTGAATATGCTTATGAGATCATTGCCAATAAGGATACTCAATCACAAAGATATTCTAGCCAATTTAATATTATTAAGGGTATGAAGGAATATCATGAGGGCAAGGCTAAGACTATCTCAGGAATTGAAATGCCAGATGGTGAAACTGGTCGTGTAGTTGTATTGCACTGTACCCAATTAAAACCAGGTATGACTAACAGTGGTAATGGTTATATTTGGGAAGAGGCTGTTCCATATCATTACTTAAAGAATGTGCCATTTAAGAAACTACAATCTTCTGATCAAATTCGTAAACATCCATTATTCTTTGGACCATTTAAGCTGGGCAAGCTAGTTAGAGGCCAATCAGTTAGTTGGGTACCTAACAAGTATTACTGGCGCGGTAAACCAAAACTAGACAAAATTATTTACCAAGTTGTTGCACCAACTTCAGTTACGCAATCAATCAAGAGCCACAAATTTGATATTGCAGAAGTTGTTAACGATCAATGGAATGATGTCAAGAATACTAAGAATGTTAACTTTGTTGCCAAAATTCCTTTAGCATATTACTATTTAGCATTTAAGGTTGGTAAATGGGATGCCAAGAAGGCTAAAAATGTTATGAACCCTAATGCTAAGATGAATAATAAATCTTTGCGTCAAGCGATGGCATATGCAATGAATACTGATTCAGTTTATAAGCATTATACCCACGGCTTGAGTTTCCAAGTGCCAACTTTAATTCCAGCACAATTTGGTGATTACTTCGATAAGGATGTTAAGGGATATACTTATAACATCAAGAAGGCCAATGAAATTTTGGATAAGGCTGGCTACAAGAAGAAGGGTAAATGGCGTGTTCAACCTAATGGTAAGCCGTTAATTATTCATTTCTTGGCAATGTCAGGTAAGGCTACCCAAGAGCCAATTATGCAAAATTATATCCAACAGTGGAATAAGATTGGTTTAAATGTTAAATTAGTTGGTGGTCGACTAACTGAATTTAATTCCTTCTATGACAAGGTTCAACATGACGACCCAGGTGTAGATATGTTTATGGCTGGCTGGACAATGTCTTCTGAACCTTCACAACAACAGTTGTATAGTGAAGGTACAATGTCCAACTACTCAAGATTTGTTACTCCAGAAAACAACAAATTATTGGAAGAAATGGACTCACAAAAGGCCTTTAACCACAAGTATCGGGTACAGAAGTTCCATGAATGGCAAAAATATATGAATGATGAAGCATATGTTGTGCCAACATATAACTATTACTCAGTTAACGCAATTAATGATAAAATAACTGGTTACTCATTGAAGCCATCACAAGATAATAATGGTTATCCATTATGGTATAAAGTTGCCTTCACCAAGTAATTATAAATCTCTAAATCCTAAGATTAAGTTCTTAGGATTTTTTGTTTGCTTTTTATTAAATTAATATTAATAATTATATTGATTTTTTAATTTTTCATGGTAATATTTAACTATTAACTTGTTTCGAGAAAATAATTAAATAATAAGGAAGGGTAGCTTATTATGAAAACAAACAAAATTTTAGGCTCAATCGGAGTAGTAACAGCAGCTGCCTTAACACTGGTAGCTTGTGGTAAGAGTAATAATGACGACAATACTAAGACTGCAAGTAAATTCCCAGAACAGGCACCAGTTAAAACTGCTAAACAGGGTGGTACAATTAAAGTTGCCGAAGAAACAGACACACCTTTTACAGGAATTTTTAATGAAGAACTCGCAATGAGTCAAGTTGATAGTGATATTGCTAGTCCTGGTCAAGAATCATTATTTGATACTGACGATCACTATAAGATCAATGATAAGGGTCCAGCTACTTTGAAACTTGATCGTAAAGCTAACACGGCAACAATTACGGTTAAAAAAGGCGTTAAGTGGTCTGATGGTAAGCAAGTAACAGCTAAAGATGTTGAATACGCTTATGAAATTATCGCCAACAAGGACACTCAATCACAAAGATATTCCAGCCAATTTAATGTTATTAAAGGTATGAAAGAATACCATGAAGGCAAGGCCAAGACTATTTCAGGAATTGAAATGCCCGATGGTGAAAATGGTCGTGTAGCCGTATTGCACTGTACTGAATTGAAGCCAGGTATGACTAATGCTGGTAACGGCTATATTTGGGAAATGGCTGCACCATACCACTACTTAAAGGATGTTCCATTTAAGAAGCTGCAATCCTCTGACCAAATTAGAAAGAAGCCACTGTACTTTGGCCCATATAAGGTTCAAAAGATTGTCCGTGGTCAATCAGTCAGCTGGGTACCAAACAAGTATTACTGGCGTGGTAAACCAAAACTAGACAAGATTATTTACCAAGTTGTTTCGCCTAACTCAGCTTCGCAATCAATTAAGAGTCAAAAGTTTGACGTAACTCGAGTTGTAAACGCACAGTGGAATCAGGTTAAGAACTCCAAGGGTGTGAACTTTGTCGCTACAGTGCCGCTATCTTACTACTACCTTGGCTTTAAAGTCGGTAAGTGGGATGGTAAGCAATCAAAGAACGTAATGGAGAAGAATCCTAAGATGACTAAGCCATTGCGTCAGGCGATTGGTTATGCCATGAACATCAATGCTGTTGATAAGCGTTATACTCAAGGTTTGAGCTTCCAAGTACCAACTTTAATTCCAGCACAATTTGGCGATTACTTCGATAAGGATGTTAAAGGCTATTCATATAACTTAAAGAAGGCCAATGAGATTTTGGATAAGGCTGGCTACAAGAAGAAGGGTAAGTGGCGTGTTCAACCTAATGGCAAGCCATTAACCATTAACTACTTGGCTAAAACTAATGCGCAGCTTGGTTCGATTAAAGAGTCAATCACTCAGAACTATATTCAACAATGGCATAAGATTGGCCTGAATGTTAAGATGGTTGGCGGTCGTTTAACCGAAATGAACTCGTTCTACGATAAGGTTCAACATGATGCGGCAGGAATTGACATGTTTGATGCTGGCTGGACTTTATCTAGTGAACCGTCACAAACGCAATTGTATAGTGAAGGAACAATGTCCAACTACACAAGATTTGTTACTCCAGAAAACAACAAATTGCTCGAAGAAATGGACTCACAAAAAGCCTTCAACCACAAGTATCGGGTACAGAAGTTCCATGAATGGCAACAATACATGTTCGATCAAGCTTATGTAATTCCAATGGACAATTCGTACCAGATTGATGCTGTTAACAACAAGCTTACTGGTTACTCATTGAAGCCATCATTAATGAATAATGGCCACCAACTATGGGGTCGGGTTGCATTTGCTAAATAGTAAACGTAATAATTAAAAATTAATATAATATCGCTAAAAGCACGTGGACGTATCAGCCGCGTGCTTTTTGTGATTTTTAAGGATAACTTATTGTTGTAATTGCTTTCTTTTTCATTTTATCGGGCAAAAACTGGTATAATCAAAGGATAAAGGGGCTGAAAAGATGGTAAGCACGAAATTTGTTAATCAATTAAATGACAAATACAAAATTAAATTTAATAATCCTAAATTATTGGAAGAAGCATTCACTCATTCTTCGTATGCCAATGAGCATCCGCAGGATGGTGTGCGCGATTATGAAAAGCTGGAATTTTTGGGAGATGCGGTATTGGAACTAGCGATTTCCGATTACTTATACCGCCATTTTACCGAATTAAATGAGGGTGAATTAACGCGGATGCGGTCTAATATCGTTGATACTGAGGGCTTTGCGGAATTTGCCAAAAAATTTGGCTTTCCTGCAGAAATTAATTTAGGTCATGGTGAAGAAAAAGCTGGTGCACGTTCGCGCAAGACATTGCTTGAAGACGTGTTTGAAGCCTTCAATGGTGCGCTTTTCCTTGATCAAGGCATGAATGCAGTTGAATATTTTCTCCATTTAACTGTTTATCCGCTGATTGATGCTGGCAAGTTTGATGCATCACGCGATTATAAGACTGACTTGCAGGAATTTTTACAGCAAGATGGTCCTGTTAAAATCGAATATCAAGTAATTAAGGAAGAGCAGCTTCCGTCGCGCTTTACGGTTCAATTGCGCGTTAACGGTCAAGATGTCTCCCAAGGTACAGGTCACAACAAAAAGTCTGCAGAGCAAGACGCGGCAAAGGTTGCCTTGGCTAAGAAGCGCTAGGGGGTAGCTTGTGCCATTAACAGAACTAATAATTGACGGTTTTAAATCTTTCGCCGAAAAGACAAAGATTGAATTTGGTGCGGGAATCACCGGTATTGTCGGTCCGAACGGTAGTGGTAAAAGTAACATTACTGAGGCTATTCGTTGGGTGATGGGTGAGTCACGGGCTAAGTCGCTGCGTGGCTCGAACATGAAGGACGTCATTTTTGCCGGGAGTGAGTTTCGTAAGGGTGCCAATCACGCTGAAGTGACGCTGGTTTTTGATAATCAAGATCGGCAGCTCAACTTTGATGACGATCAGGTGACGGTTACAAGGCGAATTTTGCTTTCTGGTGATAATGAGTACCTCATTAACAAGCATTCAGTTAGACAGCGCGATGTTCGCGCACTTTTTTTGGACTCCGGGATTTCGCAAGATAGTCTGGCGATTATTTCTCAGGGGCGTGTCGATCAAATCCTAAATTCACGGCCAGAGGCGCGTCGAGTTCTCTTTGAAGAAGCTGCGGGCGTACTTCATTTTAAGAAGCAAAAGGAAGCTGCCAGTCAACAGCTTGACCAAACAACCGATAACTTGGTTAGAATTAATGATTTGGTTAAGGAATTAGAGCAGCGAATTGAGCCGTTACATGAGCAGAGTTCGCTAGCCAAGGAGTACCAATTTCAAAAGCAGGGTCTTGACCAAAAATTAAAAACTCTCTTGGCCTTTGAAATTGCCGATTTGGACCAGCAAAAAGCACAGATACAAAAAAAGGCGGATGAGAATCAAGTCCTGCTTTCTAAGCTTGATCGTGAAGTAAAAGAATCACAGAGTGCGGTCACAACTAAGCGAAATGAGTATAAGCAGCTTAGCGATCAGCGCGAGCAAGTGCAAGCCGATCTCTTGGCATTGACGAAGAAGTTATCGGATTTGAATGCTAATTTGCAAGTTTCGGAACAGAGTAAGCAATATAGTGAAGCGACCAAGAAGGAATATCAGTCTGAACTAAATAGTTTAAACGAGCAGGTGGCTCAACGTCAGATTGATGATGAGAAGCTAGCTGGGCAACAGACAGCTTTAATTAATCAGCAGCAGCTCTTACAAAAAAAGCGGGCTGAGTTAACGGCTGAATTAAATGAAAATCCCGCGGATCTTAATCAAAAATTGGATGATTTACGTTCAGATTATATTCAGTTATTACAGGATCAAACTTCCAATAATAATGAAATTGTTTATCTTAATTCTGAATTAAAGAGAACCCGTGACGACAGCAGTTATCAAAATAATGACGTAACGGCCGAATTAACTAAGGCAACGACTGAGTTGAGCAGGCTGAAAGCAGAGGGCCAATCACTTAAAGACAAGCGGACCAAAAAGCAGGAGCAGGCTGCGGAATTAACAGCTAAACAGGCTGACGTTCAAGAAAAATTATCTAATTTACGCCAAGTCGTCGGTGAAACTACACGTCAGCTAAATCAAGTCAGTGCAAGGTATGAAGCTCTAGAAAATATCCGCAAGCGTCATGAAGGTTACTATTATGGCGTTCGGAATGTTTTGAATAATATTGCCGATTATCCAGGAATTATTGGCGCAATTGGTGAGTTGATTACATTTCCGGCAGAGCTTGAAGCTGCAATGGCAACAGCACTTGGCGGCGGCGTGCAAGACTTAGTTGCTGTGACTAGGTCAGATGCACGGGATGCGATTAATCAGTTAAAGCAGCGTCATGCTGGGCGAGCTACCTTTTTACCGCTTGACGGCTTAAAGCAGTATTCGATTCCGGCTTCAACTGTGCGCAGTCTGCAGTCTTTTGCAGGTTATCAAGGTATTGCCAGTGATTTGGTAGAGACTTCCAGTAAGCAAGATATTAGTCCGGCAATTAATTACCTTCTTGGCAGCACGGTGATTGTTGATACGATTGATAATGCCCTAAAAATTTCGCAGCGCATCGGTCGCTACCGCATTGTAACTTTAGACGGTGATATTATTTCACCAGGCGGTTCAATGACTGGTGGCGTGCGTAACCAAAAGAACAATTCGCCACTGCAAACAACTGCTGAATTAACGCAACTCAAACAAAAGCTTGAAGAGTTAAAGACAACTTTGACTACTGACCAGGCAGATTTAACTGAGTTGGTTAAGCAAGATGAAGAAGTTGCTCAAGATTTGGCTGATGTTAAGCAAAAGCTGCAAGAAGTTAGTCGTGATTTGGGCGAGGCTGTGCTTTCTTATCAAAATCAGGATAAGGAAGTTAACCGGCTAAAAGCTGCCAATCAGTTGTTTGAATCACGCAGAGAAGAACGCGACAAGCAAATTACGGCATTAACTGAGAAGATTAAGCAGGCTGATGAGCAAAAAGAACATTTTGTTACTGAAATTGCTGGCCAGAAAGCTAAAATTAGTCGGCTTCAGGAACGAATTAAGAACTTTACAACTTTAAACCAAAAGGTTCAGGACAAGTTAGCTGAACTTGATCCCCAAATTGCGGTTTATACTAATAAATTAGAAAATCTTGCTAGTCAGCAGCAGGCAAATCAGGCAAAATTAGCTGACCAGCAAAAGCAAATTAAGACTTTGACAGCTAAGTTGGCGACCTTAGAGCATAACGGTCAGCTTGACCACCAGAAGAAGCAGCAGCTTCATCAGGAAAGTCAGGCTGGAGTTAAGCAAAAGTCTGAACTGCAAGAGCAGCTTAATGTTTTGAGCTCACAATTAGGGCAATTTGATGCACAAATTAACCAGTTAGACCAAGTTGCCAGCCGCAATTATGATTTGCGTAAGGATGCGGCAACTGAGCAAGAGGGACTGTCAGTTAACATTGCTCAATTTGCCAGTAAGATTGACCAGCGCCTTGAAACTTTGAACAAGGATTACTCGCTGACTTATGAGGCTGCCTTGGCTCAGGCTGAAGGTAAAAATGATGAGATTACTCGTAAGCAGCTGCAAAAAGAAGTTAAATTGCACCGGATGTCACTTGAAGATATTGGTCCCGTTAACTTAAAGTCGATTGAAGAATACGAAGAAGTTAAAAGGCGGTATGACTTTTTGAATAATCAGCAAAATGATTTGTTAAAAGCGCGCGATGATTTGCAGCAGTCAATGACTGAATTGAACCAAGAAGTCGGCAGTCGCTTTAGTAAAACTTTTACGGCGGTTGCCAAGAGCTTTAAGGAGCTGTTCCCACTTGTGTTTGGCGGCGGGAATGCCAAGCTGGTCTTGACCGATCCCGATGACTTGTTGACAACGGGTGTTGAAATCATTGCTCAGCCGCCTGGCAAAAAGCTGCAGCGCCTAAGTCTGTTGTCTGGTGGTGAACGGGCATTGACGGCAATTACGCTATTATTTGCGATGTTGAAAGTTAAGCCAGTCCCGTTTTGCGTTTTGGATGAGGTAGAAGCCGCACTTGATGATGCAAATGTGACGCGGTTTGCGCAATTTTTAGAAAAATACGACATGCATACACAATTTATTGTGATAACGCACCGTCGCGGAACAATGGAACGAGCTGACCAACTATATGGTGTAGTTATGCAGGAGTCTGGCGTTTCGCAAGTCTTTTCAGTATCGTTAAAGCAATTAAAGAATGAGGTGAACTAAGAGTGGGCTTATTTGATAAAATTAAGAAATCACTGTTTGGTAATAAGGAAAAAGAAGCAGAGGTAGAGCCGAAGACCGAGCTGGAAAAGCAGGATGAAACTGCTAATTCTGAACTAGGATCTAACGCGGACACTGATATTGTCGAAAGTGAAACTGAAAAACCAGTAGCGCCAGTTTCACTAGCGAGTGAAAGTACTTCTGAAGAAGAAACTGAATCACAATCCGAATCTAGTTCGGCTACTGAAAGTACATCCGAAAGTGAAGTTGAGTCACAGTCTGTATCCATTTCAGAGAGCGCAAGTACTTCTGTAAGTGAATCTGAATCAAAGAATGAATCTGTGTCAGAAAGTAAAAGTATTTCTGAAAAAGAATCTGCATCAGAATCAATTTCTGTAAGCCAAACAATGTCTGCTGCACCAAGTGAATCAACTGTGGCAAGTATGTCTGCAAGTGAAGAAGCAGAGCCAGAAGCTGAAACCCAAGAAGAACAAGATCAGACTGAATTGTACGAAAAGGGACTTGCCAAGACCAATAAGGGCTTTGGTGCAAGATTGAACCAATTTTTCGCGAAATTTAGATCAGTTGATGAAGATTTCTTTGATGATTTGGAAGAATTGTTGATTGAATCAGATGTTGGCTTTGAAACAGCCGAAGAATTGACGACTGAATTAAAAGATGAAGCCAAACTCCAAAAGGCTAAGTCTCACGATGATTTAAAGAAATTAATCGTGAAAAAGCTGGTCGACCTTTACGACAAGAATGGGGATGCCGAAAATGAGAAGTTGCGTTCACATCAAGACGGACAACCTAACATTTATCTTTTTGTCGGGGTCAATGGTGCCGGTAAGACAACCACGATTGGTAAACTTGCGAAACGCTTTAAGGACCAAGGTAAGTCAGTCTTAATGGCGGCAGCTGATACTTTTAGAGCCGGTGCCGTTGAGCAGCTGGTTGAATGGGGCAAGCGCGTTGATGTTCCCGTAGTAACAGGGCAAGAGCAAGCAGACCCAGCATCGGTTGTTTATGATGCAACAGCAAGAGCAATCAAGGAACATGCGGACTACTTATTGGTTGATACTGCCGGCCGTCTGCAGAATAAGAAAAACTTGATGAGCGAACTTGAAAAAATTGAGCGCATTATTAAAAAGCAAGCTCCAGATGAACCAACAGAAACTCTCTTGGTTTTAGATGGTTCAACGGGACAAAATGCCTTGTTGCAGGCAAAGGACTTTGACAAAACGACTAAACTGACAGGCTTAGTTTTGACAAAATTGGACGGCTCTTCAAAAGGTGGCGTGGTTTTAGCAATTCGCAACGAAATGAAGCTGCCGGTAAAACTAGTTGGTTTAGGCGAGAAGCCCGAAGATCTTGCTGACTTTGATGCAGCAAATTATGCTGTTGGTCTTTTCCATGATTTGGTATAATAATCAAAACAAAAGGAGAAAATTATGAAAGAATATAGTGCATGTACAACCATTTTGGTTGGTAAAAATGCTTCAATTGACGGCTCAACAATGATTGCCCGCAACGATGATACTTTCCGGCCAATTACGCCGCAAAAGTTTATTGTTCATCCTGCTGCTCATGGTGAAAAAGGACGTAAGATTAAATCTTGGTTGAATAAATTTACCATGGACTTGCCTGAGGATGCGCAAGCTGTACCAGCTGTTCCTAACGTTGACTACCAACACCGCGGCTATTATGACGAGAGTGGTATTAATCAAGAGAATGTTGCCATGTCTTGTACGGAGTCAACCTATGGTAATGAACGTGCCTTGGCCTTTGATCCACTGGTTAAAGATGGTTTAGACGAGGATTGTATGCAATCCGTTGTTTTGCCATATATTCATTCAGCCAAGCATGGGGTTGAATATTTAGGCAAATTGATTGCTAAGTATGGTTCACCTGCTGGTAACTCAGTTCTGTTCAGTGACCAAGACGAAGTTTGGTACATGGAAATCGTTACTGGTCACCACTGGGTTGCTCAGAGAATACCAGATGATGCTTATGCAATTGCAGCTAACCGGGTTTCGATTGAACAAGTCGATTTTAATGACCCAGCTGACTTTATGTGGAGTCAAGGCATCCAAGAGTTTGTGACCGCTCATCACTTAAACACCGATCATGAGGGTTGGAACTTCCGGCACATCTTTGGTACTTATACAGAACAAGACCGTCATTACAATACTAATCGTGTTTGGTATGGTCAAAAGTACTTCAATCCAGAAATTGAACAAGACCCAACTGATGGTGACTTGCCATTCATTCGTCGTGCAGCCAAGAAAATTACGCGTGAAGATATCGAATTTGTATTAGGCAGTCATTACCAAGACACACCTTACGATCCATTTGGCAAGGGTACTGAAGAAGAAAAGCACCGTTTCCGTCCAATTGGTTTGAACAGAACGCAAAATTCGCATATTTTACAAATTAGAAATGATGTTGACCACGACAAGGCCGCAATTATGTGGTTATGTATTGGTGGGCCAACCTTTACACCGTTTGTTCCGTTCTTTGCAAATATGAACGACACAGACCCTTCATACAGCAATACCTCAATGGACTACAACATGAGTGACGCTTGGTGGTATTACAAGTCATTGGCTGCAATCGTTGAAAGCCATTATCCACAATTTGTACAATTGGATACTGACTACTTGAAGGATTTGAACCAATACTTCCGTCGCCGCGTTGAAGATGTTATTGCTGGTGCTGAAGCTAAGAGCGGCAGTGAATTGACAGATTATTTGACTAAGGCAAACCAAGAAACAGTTGCTTATACCCGCAAACAATCAGAAAAATTGTGGGGTCAAATGATGATTGATTCAATTAACATGTCGAAGTTGACCTTTAATATGGATGAGAATTTATAGCAAATTAAAAAGCCTTAACCGTGATGGTTAAGGCTTTTTTAGTTTGAAGTTATTGCTTGTTCATTGCGGAATGGTGCATGCCATAGAGGTAATAGATAATGATACCAACTATTGTCCAAACTAGCATGTACTCCTTTGCTTGATTATCCAAACCTAAGAAGACCGCAAATGATCCTAGGAATGCGAGGAATGGCAAAACCGGATAAAGCGGCATTTTAAATGCTGGATCGGCAATATCGTGACCTTCGCGTGGCCGTAAGCGATAAATACCAATTGACACAAACATAAAGGCAATTAATGTTCCCGCAGATACTAATTGGGTTAAAAAGGCGAAAGGAATGAAAGCAGAAATAATAATGGAAATAATTGCTACTGTCCATAATGCTGTTGCTGGGCGGCGGTCCTGATTAAGCTTGCCCAGTTTCTTTGGCAACATGCCGTCACGACCAAAAGAATAGACTAGCCGTGAACTTGCCATACATAAGCCAATTAAGGCGGTAAACATACCTAGAACTGCGACGGATTGAACAATAATTGCAACACCGCCATGACCGGTTTGGCGCAAAGCATAGCCGACAGGTTCGGCAGAGTTAAGGTATTGGTGGTAGGGAACCATGCCGACAAGCACTAGGCTCACAGCGACAAACAAGACAACGGCAATTAATAAGGAACCAATAATTCCGTGAGGCATGGTCTTTTGCGGGTTAATTGCTTCGGCAGAATTAGAGGCGATTGTGTCAAATCCCAAGAAAGAAATATAAATCATTGAGACACCGGCATAAATTCCCTGCCAGCCGCCGAAAGGTCCGTGTGCAGTTGCACGATAATGTGGGATGAACGGCACGAAATTAGCAGCCTTAATTGCTGTTAAACCGACAACAACAAAGAGTACGATTGCCAGAACTTTAACAACAACTAAGACATTTTCAACACGGGATGCCTTGGATACCCCAAAACTGACTAAAATTGCGGCAAGCATGATAGCGATTAGTGCTACCAGGTCAACTACACCGCCATTAACACCTAGTGGGTTGGCTAAGGCTGCCGGCAACTTCCAGCCTAAGGGGGCAATCAGTGCCCGCAAGTTAGCTGATAAGCCTGAACTAACAAAGGCCATACCAATTAAATATTCGGCTAAAAGCGCCCAGCCAGAAATCCAGCCCCAAAATTCGCCAAAGACGACATTAATCCATGAATAGACTGAACCGGCAAACGGCATTGCTGCTGCCATTTCGGCATAGGCAAAAGCTACTAGTCCGGCAACAATTGAGGCAATAACACAAGAGATGGCCACCGCTGGTCCCGTATGTAGTGCCGCAACTTCTCCTGGCAATGTGAAGATTGAGGTGGAAACAATTGTTCCAACACCAAGAGCCAAGAAGTCACGGACTTTTAAGGTCCGTACCAAATGACCATCCTTTTCTTGATAAATATTAGGATCTTCCTTACGATTCATAGTTTGCCAAAGCTTCAACTAAATTACCTCCATAGGATAATATTATTTTTTGATAATAAAATTAAATAATAATTAATACTAATGCAAAATATTTTAATCGTCAAATTTCACCCTTTTAACAAAGAAAAAACGCAGCTAAGTTGTCTAGCTGCGCTTTTTGAAAGTTAATTTTTTTGGTTCATTGTTGAATGTTTTAGTCCATAAGCGAAATAAATAATTAGCCCAATAATAAACCAGATAATTGCGTAAATTTTAGCCTGTGTATCAAGTCCCATAAAGACAATGAGCGATCCCAGAAATCCTAAGAATGGCAGTACAGGATACCAGGGCATTTTAAATGCGGGTTTAGAAATATCAACGCCTTCACGTGGTCTTAGGCGATAAATACCCAGGGAAACAAACATGAAAGCAATCAGTGTTCCCGCTGAGACTAGCTGTGTTAAGAATGAAAATGGTAAGAAGGCACTAATTAAAATTGCTATGATGGTAATTGTCCAGAGAGCGTTGTTAGGTCTTTTATCATTATTTAATTTACCCAATTTCTTTGGCAGCATGCCGTCGCGGCCAAAGGAGTAGACTAATCTTGAGCTTGACATGCAAAGACCAATTAGTGCAGTAAACATACCAAAAACAGCAATTGTCTGCACGATTGTGGCAATTGTTCCGTGGCCAATTGACCGCAGAGCAAGACCAACTGGTTCGGCTGAACCAAGATACTTTTGGTAAGGAACGACGCCAATTAGAACGAGGCTAACAGCGACAAATAAGACAACGGCAATTAATAATGAACCGACAATTCCGCGGGGCATGGTCTTTTCCGGATTTTTAGCTTCGGCCGAATTAGCGGCGATTGCGTCAAAGCCCAAATATGATACGAAAATCATAGATACACCAGCGTAAATTCCCTGCCAGCCGCCAAAAGGACCATTGGCAGTTGCCCGGTAATGCGGAATAAATGGCATAAAGTTAGCCTTTTTAATGGCGGTCATACCAACAATAACGAAGAGCAGAATGGCAAAGACCTTCAAGGCAACAAGGGCGTTCTCAACTCGAGATGCTTCGGATACCCCATGACTAATTAATAGGGAAACTAAGAAGATCGATACAATTGAAATGAGGTCGACAACGCCGCCATGAACACCAAAGGGATTAGATAAAGCAGCCGGCAATTTTAAGCCTAAGGGTGCGATAAGGGCACGAAAATTAGCCGAAATCCCCGAACCGATAAATGACATGGCGATAAAATATTCCGCTAAAAGTGCCCAACCGGCAATCCAGCCCCATACTTCGCCAAAGACAACATTAATCCAAGAATATGCAGAGCCGGCGAAAGGCATGGCAGCCGCCATTTCCGCATAAGCAAAAGAAACAATGCCGGCAACAATGGCTGCTAAGACGCAAGAAATGGCAACAGCTGGACCTGTATGCAGCGCCGCCACTTCCCCAGGCAGCGTGAAGATGGAGGTGGAAACGATGGTTCCAACACCCAGTGCTAGAAAGTCTTTCACAGTAAGCGAGCGAACTAGCTGGCCATCTTTTTGTTCATAGACCCGCGGGTCTTCCTTACGGTTAATTTTTTTCCATAAATTCACTTTTTATTCTCCTTAGAATTCTTAAATCAATATAAAGAAGCTTACACAAATGCTTCTAAGTGTGCAAGTTTAATTATCATAAAAAAACTGCCAGATAATTGTAAATGCTTTTTTATCAAAAAATAATAAAATTTGCGAAGAGTTGCTGCTGGCAATCGTCAAACTGGCGCTTTTTTGCTATACTGGTTCAAGGTGAAAGTAATGGACGAACTCGTTAAAAATGAATTATTGGGCGATTTATACGCATATTATGGTCAGCTCTTAACTAAGGGCCAGCAAAGCTATTTTGAGGATTATTATTATAATGATCTATCTTTGGGTGAAATTGCCGCTAACCACAACGTGTCACGGCAGGCAGTCTATGATAATCTGCGTCGCTGCCGAAAACTTTTAACCAATTATGAAGCAAAATTGCACATGCAAAAAGACTATAATGAAATAGAGCAAAAGCTCTCGGCAATCGCTGATGAGGTCGCTCAGGATCAGCATGAAGAAGCATTAATTAAAATTAAGCAATTATTAGGAAAAATGAGGGGAGAATGACTCAATGGCTTTTGAAAATTTAAGTGAACGAATTCAAAAAGCGTTGCGGAATTTAACTGGCAAGGGCAAAATTTCTGAAGAAGACATTAATAATGCCAGCCGTGAAATTCGGCTGGCACTGCTTGAAGCCGACGTTAACTTTAAGGTCGTTAAAGATTTTATCAAGAAAATCAAGGAAGAGGCCTTAGGTAAGGAAGTCCAGGAAAGTTTAAATCCGGGCCAACAAGTCATTAAAATTGTTAATGATGAATTAACCAAGATGATGGGTGAGAGTGCTGTTGGTCTGAATAAGTCCAAGCATATTCCAACCATTATTATGATGGTCGGTCTGCAAGGTACTGGTAAGACAACCACCGTTGGTAAGTTGGCCAATCGGCTGATGCAAAAAGAAAAAGCTCGGCCGCTGTTAATTGCCGGTGATATTTATCGTCCGGCCGCAATTGACCAGCTTGAACAAATCGGTGCCGAATTGAAGGTTCCAGTTTATAGCGAAAAAGATCAGTCAGACGTTGCTCAAATCGTCAAAAATGGGTTACAACAAGCTGAAACCAATAAAAATGACTATGTAATTATTGATACGGCCGGTCGTCTGGAAATTGACGAACCATTAATGGAAGAACTTGAGCAGGTTAAAGAAATTTCTCAGCCTGATAATATTCTGCTGGTCGTTGACGCGATGACCGGTCAAGCCGCGACTGATGTTGCCAAAGGCTTTGACAGCCGCTTAGATATTACTGGGATTATTCTAACTAAGCTTGATGGTGATACCCGTGGTGGTGCGGCACTGTCAATTAGAGCAGTTACGGGTAAGCCGATTATCTTCACTGGTCAAGGTGAAAAGTTAACTGACCTTGAGCAGTTCCACCCTGACCGGATGGCTTCGCGAATCTTGGGCATGGGCGACATGTTAACCTTGATTGAAAAGGCCCAAGAAGATTACGACGCCAAAAAGGCTGAAGAAGTTGCGGAGAAGATGAAGGAAAATACCTTCGACTTTAACGACTTTGTCGATCAGCTTGACCAAGTTGAAAAGATGGGGCCGCTCGATCAAGTCATGAAGATGATTCCGGGACTTGCCAACAATCCGCAGCTAAAAGATATTAATATTGATAAAAAGCAAATTCTGCACGTTAAGGCAATTGTGTCATCAATGACGCCTGAGGAACGCGAAGACCCTGAATTGCTTAATCCCAGCCGGCGCAGAAGAATTGCAACTGGATCTGGTCGGCCAGTTGTTGAAGTTAACCGCATGATTAAGCAGTTTAAACAGGCTCGCGATATGATGAGTAAGATTACCAAAGGTAATTTTAAGGGCATGAGCAATTTGCCAGGCATGGACTCACCAATGGCAAAAATGGCAATGCGGCGGATGGGTAAGAAGTTCAAAAAGAACAAGAAAAAACGCATGAAGATCAAGCGTTATCACTCATAATTACCTGTTAAGTAAAAACACTTTACACCTGCTTGAAAAAATGCTATATTATTAATCGTTAAGTTTTAGGAGGATATTAATTTATGTCAGTAAAAATTCGTATGCGCCGCATGGGTGCTAAAAGAAAGCCTTTCTACAGAATCGTTGTTGCAGACTCAAGAATGCCACGCGATGGTCGTTTCATCGAAGAAGTAGGTTTTTACAACCCAGTTGCAGAACCAAAGCAATTAAAGCTTGATGAAGACAAAATCTTTGAATGGCTTAAGAAGGGTGCACAACCTTCAGACACTGTTAGATCACTTCTTTCAGGTGCTGGCTTAATGAAGAAGTTGCACGAATCAAAGCAAAGCAAATAATTAATTTGCAAAGGTAGAAAGTTTGAAGTTAGAAGCTTCAAACTTTTTTCTTACTTAGATTTAGGAGGGCAAATGCAATATTATGATGTAGCGCAGATTGTGACAACACACGGACTGAAGGGTGAGGTTAAGGTTAACTTGATAACTGACTTTCCCGGGGAACGCTTTTCTGCTGGCAGTAAATTAACTCTCAAAGACGATCAAGACCGTGTCTTAACAGTCACAAGCGGGCGGCCATTTAAGCAGTCGTGGCTGGTTCAGTTTGCGGAAGTTACCGATATCGATCAAGCTGAAAAATTAAAGGGCAAAACCTTGGTTGTAAGTGAAGATGCTCAACACGACTTGCCCGATGGGGTTTATTATTATCGTGATATTCTTGGCTGCACAGTTTTAGATAATCAAACTGGCGAAATTTTGGGGAAAATCACCGATATTATGTCTCCTGGTGCTAACGATGTCTGGCAGGTAACCGAAGAATCAGGCAAGGAATACCTAATTCCTTATATTGATGATGTGGTTAAAAAAGTCGATATTGCTGCTAAAGAGGTTTATGTTGAATTAATGGAGGGTCTGCGCGATGAAGATTAACGTGTTAACGCTTTTTCCAGATATGTTTACCCCACTGCAGACTTCAATGCTGGGGCGCGGATTAGAAGACGGTAAATGGGCACTTAATCTAGTTAATTTTCGCGATTTTACCAGTGATGTGCACCATCACGTTGATGATACACCGTATGGCGGCGGCGCGGGAATGGTCTTACAAATTATGCCGATTAAGAAGGCATTGGATTCACTGACTAATAAGGGTAAAGTGATTATTACTGCACCGCAGGGCCAAACCTTCAACCAGCAAACGGCTCAACGCTGGTCTAATGAAGAAAATCTAACTTTTATTTGTGGTCATTATGAGGGCTTTGACCAACGAATTTATGATTTGGCTGATGAAACTGTTTCAATTGGTGATTATGTCTTAACCGGCGGCGAATTACCAACCATGAGTATGATTGATGCAACAGTGCGGCTGCTTCCGGGGATTTTGGGTAATGCAGCTTCCCCAGTTGAAGAAAGTTTCTCTCATGGATTACTTGAATATCCGCAGTATACGAGACCGGTCGACTTTGAAGGCTTGAAGGTGCCGGAAGTATTGACCTCAGGCAACCACCAAAAAATTGCCGAATGGCGGCACAAAGAAGCACTTAGAGCAACTTATTTAGCTCGGCCAGATATGCTCGAAAATTATGATTTGAGTGCTCAAGAACGGGACTGGCTTGCTGAATTTAAAAAAGAGGATTAAGCTTGCGTTAATACGGCGAATTTGCTAAGATATTAAAGGTGTTGGCATTTAGCTGCACTAAGAGTTATGGGTGTTCCGCTGGCGCAGGTAGCGTTGATGAATGCCGCAAGAGGAGAAAAAATTATGGATCCATTAATTCAAGAATTGACTAAAGAACAATTACGTGATGATATTCCTGACTTCCGCGCTGGTGACACTGTTCGTGTTCACGTTCGCGTTGTTGAAGGTACTCACGAACGTATTCAGATGTTCGAAGGTGTCGTAATTAAGAGAAAGGGTGCTGGCATTGCTGCAACTTACACTGTTCGTAAGATTGCTTCTGGTGTTGGTGTTGAACGTACTTTCCCAGTTAACGACCCACGTGTTGCTAAGGTTGAAGTATTACGTCACGGTCGTGTACGTCGTGCTAAGCTTTACTACTTACGTGAACGTCATGGTAAGTCTGCAAGAATCGCAGAAAAGCGTCGTTAATTCACGCTTTACCATTGAAAAAGAACCATCTTTTAAAAAAGGTGGTTCTTTTTTTGTTTCCTGTGGTACTATAAAACCATGTTTCTATAATTGGAAGGTGATAAAATGAGTAAACAGTTTTTAATGCAATTTGATTCAAATCCACGTGCAGTATTAGATCCCGATCATGAGCGGACTGAGCTTAATTATCATTTTCCTAAGAAATTATTATTTGCCTTCATTACCTCTGAGGCAATTGCTGAATTTTTGGCAAAACATGAGCACCGCGAAATTGGTGTATTTGAATGCTTTGAAGGGGCAACCAAAATTTATGAGGTGCAATTAGAAAATGAAACAGTCACCTTTTGTCAGGCCAAGATCGGTGCAGCGGCAGCTGTCGAATTGCTTGATTGGTTACTCGGTTATGGTGTGAGGCAGGTCATAGCCATTGGTTCTGCCGGCGTACTGGTTGATTTGCCGGAAAATTACTTTTTGGTGCCAATTAAGGCAATTCGAGATGAAGGAACTTCATTTCATTACGCGTCAGCAGGTAATTTTATTAGTTTAGAAGGTCCTTATTTAGGGCGAGTAGAAGAGCTAATGCAGCAAAATAATTTTAAGGTAAAAGAAGTTACTACTTGGACAACCGATGGCTTTTTCCGAGAAACGCCAGCTAAGGTTAAGCAATTTAAAGAGTTGGGTGCTTCTTGCGTTGAAATGGAATGTGCAGCCTTAGCTGCGTGCGCAAACTTTCGCCAGGTAGATTTTGCGCAAATCTTGTTTACGGCGGACTCTTTAAGTGATTTGGAAAAGCATGAAGACCGCGGCTGGGGCAGGGATGCACATGAACTAGCTTTACAATTAGCTGCACAAATTTTAGCAAAAATCTAGCATAATGCTTGTGAAAATCTGTGGTGTGAAACTGATGTGAAACTACGTTAAATTTCACAAATAAAAATATAAATGCTTAAATATCAATGATTATTTATATTTAAGGTCAAAAAGTTTGTGAAGCAAAACTAGCGAGTAGATGTGGAAACTCGTAAATGTCTTGAAATGAAAGCGATAATACGTGATGAAGTATCCAGAATGGCTGATTAAAAAAGTGCAAAAAAGAGCACAAGGAATGAAATTAGAGGGGCTAAATGAAGGAGCTGGACCGCAACATCCAGCGCTAATGATTGTCGGTGAGGCTCCCGGTCGAGATGAAATTGTCTCGCATGTCCCGTTTCATGGCAGTTCGGGTAAGGAATTAATGAAATCATTGGCATTAATCGGCTTAACTCGCGATGATGTTTATATTACCAGCGTGGTTCGCAGCCGCCCTTATGCAACCAAAACAGTTTTTAGTAAAAAAGAAAACAAGGATGTTATTAAGCATCCGAACCGAAAACCGACTAAAAAAGAAGTATTAGCTCATGCACCATTCTTTGATTATGAGGTTGCCCATGTCCAGCCAAAGATTATTGTCACGGTTGGCGGGACTGCAATTGAACGTTTGCTGGGACCGGGATACAGTATTTCACGTGAACATGGTCAGGTGATTAAGCAGACACCGATTTTGCAATTAAATGCAGCTGAAGATGGTTATGAATGGTCGAAAGAAAAATATACCTTGATTATGGAATATCATCCGGCAGCGGTTTTTTATAATCGCAAGTTAACGGAAACCATTAAAGAAGATTGGCTGGCTTTGAAGCCGTATTTAGACATAGAAAAAGACTAGAATTTAAATTCTAGTCTTTTTGATTAGTTGATATTATTACGGTAAAGACCAACTACCTTACCCAAGATTTGCACTTGGTCAAGGATAATTGGCGCCATCGTATCATTTTCCGGCTGCAGGCGGTAATGATCTTTTTCTTTATAAAATCGTTTGACGGTTGCTTCGTTTTCTTCAGTCATTGCAACCACAATTTCACCATTAATTGCGGAACTTTGCTTGCGGACGATGACATTATCACCATCTAAAATACCAGCATTAATCATGCTTTCGCCGTGAACTTTTAGCATGAACAGGTCACCAGCATCGTTGGCTAAATCTGGCGGCAAGGGAAAGTAATCTTCAACATCTTCAACCGCTAAAATTGGCTGACCGGCAGTAACAATGCCAACAACTGGAATTTCGTTGGGTTTAATACCTAATGCTCTTTTACCTTCTGCTGTGATCTCTAAAGCACGTGGCTTAGTTGCATCTTTAATTAGCAGTCCTTTTCTCTCTAAGCGAGCCAGGTGTCCGTGAACAGTTGACGTAGAAGAAAGATTAACTGCGGCACAAATTTCACGAACAGTTGGGGGAAAACCACGGTCCGCCACGGTTTCATAGATATAGCGTAATATTTCTAATTGTTTAGAATCATGATTAACAGGCATAATTTCTCCCCATTACTATAAGATAAAATTTCTATAAGGTAAGTTTACCAAAGATTTGTGCTAAATACAAACAAACGTTCTAAGAACTAAAACTTTTTTTCTGGTGACAAATAAGGTAGACTTTTTTAATAAGAGGTGTCAAAAATGAATCAAGATAAAGAAAAGCAAACAATTGACCGAATTAATGAACTATACCGTAAGAAAAAGGCGGGTAATCTGACTGAGCAAGAGGAAGAGGAACGCAAGAAGCTGCACCAAGAATTTTTAAAGAATTTCCGGGCTAGTTTTAAGCAAAACGTCGAAGATATGGTAATTATCGATAAAGACGGTAAGGAAGTCACATCTGAAAAGGCTAAAGAGGCACAAAGACGCAAAGGTTTAAGAAAAGATTAATTTTAACCTTTAAATTTTATGCAAGTTTAGGTAAGATATAACTATTGGATATTTTGAGGAGTTAGTTTTTATGAATTTGGCATTAGCAATTGTTTTAATTATTGTTGCGCTATTAGTCGGCTTAATTGGCGGCTTTTACGGTGCAAGATCATACATGAAAAAATATTTTAAGGAAAATCCACCAATCAGTGAAGATATGATTGTTGCGATGATGTCACAAATGGGACAAAAACCTTCTGCAAAGAAGGTTAACCAAGTGATGAACATGATGAAGCATCAAAATAATTAATCTTAAGATTGACTAAAAAGACGGGGATTGTTCCCCGTCTTTTTTTAGTTTGGTGCAAGTCAGATAGGAATAAAGATGGGAATTTTTTTAAAATTAGGTTGGTTTTTTAAAAAGGAAAAGAAGCGCTATTTAATTGGTGTAACCTTTTTAGCACTAACTTCAATCGTAAATTTAGTACCGCCGCGGATTTTAGGTTTGATGGCGGATCAGCTTGACCAAGGTCATATTAGTTGGCTGCAGTATGGCGGATTAATTTTAGCGATTATCGCGGCTGCCCTACTGTTATATGGTTTTCGCTATTTTTGGCGTAAACAAATTTGGGGTGGTGCAGCTGAACTTGAACGGCAATTACGTTCAAAATTGTTTAAACATTTTATGGTAATGGACCAGACATTTTACCAGCGGCACAGAACTGGTGACTTGATGGCGCACGCAACAAATGACGTTTCTGCAATCCAAGATGTTGCTGGGGCTGGTGTTTTGACTTTGGTCGATTCGTTAATTATGGGCGTGTCAACCATGATTGCGATGATTATTTTTGTTGACTGGCGGCTGACAATTGTGGCTTTATTGCCCTTACCATTTTTAGCCTGGGGTGCATGGCAATTGGGTAATCATCTGCATGATGCCTTTGATGAGTCGCAGGCGGCTTTTTCGCGGTTAAATAATAAGACGCAGGAGTCCGTTTCGGGAATGAAAGTTATCAAAACTTTTGGTCAAGGAGACGAAGATACTGCCGCATTTGACCAGATGGTTGATGATACGATCAAGATTAATAAAAAAGTCTTCAAGTGGGATGCTTTGTTTGATCCGCTAGGCACAATTATTATTGGGCTAACATACACAATTACGATTATTTACGGCGGCTTGCTGGTTGTTAACAAGGTTCTAACAATTGGGCAGTTAGTTTCCTTTATTGCCTACATCGGCAACATGGTTTGGCCGATGTTTGCCATTGGCTACCTATTCAATATTTTGGAGCGGGGCAGTGCCAGTTATGACCGGGTTGAAAAATTGCTGGATGAGCAGCCGCAAATTACCGATCAGCATGCCGATGAAAGCCTAACAGCTGACGATTTAGCAGGTGATTTGAATTATCAGATTAATTCGTTTGCTTATCCGGATGAACCACAACTGCCAGTTCTGCACCAAATTGATTTTACCCTTAAAAAAGGCCAGACCTTAGGTCTTGTTGGTAAGGTCGGCTCAGGAAAAACAACGATTATTCAATTGCTTTTGCGCGAATTTGATAAGTATGATGGGCAGATAACGTTAAATGGTTATGATATCAGGACAATTCCGCTCAATGTCCTTTTGCGCCAAATATCTTATGTACCGCAAAATAATTACTTGTTTTCAACGACAATTCAAAAGAATATTGCCTTTTCACAGGCTGATGCGTCTGAGGGTGCAATTATTAATGCTGCCAAAAAGAGTGATCTGCATGAGGATATCTTGCAAATGCCGGCTGGCTACAAGACACTGGTCGGTGAAAACGGGGTTTCGCTTTCTGGAGGGCAAAAGCAACGGATGTCAATTGCACGGGCACTACTGAAGCAAAGTCAGATTTTGGTCTTGGATGATGCTCTGTCGGCAGTTGATGCGCGAACCGAAATGGCAATTTTACAATCATTGCGTAAAGAGCGTGCTGGTAAGACAACAATGATTGCAACTCACCGGTTGACGTCGGTCATGAATGCCGATTTGATTTTGGTTTTAAAAGATGGCGCAATTGTCGAGCGCGGCAGACACGAGCAGCTGCTGGCGGCAGATGGCTGGTATGCGGAAATGTGGCGGCGGCAGGAATTAGAAGAAAAGGTAGGTGAGTAAGATGGATGAACAGAATGAATCGGTTTGGTCCAAAGAGATTCCGGTTAAAGAACAATTTGATATTTTTAAGCGGCTTGTTCGCTTTGTACTGCGCTTTAAAAATGAAATGATTATTGCTGGGATCGGTGCCTTGCTTGTCAGTATTATCAATATCCTGCTGCCGTATGGCTTGCAATTTTTCCTTGATAATTATTTGGTTAAGGCCAATGTTACAACGCAAGTGATTATTTTTGCCGGCTTGTTATATGCTGGCGGCTCAGTTATCAAGGGTATTTTGCAGTTTACGTATGAATACTTTTTTGCGTTGGGATCAGAAAAGTCTCTTGAGGGCTTGCGCGCCGAATTATATAAAAAACTGCATACGTTGGGGATGCGTTATTTTGACCAAACACCAGCTGGTTCAATTGTTTCGCGGGTGACCAATGATACCATGACGTTGAGCAATTTCTTGACAGTTCTATCAAGTGTTGTCTTGTCATTATTTTCAATTGTTTCGGCATTGGTGGCAATGTTTACCACTAATGCCTTTGCTGGGCTTATCATGTTAGCCTTCTTACCAATTTCCTTACTGGTTATTTGGCAATACTCCAAGCGCAGTTCCAAACTTTACCGTAATTATCGCGAGCGGTTAAGCCGAATTAATACCAACTTGAACGAATCAATTGAGGGGGTCTCGTTAATTCAGCAGTTTAAACAAGAAAAGCGTATGACCGGTAATTTTGAGCATGAAAATGCGGCGCTAATGAAAACGCGCTTCAGCATGATTAATCTGAATTCCTTACTGCTGTCCCCGTTGACCAGTCTGCTTTATTCGCTGGCTCTAGCGTTAACCTTAATGTATTTTGGTTTCCCACTGCAAAAAACTTTTGTACCTGCTGGGGTCGTCTATGCCTTTTCACAGTATATTTCGCAGTTCTTTAATCCAATTTCAAATATGATGGATCAGATGACCTTCTTTCAGGATGGGATTGTTGCAGGTAAAAGAATTTTTCGCATTTTAGATGATACTAATTATGAGCCCAAGCAGGATGAACAACCGGGGCTAACAATTACGCAGGGTAAGATTGAATTTAAGCATGTTAGTTTCTCCTATGATGGGAAAAACGAAATTCTGCACGATATTTCTTTTACCGTTAATCCAGGCGAAACTCTGGGAATTGTCGGTCATACGGGATCGGGTAAAAGCTCGATTATTAACGTAATGATGCGGTTTTATGAATTTTATCAGGGAGAAGTGCTGATTGATGGCGTTGATATTAAAAAATACCCTAAGGCAGAATTACGAAAGAAATTAGGACTGGTCTTACAGGATCCCTTCATGTTTTATGGCGATATTAGTTCTAATATTCGCCTGTATAATGAGCAAATTACGGATCAGCAGATTAAACGGGCTGCAGAGACAGTGCAGGCTGCTGATTTTATTGAAAAGTTGCCGGGCAAATATCATACGGCAGTTGGTGAGGGCGGCAGCGAATTTAGTCAGGGACAGAGACAGCTGATTTCGTTTGCCCGAACTCTCGTAACGGATCCGAAAATTTTGGTGTTGGATGAAGCAACAGCAAATGTCGATACCGAAACGGAAACGTTAATTCAGGCGGGACTTCATCGCTTGCGCCAAGGTCGGACGACCCTTGCAATCGCTCACCGCTTATCAACGATCGTTGATGCCGATCAGATTATTGTTCTAAATCAGGGAAGAATTATTGAACGCGGCACCCATCAAGAATTATTGGCTCAAAAAGGCTACTATTACAATTTGTATACTTTGCAAAATCAAAAATAATGTGAGCGAGGACTTAACCGTAAGTCTTCGCTTTTTTTATTATAAAAGTTGACAGCGATTACACAGTGGCGTAAATTTAGTCTATGTTGATTTTTATCACATCTGTAATTTTACAATAAGAAAGGAAATTGCAATGGAATATCATGTAATCGATCAAACTGATCGTGAAAATTTAAGTAAATTTGTTTCTGAGCCAGAGAGGTTTATTACTAAGCCAACTGAGCATTGGGATCACGACCAGTTCAAGACTGTTAGAGCAATGCCAGAATTGGTAATTCAACCAGTAAATAATGATGAAGTTAAAAATATTGTTAAGTACGCTAGTGATAACAATATTCCGGTAGTACCTCGTGGTAATTCGACTGGTTTAATGGGTGCCAACTTGAACGTTGATGCTGGTATTTCGCTTGACATGGTTAAAATGAATCATGTGCTCGATTATGATCCTGAAAGTTTGACAATGACTGTTCAAGCAGGAATTAGACTAAAGGATATTGAAGACTACTTGGCAGATAAGCCATTTACATATATGCCAGCTCCAGCAATGCACTGGGCAACAATTGGTGGTAATGTTTCAACTAATGCCGGCGGTTTGAAGGCGATTAAATATGGTGTTACTAGAGAACATATCCGTGAATTAAAGGTTGTTTTAACTGACGGCAAACTGTATAAGTTTGGTTCTAAGGCCGTTAAGTCAGCTTCTGGATATTCACTTAAAGACTTGATTATTGGGGCAGAAGGGACATTAGGTGTGATTACCGAAGTAACTTTGCGGCTTTATCCAAAACCTCGTAAGTCAATCAATGCAATTATTCCTTATCCAACCTTAAATGATGCCATTAAATCAGTACCTGCAATTTTAAAATCCGGTGTTGTGCCAACAACAGTTGAATTTATGGGCCGGAAAGTAATTAACTTGTGGGAAAAATATGCTGGTGACCAATTCCCAATTAAAGATGGCGACGGTTTTATTATTCTTGGGCTTGATGCCTTTACAGATGAAGAATTAAAGGCTGAATTAGAGCAAACTTTGACAACAGTTAAGGATTTTAAGGCCGAAGAAGCAGTTGTTTTGAGTGCTGATTCCGATGAGGCCAAGAAGATTTGGGAATGTCGTGAAGCTTTGCTTTTAGCTATTCAAAAATCAACGCCGAAAATGGATGAAATTGACATTTGTGTGCCAATTAATCATATTCCGGATGTTCTGGATAGAATTGAAGAATTGGAAAACGAATTGCACATCAGAATTCCTAACTTTGGTCATGCAGGAGACGGTAATTTGCACATTTACCTTTGCTCAGATGAAATGAATGACGTGGAATATGCTGAGACGAGCAAAAAGGTAATTGACGAACTGTACAAGACAGCTAAAGCTCTTGACGGTAATATGTCTGGTGAACACGGAATTGGTTATGCCCGTGCTGACAACTTTGAAGACTTTTACGGTCATGACTATACCGAATTATTACGGAAAGTTAAGACCTTGTTCGATCCAAATGATGTTTTGAATCCAGGTAAAATTTTCAAAATGTAATTAAACAAAAAAACTAGCAGTCCAATCGGGCTGCTAGTTTTTTGGTTAGTCTATTTATTTAACATGTAATCGCGGGTTAATGGCAGGTTTTTACCAGATGGCCCTTTGGTAATCAAATATTGAATGACGTCAATATTACCGGATTTAAATGAGGCAGCACAGGCTTGTAAGTATAAGTCCCACATGCGGGTAAAACGCTCGCCCATCAGCTTTTGAATTTGTTCACGGTGTGCGTTAAAGTTACTGTCCCAAATTTCTATTGTGCGTTGATAATGGCGCCGAAGCATTTCGACATCGTCAACCTGCATACCGCTGGCAATAATGTGCGAAATATTTTCATTTAGACCGGGAACATAACCACCTGGGAAAATGTACTTATTAAGCCAAGCGTTAGTTGCACCGCCTTGTTGACGAGTAATGCCATGGATTAAGGCAACACCGTCTTTTTTCAGGTATTTGGCAACATCATTGAAATATTGGGCCAAGTTTTCTTTGCCCACGTGTTCAAACATGCCGACAGAAGTAATGTAATCCCATTGCTGGTCACCAAGTTCACGGTAATCTTCAAGTTTAACTTCAGCTACGTCTTGCAAATTTTCGTCGTAGATTTTCTTTTGTACTAATTTGTATTGCTCTTCGCTAAGTGTAACGCCAGTTACCTTTAAGCCGTATTCCTTAGCAGCAGTGAGCATCAACGTGCCCCAGCCGCAGCCAATATCTAATAGTGTTTTGCCTTTTTCGGGATGCAGTTTGTTTAAGATATGATGGATCTTCGCAATTTGTGCTTGCTCAAGATTATCATGATTGTCACTGGTAAAGTACGCACAAGAATACGTCAGTGTCGGATCAAGCCATAATTGATAGAAGTCGTTGCCAATATCATAATGACTTTGGACATCTTTTTCACTTTGTTCCTCATTATGATTTTGTTCGGGCAAAAATTTGCGAAACTTGTTTGACCGTAAAAAGCTCTCTGAACTTTCGTAGGCACCACAAATCAATTTTTGCAGGCTGCCTTTAACTTCGATTTTTTTATCCATGTATGCTTCGCCTAGAGCTAGGGAAGCATTACGTGAGATTGCTGACATTGGAATTTTTTCATTAAAAATAATTTCAATATCAGGATTGCCATTACCGTAGGTTTCACTTTTACCGTCCCAGTAAGTCACCTTAATTGGAAAAGGAAATGACTTGTTGAGCATCATTTTGTAAAAAGTTTTTTCTAACAACTTAAAATTCCTCCGTTCATTTAAATATTATTAATTCTAGCACTAACAAAAAAAGATTGAACTCGTAATGAATTCAATCTTTTTTATTTGGCAATGTAATGAAAATTAGGATTGTGTTCGTGATCGATTTGATCCCAAGCATTTTTTAATTGTTCATCAAAGACAGCTTCGTTTTCGTGAGTTAATTTGGTTTTGCGATCAACTTGAATTGGCTTACCAAAGCAGACATCAAGCGGCTGGCGTTTCAACAATCCCTTGAAAGTAAGCGGCCCTTGATAGACAACAGGAACAATTGGCGTTCCCGATAATTTGGCAATTGCCAAGGTTCCACCTTTGAGTTCAGCTGAATGTCTTGTTCCCGATGGGAAAATAATTAATGAGTAATCGCCTTTTTTTAAACCCTTAATTGGAATTTTTAATGCTGAAGGGCCGGGATGTTTGCGGTCAACGGCAAAAGCATGTGCATGGGTTAAAATGAACCGTAAAATTGGATTTTTAAATAATTCGATTTTGGCCATGAACATGAATTCCTTCGGACTGGCAGCTAAGGCGAATAAAATTGGTTCCCACCAAGTTCGGTGTGGAGCAGCTAGGATATAGTTGCCTTCGGGGATGTTTTCTTTGTGATAAACATGTAAATGACCGTTAAGAATCCAGATAACAAATCGCGCAACGGCGCGAATAAAATGATAAAACATGATTAAACTCCTCCAGTTGTTGTAAAATATTATAACAAAGCTCAGGGAGAGGACAAAATTTTATGGTGAAATTGGCCAATAATGAACGAATTGATTATATGTATAGTGATGACTTGAAGATTATTCAGGATAAAACAGCATTTAGTTTTTCACTTGATACTTTGCTTTTGGCATCACTAGCTAAGGAAGCAATCCGAGATCGCTCAAAAGTTGCTGACTTATGTGCGGGCAATTGTGCGGCTAGCATTTATATGGCATATTTTAATCGGGCAAAATATGATGCGGTAGAAATTCAGCCAGAGGCAGCTTCACAAGCACGGCGTTCTGTTGAGCTTAACCAAATGGAAAACCGAATAACTGTTTTCCAAAAAAATGTTAAGGATGCGGTCGACTTTTTACGCAAAGATTCTTATGATGTAGTGGTTGTTAATCCGCCGTATTTTAAGGTGCCAGAAGGTCATGATGTCAATCCGGATCCGAAAAAGGCAATTGCGCGTCATGAAATTCTAATTAATCTTGAAGAAATAATTGCCGTTGCTAGTGGCTTATTAAAAATGAAGGGCAAGCTGTTTATGGTGCATCGGCCTGAGCGGTTAAACGAAATTGCCTACTTTTGTATGAAGCACGATTTAAGTATTAAAGTTGTTCAGCCTTTCGTTTCGCATCGCGGCGATGACAGCAATTTGATTATCATCGAAGCAGTTAAGCATACAGCTAGTGATGGTTTGGTTTTAAAAGACGCAATTGAAGTTCACGACAGGGCAGGCAATTATTTGCCGTCAATTCAGCGTATTATTCGTGAAACGCCTGAGGATCGCGCACAAAGACAAAAGAGTAAAGATTATTTCTTTTATGTTTTATTATGCAGCGACGGCAGTTTTTACGGTGGTTTTACTGATAATTTACAAAAGCGGCTGGCAGCCCATAATTCAGGTAAGGGTGCGAAATATACTAAGGTAAGACGCCCTGTTAAAATGATTTATCATGAGAAGTTCACTGATAAGAATTTAGCCCTTAAACGCGAATATTGGTTCAAACATCATCCAAGACAATGGAAAGAAAAATTTTTACGCGAGCATAGAGTAGATTTTTAGTCTTGCATCTTACAGCTAAATCTAGTATTCTATTATGGTGTGCTAAATAGAGCATGCAGGTAAAACACATCAAGAGCGATCAATATTTTGGTGCCATACACTTGGCGAGATATTGAAATGACCGCTTGAGAGGAAAAAAACCATAGGAGGAATTTATTATGTCAGTAGTTTCAATGAAACAATTACTTGAAGCTGGTGTCCACTTCGGTCACCAAACTAGAAGATGGGATCCAAAGATGGCTCCTTACATTTTTACTCAAAGAAATGGTATCTACATCATTGACTTGCAAAAGACAATCAAGATGTTGGATGATGCTTATGCTTTTGTTAGAGCTGTTGCTCAACAAGGTGGCGTAGTTCTTTTTGTAGGAACTAAGAAGCAAGCTCAAGATTCAATCGCTGAAGAAGCAACTCGTGCTGGTCAATACTTCGTTAACCAACGTTGGTTAGGTGGTACTTTGACTAACTGGAAGACTATCCAAAGCCGAGTACAAAGATTAAAGGACTTAAAGAAGATGTCAGAAGACGGTACTTTTGAAGTACTGCCAAAGAAGGAAGCTTCACTTTTGACTAAGGAAATGGACAAGCTTGAAAGATTCTTAGGTGGTATCGAAGATATGCCTAGAATCCCAGATGTTTTGTTCGTAGTTGATCCTAAGAAGGAAAAGATCGCTGTTCACGAAGCTAACATTTTAGGTATTCCTGTTGTCGCAATGGTTGACACTAATACTGACCCAACTCCAGTTGACGTTGTTATCCCTTCAAACGATGATGCTATCCGTGCTATCCGCCTTATTTCAGGTGCGATGGCTGACGCAGTTATCGAAGGTAAGCAAGGTCAAGACGATGACGACGAGAGCGTTGAAGTTGAAATGGCTAACGGTGCTGCTGACGATGAAAACGTTGAAGAAGCAGAAACTACTGAAGAAGATTCAGACAAAGAATAAGTTACTGTTTCTAAACTAGGAGGACACATCAATGGCAAATATTACTGCTAAGCAAGTTAAAGAATTACGTGATCGTACCGGTGCTGGTATGATGGACTCCAAGAAGGCTTTAGTAAAGGCTGATGGAGACGTTGAAAAGGCAATCGATATTTTAAGAGAAAACGGTGTTGCTAAAGCTGCTAAGAAGTCAGGCAGAATTGCTGCTGAAGGTTTAGCTGAATATGCATTTAGTGGCAACACTGCTGCTTTAGTTGAAATCAATTCAGAAACTGACTTTGTTTCTTCAAATGACAAGTTCATTAAGTTAGTTGATGATGTGACTAAAGCAATCCTTGCTGCTAAGCCAGCTAATGTTGAAGAAGCATTAAAGGCACCAATGGGTGACTCAACAATTGGTGAAGAAATCACCAATTTGACTGCAGTTATCGGTGAAAAGATTACTTTAAGAAGATTCGACTTAGTGACTAAGAACGATGACGAAGTATTCGGTGCTTACAAGCACAACGGTGGTTCAATTGTTGCTCTTGCTACCTTAAAGGGTGCAAATGAAGAAGCAGCTAAGAACATTGCAATGCACGTTGCTGCAATCAACCCAGAATACTTGAACAAAGATTCTGTACCAAAGGCTGACTTTGACCGTCAAAAAGATGTCTTTACTAAGGAAACTGAAAATGAAGGCAAGCCTGCCAACATTATTCCTAAGATCGTTGAAGGTCGTGTAAACAAGTACTTAAGTGAAATTTGTTTAGTTGACCAACCTTACGTTAAAGATTCTGACAAGACTGTTGCTGAATATGCTAAGTCAGAAGGCGGCGAAGTTGTTAGCTTTACCCGTTACGAAGTTGGCGAAGGTATCGAAAAGAAGCAAGAAGACTTTGCTGCTGAAGTACAAGAACAAATGAAGTAATTTATTTGTTAATTAAAAAGAGAGGGTAAATGCCTTCTCTTTTTTTCTGGATAAAATTGTTGTCTTTTATTTTGTCGTCAGACAATTTAATGCTTAATATGGTAAAATATTTAGATGATGAGGAGGTCACTATGACTAAAGTTAAATATAAGCGTGTTATTTTAAAAATTTCCGGTGAAGCTCTTGCTGGTGATAAGGGATCAGGAATTGATCCCACAGTTATCAGTCATTTAGCTCAAGAAATTAAGTCGGTTCACGATTTAGGCGTTGATATTGGTATTGTCTGCGGCGGCGGCAACATGTGGCGCGGTGAAACTGGTGAAAAGCTAGGAATGGAACGCTCACAAGCTGATTACATGGGAATGCTTGCAACCATCATGAACGGGTTAGCTCTTCAAGATGGTTTAGAACATGTTGGCGTGCCAACTAGATTACAGACCTCGATTGAAATGCGGCAAATTGCTGAGCCGTACATTAGAAGAAAGGCAATTCGTCATTTAGAAAAGGGCCGCGTTGTAATTATGGGTGGTGGAACAGGCAACCCATACTTTTCAACCGATACAACAGCTGCATTGCGTGCTGCTGAAATTAATGCCGATGTCATTTTGATGGCCAAGAATGGTGTTGACGGAGTTTACTCAGCTGACCCTAAGCTTGATCCTAATGCTAAGAAGTATCAAGAACTAACGCAGCTTGATTTAATTGCCAAAGATTTAAAGGTAATGGATCGGACAGCAAGCTCTCTATCAATGGATACAAACATACCGCTTATTGTGTTTAACGTTAATACTGAAGGAAATATTAAGAAGGCAGTCATGGGTGAACCAATTGGGACTGTTATTGAAGGTGGTAAATAATGAATAACGAAACAATTAAAAAAGCCCAAGAAAATATGGACAAGTCAATTACGGTTTTTCAAAAGAATCTTGGCTCAATTCGGGCTGGGGTTGCGAATGCCGCAATTTTAGAAAGTGTTAAGGTTGACTATTATGGTGCGCCAACGCCACTTACGCAAATGTCCAGTGTGACTATTCCGGAACCACGTGTATTATTGATTACACCATATGACCAAAGCAGTTTAGACGATATTGAACATGCCTTGCTTGCTTCAAACTTAGGATTAACACCTGCTAACGATGGTAAGGTAATCAGATTGGTTATTCCGCAATTAACTGGTGAGAGACGTCAAGAAATCGCCAAGGAAGTTAATAAGTTAGCCGAAGAAGCAAAAATTGCTGTCAGAAACGTTCGCCGCGATGCGATGAATAGTTTGAAGAAGCAACAAAAAGATGACGAAATTACTGAAGATGAACAACGTAATTTAGAAAAGCAAGTGCAAAAGGCTACGGACAATGCAACTAAGAAAATTGATGAAGTAGCTGACAAAAAGCGGACGGAAATTACTGAAGGTTAGTAAGCAGAATGGCAGAAAAGAATCAATTAAATCACCTTGCGATTATCATGGATGGTAATGGCCGCTGGGCTCGCAAACAAGGTAAGCCGCGAGTTGCTGGGCATCATGAGGGAATGAATAATGTTGAGCGGATTACACTTGCTGCCGACAAATTAGGCATTAAGGTTTTGTCGCTATATGCATTTTCTACTGAAAATTGGGCTCGTCCTAAAGAAGAAGTTGCTTATTTGATGAACTTACCCGTTCGCTTTTTTGACAAGTTTATGCCAACGTTAATGGCGAATAATGTTAAGGTGAACATTATGGGTTACCTGGATCAATTACCGCCCAAGACTTATAAGGTTGTTCAACGGGCAATGGCTGAAACTGCTGATAACACCGGCTTAATTTTGAACTTCGCCTTTAATTATGGCTCACGCAGCGAAATTACTTCGGCGGTTAAGGAATTAGGCGGCATGATTGAAAGCGGCGCGATTTCTAGCGAGCAAATTGACGAAGAAATGATCTCACAGCGCTTGATGACAGCTAAGTTTGGTGCTTTTCGTGATCCTGACTTGCTTATTAGAACTTCAGGAGAACAACGGATTTCTAATTTTTTGCTTTGGCAGTTAGCCTATTCGGAATTAGCCTTCAGTCCTAAAAATTGGCCGGACTTTAATGAAGAAGACTTACAAGAATTTGTAAGTGAGTTTCAAAATCGCAACCGCCGATTTGGTAAAGTTGATGAATCAGATAGTTAGGTAGTTTATATGAAACAACGTGTTATTACAGCAGTTATTGCTTTAATTTTATTTATTCCGATTGTTATCGCTGGTGGTCTTTGGATGGACTGGCTGACTGTGGCTTTTGCTGCAGTGGGTATCAGTGAAGTTTTCTTAATGAAAAAACAAATCCTGGTGTCAGTTAATTTTTTGCTGGCATTATTAGCAACCATTATTTGGGCTGTGCCGGATAGTTTCATTAAGGGAATGCCATGGCATTGGTCAAAGTACGGTATGTACTTTGCCGTTATTATGTTAATGCTGACATGGACAGTTTTATCCAAAAATAAAACGACTTTTGATGACGTGGGTGTTTATACATTGGCATCACTGTACATTGGGACAGGTTTTCACTATATGGCAGCCATTAGAAACAGTAACAACGGGTTAGCCCTTTTGTGCTATGTCTTTGTTGTGGTTTGGTTGACCGATACTGGTGCGTACATGATCGGCCGCAAGGCTGGTAAGCATAAGCTATGGCCAGTAATTAGTCCGAACAAGACCTGGGAAGGTTCAATCGGCGGAATTATTTGTGCCGTTATTTGTGCGGCAATTTACGTCTACTGTGTTAAAGTAGGTTACCCACAAGTACAAATGATTATCATTGCCTTCTTCCTTTCAATTGTAGGACAAATGGGGGACTTGGTAGAATCTGCTTATAAACGTTATTACGGTGTAAAAGATTCTGGTAAAATTTTGCCGGGCCACGGTGGTATCTTGGACCGGTTCGACAGTATGCTATTTGTATTACCAGTAGTTGCTGCTTTGTTAGGTATTATGCACTAGGAGAATTCTATTGAAGGGCATACTAATCTTTTTAGTTGTATTTGGCATTCTTGTTTTTGTTCATGAATTTGGTCACTTTATTGTCGCTAAAAAATGCGGTATTTTGGTGCGGGAATTTTCCATTGGAATGGGACCGAAGCTTTTTCAAGTGCGGCGCAATCCAACTACTTATACAATTCGTTGGCTGCCGTTAGGCGGATATGTACGTTTGGCAAGTAAAGATGATGAGGCCAAATTAGATCCAGGGATGACGGTTATCTTACAATTGAACGAACAGAATGAAGTGGTAAAAATTGATGCTTCAGAATCTGATATTCCAATTGAAGGTATTCCTGTTCAAGTTACTAAGTCTGACTTAGTCGACGAGTTGGTCATTACTGGATATGAAAATGGTGATGAAGAAAAGCTGGTTACGTATCAGGTTAATCATAATGCTACAATCATCGATCAATCTAAGACTGAATTAGTAATTGCCCCGCGGGATACTCAATTTCAACAGGCAAATGTCTGGCAAAAACTTGCGACTAACATAGCTGGTCCCTTAATGAATATCATTTTGGGCTTTATAGTTTTTTTAATTTGGACATTTACAGTTCCTGGCCCTGCAACGACAACAATTGGGCAGGTTAATCCGGGATCACCGGCACAAGTTGCTAAGATTAAGCCCGGAGATAAGTTTGTTGCAATCAATGGTCATCAAACGTCTTCTTTTAACGACCTTGCAGCACAAGTCGATCAAAGTAAGGGAAAAACAATTGCAATTACTCTGATCGAAAACGGCCAAAAGAAAGTCGTTAAGGTGCGCCCAAAGGCTGTTAAGTCTCAGGGACAAACAAGCTATCAAATTGGGATTTTAGCACGCGGTGATGAGCATGCAAGTGCAAAATTGAAGCGTGGCTGGGATACTGCTGTATCTACCACAGGAATGATTTTTAATGCTGTCGGTGGCTTATTTAGACACTTTAGTTTAAACAAGTTATCTGGTCCAGTTGGTATTTATTCGGAAACTTCACAAGTTTCTAAAATGGGCTTTTCTTACATTCTTGCCTTCTTGGCAATGATTTCAATCAACTTAGGAATTGTCAATCTAATTCCAATTCCCGGTCTTGATGGTGGTAAGTTCTTGCTCAATATTATTGAAATTATCCGCAGAAAGCCAATTTCTGAAGATCACGAAGCAATTGTTGAACTAATCGGCTTTGGTTTATTGTTAGTTCTAATTATTGCGGTTACTGGTAATGATATTTATCGTTACTTTATTAAATAGAAAATTTATTAAATAGAAAATTTTTATTTTTCTTGGGAGAAAATTAATGCGTCAATCTAAATTATTTATGCCAACATTGAAAGAGGCACCTTCTGATGCTGTGGCTAAAAGTCACCAATTAATGTTGCGCGGTGGCTATATTCGCCAAGTTACAGCTGGTGTTTATGCATACTTACCATTAGGCTATCGCGTTTTACGCAAGGCTGAGAACATTATGGAAGAAGAAATGGCTAAGATTAATGTGCCAGAAATGTCCATGCCACATTTTTTGCCGGCTTCACTTTGGGAAGAATCAGGCCGGTTACAAAAGTATGGTCCAGAAATGTTCCGTTTAAAGGATCGTCATGGTCGTGAAAGTTTATTGGGACCTACTCACGAAGAAACTTTTACCGAGATTGTCGCTAAAAACATTAAGAGCTACAAGCAGATGCCGATTGCACTGTACCAAATTCAAACTAAGTACCGTGATGAAAATCGTCCACGCTTTGGTCTATTGCGGGGACGTGAATTTATCATGCTTGATGCATATAGCTTTGCAGCAACTCGCGAACAACTTGATGAACAATTTGATGATGAGAAGCGGGCTTTTGAAGCAATCTATCGTCGCTGCGGCGTTCAAGTAAACCCAGTAATTGCCGATTCCGGTACAATGGGTGGTAAAAACTC
Source organism: Lactobacillus sp. ESL0703 (assembly GCF_029433435.1). Lineage (NCBI taxonomy): Bacteria > Bacillati > Bacillota > Bacilli > Lactobacillales > Lactobacillaceae > Lactobacillus > Lactobacillus sp. ESL0703. Next base: position 159,041 of record NZ_JAQTIB010000001.1, read on the forward strand.
AACTGAATTTCAAGCTCCTGCTGCAATTGGTGAGGATACTATTGCAACTAATGAAACTGGTACTTATTCAGCTAACCTTGAAATGGCGATTAGTGACGATACCTTTAAGCAAGAGCAAGAAGAATTGCAAGAAATGTCTGAGGTTGCTACACCAGATCAAGAAACAATTGCTGATTTAGTTGATTTTATGAACGTTCCTGCAACCAGAATTGTTAAAAGTGTTCTCTACATTGTTAACGAAAAAGAACACGTACTAGTTTTGATTCGTGGTGATAAGCAAGTAAATGAAGTCAAGTTGACGCACTTACTTGATGCTGATTCATTAAGAACAGCAACTGATGAAGAATTACTAGCAATTACTGGTGCTAACAAGGGCGGCGTTGGTCCAGTTAAGGCTGATTGGGCTGATAAGATTGTTGCTGATGACACAGTGAAGAACCTTTACAACGTAGTTGTTGGTGCTAATAAGACTGGTTACCAATTAAAGAATGTCAACCTTGATCGTGACTTTAAGGTCGATCAATTTGGTGACATTCGCGTAGCTAACGAAGGTGAACCTGATCCAGTCGATCATTTACCATTGAAATTTACAACTTCTATTGAAGTTGGACATATTTTCAAGTTAGGTACTTATTATACTGAGACCATGGGTGCTGACTTCTTAGATCAGAACGGTAAGACGCAGCCAGTAATCATGGGATCATACGGTATCGGTGTTACTAGAATGTTGTCAGCTGCTGTAGAACAACATGCGACAGAACACGGTATTGCTTGGCCTAAAGAAATTGCGCCATTTAGTTTGCACATTGTCCAAATGAAGATGAAGGATGAAGCACAAACTAAACTAGCTGAAGAATTAGAGCAAAAATACAGCGCTAATTATGATGTATTGTATGATGATCGTAATGAACGTGCGGGTGTTAAGTTCGCTGATGCTGACTTGGTTGGTGCACCAATTCGAATTATAATTGGTAAAAAGGCTAGCGAGGGCATTGTCGAAGTTAAGCGCCCAACCGATGAGAAGTCTAGTGAAATTGCAGTTACTGAATTAGATAGTTTTGTAAATAAAGAGTTAGGATAATTTTTCGTGACTGATAAAAACAAACTTTTTTTACACCTTTTAGAGCAGATTCATTTTCCTGAGCAATTTGCAGATAATGATTTGCTTCAAAAAGGTGAAATTGAGAACGTGGATGTATACGCTAAGGAACATAAGTGGGATATCCATGTTCTTTTTAATACGCCGTTAAAATTTGAAACCTATGCGGCTTTGAACAAGGCAATTAATGCAAGTTTTGCCTCATTTGTCAAAACGCGTCTTTTTGTCCGTACCCAAGATGGTGCTGACGATTACCTGACTGATTATTGGCGTTACGCGGTTCAAAATTCACAAATTTTACAGCCGGTAGCGCGTGAATTTATCTCTAGTCACGAGCCCAAAAAAGAAGATGGGCGTTGGATTATTCCCGTTGACAATCTAGTGGTTGATGGTTTAATTGAGCAAAAATTCTTGGATCAGTTAGCTGAAGAAATGCGTGACTTTGGTTTCTTTAACCTAAAATTTGTAACGCAGCTGGATGAGCAAAACACGCAAAGCAATTTGGCTAGTCTGCAGCAATTGCAGGAGCAGCATGAACAAAGTATGCAAGAAGCGTATAATGCGGCACCACCTAAAGAAAAGCCAAAATCGCAAGCTTATCCGACAAAGAAGACGCGCTACGGCAACCGCAAGCTGGATGAAAGCCTGCCAATCACGCAAATTAAGGATGTCGTTGACGGCACTAGAAATGTCGTTATCGAAGGTAATATTTTTAATACCGAAAGTCGGGAATTAAAATCTGGCGCAATTATTTTTACTGGTGAAATTACAGATTATACCGATTCGATTTCTTTTAAGAAGTTTGTCTCTGATAAAGAGCAAATTAAAAGTGTTGCGGACTTGAAGCCCGGCACTTGGGCTAAAATGCAGGGGTCAGCTGCTGACGATCAGTGGCAGCATGATGTTGTGTTCAATATTTCTAGCTTTGAAGTTGTCGAACATGTCGGCAGAACCGAAAAGTATCAGGGCGATGAAAAGCGGGTTGAATTGCATCTTCATACTAATATGAGCCAGCTTGATGCTACGAATACGGCAACTGACTTTATTTTAGCTGCCAAAAAATTTGGCCAAAAAGCAATTGCAATCACTGACCATGCCGATGTGCAGTCCTTCCCTGAAGCTTATAACGTTGGTAAGAAAAACGGGATTAAGATTGTTTACGGCGTTGAAGCCAATATGATTGATGATCATGCTTTATTGGTACTAAATCCAGCGCCAATGACGTATGAAAACCGAGAATTTGTCATTTTTGACGTGGAAACGACTGGTTTATCATCGGTTTATGACACAATTATTGAAATTGGTGCCGTCAAGATGAAAGACGGTGAAGTCATTGACCGGTTCGATAAGTTCATTAATCCGCACCACCCATTAAGTGAGCAAACGATTAATTTGACTTCGATTACTGATGATATGGTTAGTGCAGCTGATGATGAAGCGGTTGTTATCAAACAATTTCAAGATTTTTATGGTGACAGGCCATTATGTGGCCACAATGTTCAATTCGATGTTGGTTTTGTTAACGCGGCGTTAAGAAGAACTGGCCTTGAGGAAATTACCCAACCAGTTGTTGATACATTGGAAGTATCGCGCTTATTGCACCCAGAACAGACAAGACATACATTAGATTCGCTGGCTAAGAAGTACAATGTTGTACTGGAACATCACCACCGCGCTAATCAAGATGCCGAAGCAACAGGTTATTTGATGTTTAAACTGCTTGATGCCTTTAAGGCTAAGTTTGATGAAGATGACCTAGGTAAGATGAATGATTATGCCGCACGCGGTCAAGTCTTTAAGCGGGCGCGGCCGTCACACATGACAATTTTAGCTAAAAATCAGGCGGGACTTAAAAATATGTACCGGCTGGTTTCAATCGCCAGCACCAAAGACTTTTACCGGATACCGCGAACACCAAAATCTGACCTCGCCCAATATCATGAGGGCTTACTGTATGGTTCTGGTTGTCTGCAGGGTGACGTTTTTGTGGCGATGATGCAAAAAGGTTATGATGAGGCACGTAAAAAGGCCAAGTTTTATGATTATCTTGAGGTTCAACCACCGGCAAATTACGCGCAGATGATTGTGGATCATTTGATTAGCGATGAAGCTGAACTAGAAGAAATTTTAACTAATATCTATAAGCTGGGTAAGGAATTGAATAAGCCGGTTGTGGCTACGGGGGATGCCCATTATGTTGAAGAGCATGATGCCATTTACCGCACGATTTTGATTTCTGCTCAAAGAAGTAATCCGGATCGGAATAAACCGCAGCCTGACCTGCATTTTTATAGTACACAGGAAATGTTAGATGCCTTTAGTTTTCTGGGTGAAGATGCTGCTAAAGAGATTGTGATTACTAATCCGAACAAGATTGCGGCGTCAACTGAAGAAATCGCACCAATCAAGGATGGTTTGTTCCCACCGCACATTGATAATGCCGATGAAGAAATGAAGCGACTGACTTACGATAAGGCTTATGAACTTTACGGCAAGCCATTGCCTAAAATTGTACAAGACCGGTTGGAAATGGAATTAAATTCGATTATTTCTAATGGTTATGCAGTTATTTATTTGATTTCACAGCGTTTGGTTGCCAAGTCGAATAAGGACGGTTACTTGGTTGGTTCGCGGGGTTCTGTTGGTTCAAGTTTAGTTGCAACAATGTCTGGAATTACGGAAGTTAATCCACTGGCGCCGCATTATCGGTGTCCGCAATGTAAGTATTCCAAGTTCTTTGAAAATGGTGAATATGGTTCAGGCTATGACTTGCCTGATGATAAGTGTCCAAAATGTGGTGCAGAATTAGTCAAAGATGGTCAAGATATTCCGTTTGCGACTTTCTTAGGTTTCCATGGTGACAAGGTTCCTGATATCGATTTGAACTTTTCAGGTGACTATCAGCCAGTAGCACATAACTTTATTCGGGTTATGTTTGGACCGGATAATTCTTATCGTGCGGGAACAATTGCGACGGTGGCAGACAAGACCGCTTATGGTTATGCCAAGCACTATGATGAGGAAAAAGAGCTTAACTTACGCAGTGCTGAACTTGACCGATTGGCAGCAGGGGTCAGTGGGGTTAAACGGACTACTGGACAACACCCCGCGGGAATTGTTGTTGTTCCTGATGATATGGACATTTATGATTTTACGCCGGTTCAATATCCAGCTGATGATGTGCATGCAGCTTGGCTGACCACTCACTTTGATTTCCACTCAATTCACGATAACATTTTAAAATTTGATATTTTGGGTCATGATGACCCAACAATGATCAGAATGCTGCAAGATTTGTCGGGAATTGATCCTTTGACCATTCCGCCAGATGATCCTGGTGTGATGTCGCTGTTTTCTAGTCCTAAGATTTTGGGCGTGAAGCCGGAACAAATTCAATCAGAAACCGGAACACTAGGTGTTCCGGAATTTGGTACCAGATTTGTTCGGGGAATGCTTGAAGAAACAAAGCCGACGACGTTCTCTGAATTATTACAGATTTCTGGTCTGTCACACGGGACGGATGTATGGCTGGGTAACGCTGAAGAACTAATTAACGATGGAACCTGCAAGTTGAAAAATGTAATTGGTTGTCGGGACAACATCATGATGGACTTGATCCACTGGGGTGTTAAGCCGGAAGTTGCGTTTTCAACAATGGAATCGGTGCGTCATGGTCGCGGAATTAGTGATGAGGATATGGCCGTTCTGAAGAAAAATGATAAGATTCCAGATTGGTATATCCCGTCATGTCTTAAAATCAAGTACATGTTTCCGAAGGCACACGCGACAGCTTATATCTTGATGGCGCTCAGAATTGCTTGGTTTAAAGTGTATTATCCAGAAATTTATTACACGGCTTACTTTTCTGTACGTGCTGACTTATTTGACTTAGTTGCCATGAGCCATGGCAAAAACACGGTCAAAAAAGCAATGGCTGATATTCAGAATAAGGGTAATGATGCTTCTGCTAAAGACAAGAGTCTATTGACAGTATTGGAAATTGCCAATGAATGTTTGGAGCGGGGAATTAAGATTAAGATGGTTGACATTAATCAATCAGAAGCAACTAATTTTAAGATTCTCGATCAACATACAATTTTGGCACCATTCAATGCCGTACCGGGACTGGGTAACAATGCGGCTAAGCAGATTGTTGCCGCTAGAACGGAACAAAAATTCTTGTCGAAAGAAGATTTGTCTAAACGAGGCAAAGTTTCGCAAACAATTATGGATTATTTGGAAGATAATGGGGTTTTGGAAGGAATGCCCGACCAAAATCAGTTATCATTATTTTAATTAAAAGGTGCGTAGCTTTTGCTAAGCACCTTTTTGCGTTAAGAGTAACTTTAAGGAGGTTGACAAAAATGTTATCAATTAAAGAAGCAAAGCAGATTATCGGTAATTTTGCTAATTCAAACAACAATACTCAAGCTTTAACGACTAAGCGGTCATTTTTTACAACCAAAAAGATTGCTAATCAGATTGCTTTTCCTAATCAAAAGCAGAAAAGCAGCATTGGCTGGATTATTTGACCAAAATAGAGCAGGAAGATGGACCTGAAAAAGATTTTAAGTATGCTTATAACCACGTTCACTGTGCGCCGATGCTGTGCTACTTGGCTAATCAATTGAATATTAAGACTGAAAAGGCCGAAAAAGACATTGCCGACCAGCACTTGCAAATGATGAGTGAGGCCAAGAAGTTCCGCGATAATTATCTGCCGTACGCAGATGTCGAAGTAGCAATGAGTAGATTAATCAAGAATTAAATTCTGGCGTTAAATCGACAAGTGATTTCAAGCGTCCTTTGGCGAAGCTGCCAAGTCGGATCAAGGGATTATTAATGATAGTCAAGTTCTGCTACAATAACTGCATACAAGATAACTAATTACAAGGCATGATGGTGACTGTAGTTGGCTATTTTATACGTAAAAGTAATATTTGTACTACAAAATATTACATACTGTGATACAATACTACTGTAAATAAAAAGAAGTCCTACTATCAATAGGACTTCTAAACAGGGGTTCCCGCATTAAGAGCGGTGACTACCATAGGTTATATTTTTAGAATAAACCGTCAGTCTTCCAAGTCTAGACGGCTTATTTTTTTGCTTTAAATTTCTTTACAGCAATTTTCAATCTATCAAGCGAGCTAATTAAGTTAGTAGCTTCGTCGGTCAAGTCACTTAAACAGTGAATGACTGGTATCAAAGCATTAACTACAATAAAAAGGCTTAAATAGATTGTTATAAGGGTATTCATTGAATACCTAACTACTCCTTTCTTTTTAAGAGATTGGATTATCAATCCAGTAAATGCCATAGGCATCATCTTCTTTCAGAAAGCAAGTAGTCACCGCCCTTAGGACTTTCACCACATGTTCAAAGCTAATTATATCTTGATATTGAATATTAGTGCAAGAAAAAATGAAAATAATGCTATACCAAATAAACCTAATCATTGTATTTTTTAATTAATAGATCAAAACTATAAAGGCAATGCGTGAGGGATAACAATTGCAATAATTTGTTCTATTAATTGTGATTACTGCCAAAATATGATATAGTAAATAAGAAGTTCGGATAATTAATTCGAGTGAGCAGGTTTTTTTGCTCACTCTTTTTATTACGGAGGAAAATATTTGGCGAAAGTTACAGATCTTGTTCTTACAGAAATTGAACCGATAATTGCGCAGCGCAGCGATGAGTTGGTGGACATTGAATACGTAAAAGAAAAAGGCCAAAATTATTTAAGAATATATGTTGACCGTGAAAACGGAATTGATATGGATGAAATTGTTGGGCTTAGCGAATTAGTTTCAGCTAAACTTGATGAGATTACGCCTGATCCATTCCCAGAACCTTACGTTTTAGAAATATCTTCACCCGGTGTTGAGCGACCAATTAAGACGAAAAAGGATTGGCAAAAAGCACTTGATAATTATATTCACGTTGGTCTTTATCAGAAGGTCGATGGTGAAAAGAATTATGAGGGAACGCTCAAATCATTTAATGATGATGAAATCGAGTTAGAAATAAAGATTAAGACGAGACGGAAACGATTAACTATTCCCCGCAAGTTGATTGCAAATATCCGTTTTGCAATTGAATTTTAGAAAGGCTGATTAAACTTATGTCTAAAGAAATGCTAGAGGCGTTTGCTACTTTAGAGAAGACAAAAGGTATCAAGCAAGACGTTATTGTCGAAGCAATTAAGGCAGCTCTTGTTGCTGCTTATAAAAAGAACTATAATCAAGCACAAAATGTTGAAGTTGAATTTGATGAACGCAAGGGTAACTTCAAGTTATTAGCAGTTAAAACTGTTGTTGATGAGGTTCATGATGAACGACTTGAATATAGTTTAAAAGATGCTTTGAACATCAATAAGGCTTATGAAGTTGGCGATGAAATTCGTTTTGAAGTTGCACCAAAAGACTTTGGCCGAATTGCTGCGCAAACAGCTAAACAAGTTATTATGCAGCATTTACGTGAAGCAGAACGGAATCATATTATTGATGAATATTCACAATATGAGGATGAACTGATTACTGGTACAGTCGAAAGACGTGATAATCGCTTCGTTTATGTTAAAATTGGTAATGTTGAAGCCGTTATGCCGCATAATGACCAAATGCCTAACGAGACTTACAATCCTCAAGACCAAATTCGTGTCTTAGTAACCCATGTTGGTTCTGATGCTAAGGGTGCACAAATTACGGTTTCACGGACTGCTCCCAATATGGTCAAGCGTCTATTTGAGCAAGAAGTACCTGAGATTTTTGACGGTACCGTTGAAATTGTTTCAATTGCACGTGAAGCTGGCGATCGGACTAAGATTGCAGTGAAGTCAAACGATCCTAATATTGATCCTGTTGGTACTTGTGTTGGTCAACGCGGTGCCCGGGTTCAAAACGTGGTTAATGAACTTGACGGTGAAAACATCGACGTTGTTAAGTACGAAGAAGATCCGTCAGACTTTATTGCCAATGCATTAAATCCAGCTGAGGTAATTGCTGTTCAATTTGGCGATAATGAAGATGAGAAGAGTGCACTTGTAATTGTTCCTGATTATCAATTATCACTAGCAATTGGTAAAAAAGGTCAGAACGTTCGTTTAGCTGCGCGCTTAACTGGTTACAAGATTGATATTAGACCAGAGTCTGAAGTTGAATTCGTTGATGAAAGCAGTAAGGCTGCCAATGAAGACAATGAGGCAGCTGCAGAAGTTGAAGCTGACAATGCAATTGATGAAAATCTTGAAACTGAAGCTGTTGCAGAAGAAGTCGAAGCTACTGATGATAATTTAGAAGCTGATACTGCACAAGAGCAAGCAGATATTACTGAGTCTGAAGAAGAACCAGACGAAGAATAAGTCTAGGGGTGAGTTCTTTTGAAAAAAAGAAAAATTCCAATGCGGAAAGATCTATTAACTGATACGATGCAGCCGAAAAAAGAGCTGGTACGGATTGTGATTGACAAGGACAAGAACGTCGCAGTTGATCCTAGCGGTAAAAAGCCAGGTCGTGGTGCCTATGTATCATTAGATCCAAGTAAAATTAAATTTGCACAAGATAAAGGCGTCTTAGAGCGAAGTCTAGGGGCTAAAATACCAGATTCGTTTTATGAAGAGCTTTATTCCTATGTAGATCATCAAAAGGCAAGAAAAGAATTGTTTGGTGATAAATAGATTTGCAAAATAGACAAAAAGCATTAAATTTGCTGGGTCTGGCACAAAGAGCTGGAAAATTAGTTTCTGGGCTTGAAATTGTGTTAGTTGGCCTGAAAGCAAAGCAAATAAAGGTAGTTATTTTGGCTAATGACAGTCATGCCGATACAAGTGAGAAGATCACTAGAGCAGCTGAGCAGAATGACGTTCAAGTTATTACTGAATTTAGCAGCGATGAGATTTCACATACAATTGGTAAAGAACGTAAAGTATTGGGTTTAACCGATGCGGGTTTTTGTAAGGCATTAGTACAAAAGATTAATGAAGGAGTGTGATTGGATGGCTAAAAAAAGAATTTACGAAATTGCAAAAGAATTAGACATCGATAATAAAGTTGTGGTTAAAAAAGCAAAGGACCTCGGCTTTGATGTTACAAATCATATGTCATCACTAGAAGATTCACAAGTAAGTCAATTAAAGGGTAGTTTCCATAGCTCCGCTCCCGCTAAAAAGCAAGAGAAGACTGCTAAAAAGAGCAGTAAAATCAAAGTTTCTGTTAATTCCATTCGTAAAAATGAGAAAAAGCAGGATGGCGAAACTAGTAATAAGACTAATAATCACCGCAAAGGCAACCGCCGTTCAAACAATCGCGATGATCGCAATCGTCATTCACAAGACCGTAATCAGGATCGCCGCTCAAATAATTCAAGTGCTCACTCTGCAAAGCCAGCAGCACAAGACTTGCTCAAGCAATTAAAGCAAAAGCAACGTGTTGAACAAAGCAGTTTAAACGAGCAAGCCGACCAGGCACGCAAGGCTTATCATGAGCATTTGCAAAATCCTAAGGCAACCACTGAAGCTAGTGATAAGGCAGCTGAAGTTAAACCAGCTGCTAAGGAAAAGGCAACTGAAACAAAAGTGATTGGTCCAAAGATTATTAAGCCTTCGCCAGCGCGAATGAAGCAGAATAATGAACCAGCTGCTAAACAAGAACATCCAGTAGCTGCTAATAATGCCGGTCCTGAACCAGTTAAAGAAGAAAAGCGTCGCGGTAATGGTTATACTTCACGTAATTCTGGCAAACCTGGTCGTAAGGGCAAAAACCAAACCTTTGGCGGCAATAATAACCATTCTGACCGTCAAGAAAGACGTAAGCGTAAGAATAAGCGTCGTCAAGTAGAGCAAACACCTAAAAAGCAGCCTACTCAAAGAAAAGAACGTCCATTACCAGAAACTTTGGTATACGAAGTTGGGATGAATGCGCAAGATTTAGGTAAAATTTTGCACCGTGAGCCAGCAGAAATCGTTAAGAAATTATTTATGCTGGGTGTAATGACCAACCAAAACCAATCTCTTGATAAAGATGCGATTGAATTGGTCGCTGCTGAATATGGGATTAACGCAGAAGAAAAGGTTCACGAAGATATTTCAGATATTGACACTCTTTACAGCAAGCGGATGGATGCTTCTAAAGAATCAAAGAACCAAATTAAGCGTCCACCAGTTGTTACCATCATGGGTCACGTTGACCATGGTAAAACCACCTTGCTTGACCGGTTACGTCATACTCATGTTTCAGCTCATGAAGCCGGTGGTATTACCCAGAAGATTGGTGCATACCAAGTTCATGTTGATGACCATTTGATTACCTTCTTGGATACTCCAGGACACGCTGCCTTTTCAAACATGCGTGAACGTGGAGCTGAAATAACTGATATTGTTGTCTTGGTTGTTGCAGCTGACGATGGTGTTATGCCGCAGACAATTGAGGCAATCGATCACGCTAAGAGTGCTAAGGTGCCAATCATTGTTGCAATTAACAAGATGGATGCACCAGGAGCTAACCCACAACACGTTACTGAACAGTTGATGAAGTACAACTTGATTCCAGAAGACTACGGTGGCGACACAATCTTTGTTAATATTTCTGCCAAGACCGGCGACAATGTTGATGAATTATTGCAAATGATTTTGCTTCAAGCTGACATGATGGAATTAAAGGCTGATCCTAAGCAACAAGCAATCGGTACGGTTGTTGAAGCTCGTCTTTCTCGTGGTCGCGGTCCAGTTGCCGATTTACTGATCCAACAAGGTACCTTGCATACAGGTGATCCAATTGTTGTTGGTAACCGCTTTGGCCGTGTTCGGGTAATGACTAACGATCGTGGTCGACAAATTGAAAAGGCAACACCTTCAATGCCGGTTGAAATTACTGGGTTGAATGATGTACCTGAATCTGCTGACAAGTTAGTTGTCTTTGACGATGAAAAGACGGCTCGTAGCGTCGGTGAACAAAGAGCGCAACAAGCATTGCAACAATCACGTGAAAATGTTCAACATATTACTTTAGATAACCTCTTTGATACAATGAAGAGAGAAAATATGAAGGAAGTTGACATTGTCTTAAAGGCTGATGTTCAAGGTTCTGCAGAAGCTCTGCAACAATCTCTTGAAAAGATTGAAGTTGAAGGTGTTCGGGTTAACATTATTCACTCAGGTGTTGGTGCCGTAAACGAATCAGACGTTACCTTGGCTGGAGCTTCTAACGGTTTCATCATTGGGTTCAATGTTCGTCCAACTGCAACTGCTAAGTCACAAGCTGAAGCTGATGGTGTTGATATTCGTCTTTACAGCATTATTTACAAGGCAATTGATGACGTGAAGGCCGCTATGCAAGGTATGCTGGAACCAACTTATGAAGATAAGGTTGTTGGTAACTTGACTGTTCGTGAAACTTGGAAAGTTTCTAAGGTTGGTACAATTGCCGGTTCATTTGTTGATTCTGGTTATGTTACTCGCGACTCTAGTGTTAACTTAATTCGTGACGGTGTTGTAATTTACTCAGGTAAGGTTGCATCACTTAAGCGCTTTAAGGATGATACCAAGATCGTTAAGCAAGGATTCGATTGTGGTTTGACAATTGAAGGCTACAATGATATTAAGATTGGTGATCAGCTTGAAGCAATCGAGCAACAAGAGGTTAAACCTAATTAGTAATTTTACTGGGAGGAAAGTATGAAGCACAGAATTGGTCGTGTTGAAGGAGAAATCCTCCGTGAATTAACCAAAATTTTGCGGAAAAACATTCGTGATCCGCGTGTCAATGATGTTACAATTACTGCGGTTGAATGTACTAATGATTTATCATATGCAACTATTTATTACAGTATTCTCTCTGATAATCCTAAGAAAGAAGAAGAAGCTGCTGCCGGCTTAGAAAAGGCTAAGGGAATGATGCGTCACTTGCTTGGGCAAATTTTGACGGTTTACAAAGTTCCTGAATTGATTTTTAAGCGCGACAACTCTGTTAAATATGGTAGTAAAATCGATAAGTTAATTGCTGATTTAAAAAAGCAAGAAGCAGATCGTAATAATTAAAAAGGGCGCCTTTGTGGCGCTTTTTTAATGAAGACAGGTTTGAAAAATGTTAAACGGAATTTTAGTAATTGATAAGGCTACGGGAATGACGAGCGCTGATGTCGTGTATCATTTGCGTAAGGCCTTGCACATCAAAAAAATTGGACATGCTGGAACACTTGATCCCGATGTTACTGGGGTATTGCCAATTGCGATTGGTCAAGCAACTAAGCTGATTGAATTAATGCATGCGCAAAACAAAAAGTATGAGGGTACTGGCATTTTGGGCTATGCTACTGATAGCTATGATATTAGTGGTAAAACTCTAGCAACTAAAAATGTAACTGAACCAATTTCAGCAGATGTGATTAAGCAAGGGATGCAGTCGTTCATTGGTAGAATTGAGCAGGTACCACCGATTTACTCGGCAGTACGTGTTAATGGCAAGCACTTATATGAATATGCACGTGCGGGAATTGAAGTTGAACGACCTAAAAGACAAGTTGACGTTCTAGCTTATAATTTAACGGGGCAACCAAGTTTTGATCCGGAAAAAGGTCAAGAAGAATTCAGCTTTGCAATTGAATGCAGTAAGGGGACTTACGTACGTTCATTAGTCAATGATTTGGGGCAGAAGCTGGGTGTGCCAGCTGTGATGAGTAAGTTGCGGCGAACAGCCAGTTCAGGATTTGACATTAATCAGGCAGTTAGCTTGGATGAGATTATTGCCGATCCGGCGAAAGCTGAACAACTAATTCAGCCGATTGATGCTTTTTTTAAAAATTATCCGCAAGTTGATTTGACTACAGGTCAGTGGTTAAAAGTGAAAAATGGCGCTGCGATTGCTTTAGAAACTGATGCAAATCAGGTTGCATTACGATACAATAATAAGGTTAAGGCAATTTATCAAAAGGATGCAGAAAAGTACCGTCCCGACTTGATGCTCTTGCAAAATGAATAGGTGAAATGAAGGTCTTATTGTGCAAATTATCCATTTAACTCATCCAGTTAAAGAAAATTTAATTCCAAGTAAAATTGTGTTAGCGTTGGGCTTTTTTGATGGTGTTCATCGCGGGCACCAGCACTTGATTGAATTAGCCCGTACAACAGCACGCGAGAAGCAGTTGCCGCTTGTCGTAATGACATTTGATCGTCATCCAAAAGAAGTTTATCAAAAGTCACAAGTTGTTTATATTGATAGTCTAGATGAAAAAGCTTACAAAATGGAACAATTAGGTGTAGATTACCTACTTGTGATGCATTTTAATACCGGCTTTAGTAAATTGTCAGCACAGGAATTCGTCGATCAAATTATTGTACGGCTAAAAGCGGATACTGTTGTTGCTGGCTTTGATTACACTTATGGCCCCAAAGACATTGCCAATATGAAGAATTTTCCTAAATTTGCTAAGGGTAGATTCAAGATTATTGATGTGCCAAAGCAAACTTATGATGGTCAAAAAATTGGTTCAACGGAAATTAGACGAGCAATTAGTAGCGGTGATATGAAGCTGGCAGCACAGCTTTTAGGTTCGCCGTATGTGATGTCTGGAATTGTTGGCCATGGCTTACGAAATGGTCACAAGCTCGGCTATCCAACTGCTAATTTGGTTTGGACTGAGAACAAGGTTTTACCTAAAGTGGGCGTTTATGCAACTAAAACAAACATTGGCGGCAAATGGTATGATTCCATGACCAGTGTTGGCTACAATGTTACTATTAATGAAGGTAAACGTATTTTTATTGAATCTAACCTGTTTGGCTTCGATCAAGAAGCATACGGGGAAAAGATGATTATCAAATGGTACAAGTATACGCGAGGCGAAATCAAGTTTGCAAATCTTGCAGAATTAAAAAAACAAATGGCGCATGACGAAGCAGAGATAAAGGCTTACTTTGCTGATAAATAAAGACTTCCACCTACCTTAAAAAGTAGGTGGAAATTTTTAATTGCTGGAAAATGTAAATATTTTTAGCACTCGGCTTGACATTCTGCTAAATGCTAGTATCATAATAATTGTTAGCACAAAAGATATGAGAGTGCTAAAAGTGAGGGCGATATTTATGTTGACCGAGCGTCAAGAACTTATTTTAAAAACAATCATTAACGATTTTACACAGACTCATGATCCGGTAGGTTCAAAGACGGTAATGAGTCAGTTGCCGATTAAAGTATCGAGTGCAACAATCAGGAACGAAATGGCTGTTTTGGAAGATCGAGGGCTGATTGAAAAAACTCATTCCTCTAGTGGACGAGTTCCTTCTACTGAAGGCTATCGCTATTATCTTGATAATCTAGTTGAGCCGCTGCAGATTACTGAATCTGTTTACACTAAGATTATTAATCAGCTTGACCGTCCATTTCATCAAGTAAACGAAATCGTTCAGGAAGCAGCTAGAATCTTATCCGATTTAACCAACTATACAGCTTTTGCGGAAGGGCCAGAAAGCCGCGATGTGACCGTAACGGGTTTTCGCATTGTGCCACTGGTTGGTCGGCAAGTAATGGCAATTTTGGTTACCAGTGATGGCAGCGTACAAAATCAAGTTTATCACTTGCCACGCAATATTCATGGTGATGAAATCGAAAAAGCTGTTCGCATGATTAATGATGAACTGGTTGGTAAGAGCTTAGCTGAAATTACGCCGGAGATGCTTAGTAAAGCCTTGGGTGAAAATGCCAACAGTAAGCATGCTAGTGAGCTGATTGAGTTAGTTGAAGATGTCATTAACGATGCTGCCAGCGAACAATTATATGTTGATGGTCAGATCAATTTATTGAATAATTCTTCGACTAATGATGTTTCAGATATCCGTTCATTATATGAACTGGTTGACCACGATGATTTGCTTGCAAATCTTGAAGCCTATAAGCCAACTTCCAATTCAGGACGTTTTCCTGTTAGAGTTAGCTTAGGTTCAGAATTACCAAACGAGTTATTAAAGGATTACAGTCTGTTAACTGCAGAATATAGTGTTGGTTCGCATGGCAAAGGCATTATTGCCTTGCTGGGCCCAACTAATATGCCGTATTCACAAGTAATCGGCTTGCTTGAATATTTTAGAAATGAACTTGCAAAAAAGTTGCTTGAATACTACGGCCGATTTAAATAAAGGAGGTTAGCTGTGAGTAAAAAAGATTTAGATCAAACAGAAGTAACTGCTGAAAATTCAGAATCAGAAAATGAAACAAAAGAGCAGACTACTGAAGCTAACAAACAAGAAAAAACACCTGAGCAAAAGCTTCAAGAAGAATTAACTAAGGCGCAAGCTGATAGTAAAGATTTTGAAGATAAGTATTTGCGTAGTCAGGCAGAAATGCAGAATATGCAGGGCCGTTATAATAAAGAACGGGCTCAATTAATTAAGTACGAATCACAATCTTTAGCTAAGGATGTTCTACCAGCAATGGATAATTTAGAGCGGGCTTTGGCTACTGAAGTTGATGATGAAGCATCGAAGCAACTAAAGAAGGGTGTACAAATGACACTTGATTCTTTAGTTAAGGCCATGAAAGATCACGGAATTAGTGAAATTGAGGCTGAAGGTGTTAAATTTGATCCGACACTGCATCAAGCTGTACAAACAGTTGCAGCCAGCAGCGATGATCAAAAGGACCACGTTGTCCAAGTTTTACAAAAAGGATATCAATATAAAGACCGTACATTAAGACCAGCAATGGTTGTTGTTGCACAATAGTGAAAGGATGTTAATCAATGTCAAAAGTTATCGGAATCGACCTCGGAACGACTAACTCAGCAGTTGCCGTTCTTGAAGGAAAAGAACCCAAAATTATTACTAACCCAGAAGGTAACCGGACTACACCATCAGTAGTTGCTTTCAAAGACGGTGAAATTCAAGTTGGTGAAGTTGCCAAGCGGCAAGCAATCACTAATCCAAATACTGTCATTTCAATTAAGCGTCACATGGGTGAAGCAGATTACAAAGTTAAGATTGGTGACAAGTCCTACACTCCTCAAGAAATTTCAGCAATGATTTTGCAATACATTAAGAAATTCTCTGAAGATTACTTAGGCGAAAAGGTTACTGACGCTGTTGTTACTGTTCCTGCATACTTCAACGACGCACAACGTCAAGCTACTAAAGATGCTGGTAAGATTGCTGGTTTAGACATTAAGCGGATTATCAACGAACCTACTGCTTCTTCACTTGCTTACGGCCTTGATAAAGATGCTGAAGATGAAAAAGTCTTAGTTTACGACCTTGGTGGTGGTACTTTCGACGTTTCCGTATTGCAATTAGGTGACGGCGTCTTCCAAGTGTTATCAACTAACGGTGATACTCACCTTGGTGGTGACGACTTTGATAACAAGATCATGGATTGGCTCATCCAAAACTTCAAGGATGAAAATGGTGTTGACTTATCTAAAGACAAGATGGCTTTACAACGGTTAAAGGATGCTGCTGAAAAGGCTAAAAAGGACTTGTCTGGTGTATCATCAACTCACATTTCCTTACCGTTCATTTCTGCTGGTGAAGCTGGACCTTTGCACCTTGAAACTGACTTAACTCGTGCTAAGTTTGACGAATTAACCAGTGACTTGGTTGACCGTACTAAGGTTGCTTTTGACAATGCCTTAAAGGATGCTGATTTAACAGTTAGCGACATTGATAAAGTTATCCTAAACGGTGGTTCAACAAGAATTCCTGCTGTTCAAGAAGCTGTTAAGAAGTGGGCTGGCAAGGAACCTGACCACTCAATTAACCCTGATGAAGCCGTTGCCTTAGGTGCTGCCATTCAAGGTGGGGTTATCTCTGGTGATGTTAAGGATGTTGTCTTGCTTGATGTTACGCCATTATCTCTTGGTATTGAAACCATGGGTGGTGTCTTCACTAAGTTAATTGAAAAGAACACAACTATCCCAACTTCTAAGAGTCAAATCTTCTCAACTGCTGCAGATAATCAACCAGCCGTTGACGTTCATGTTTTGCAAGGTGAACGCCCAATGGCTCAAGACGACAAGACTTTAGGTCGTTTTGAATTAACTGATATTCCTGCTGCACCTCGTGGTGTCCCACAAATTCAAGTTACATTTGATATTGACAAGAACGGTATTGTTAATGTTTCTGCTAAGGATATGGGTACTGGTAAGGAACAAAAGATTACCATTAAGAGTTCATCCGGTCTTTCTGATGAAGAAATCAAGAAGATGCAAAAAGAAGCCGAAGAACATGCCGAAGAGGACAAGAAGAAGAAGGAAGAAGTTGACTTACGTAATGAAGTTGACCAATTGATCTTCTCAACTGAAAAGACCTTAAAGGAAGTTAAGGATAACGACAAGATTTCCGAAGACGACACCAAGAAGGTTCAAGATGCCCTTGATGCTTTGAAGAAGGCGCAACAAGACAATAACTTAGATGAAATGAAGTCCAAGAAGGATGAATTGACTAAGGTTGCTCAAGATTTAGCTGTTAAATTGTACCAAGCTAATGGTGGCGCTGATGCAGCTGGCCAAGCTGGTCCACAGAACCCAGGTTCACAAGACGGCAATGCTAGTGATGGTTCTGCAACTGACGGCGAATTCCACAAAGTAGACCCAGACAAGTAAAGGGTTTATAATTGAATAAATTAGAAAAGAACTGCCACAAAAGTAGTTCTTTTCTTTTGGAAAGTGAGGAGCTTTTAATAGATGGCACAAGAAGACTATTATAATGTGCTAGGCGTTGATCGTAATGCCAGTGATAAAGAAATTAACTCTGCTTACCGTAAATTAGCTAAGAAGTATCACCCAGACTTAAATCATGAAGCTGGAGCTGAAGAAAAGTATAAAGAAGTCAATGAAGCCTATGAGGTTTTGCATGATAAGCAAAAACGGGCTCAGTATGACCAATTTGGTTCTGCCGGTGTCAATGGCCAAGGCGGTTTTGGCGGCGGTGCTGGTCAAGGTTATGGCGACTTTAGCGGCTTTGGTGATTTTGGCGATATCTTCAATGATTTCTTTGGCGGTGGCGGCGGTAGTAGCCAGGCTCAAGCTAATCCGACTGCTCCAAAGCGTGGTCAAGACCTAGACTACACATTAACAATTGATTTTATGGATGCAATTACGGGTAAAAAGACGCAAGTTTCTTATACTCGTAGTGAAACTTGTTCTACTTGTCAAGGAACTGGTGCTGAAAAGGGCACGCACCCAATTACCTGTGATAAGTGTCATGGTTCTGGTTATATGACTGTGACGCAAAAGTCGATGCTTGGAATGATTCGTCGTCAGACAGTCTGTGATAAGTGTCATGGTAAGGGTGTTATTATTGAACACCCATGTCAAACCTGTCATGGCAACGGAACTGTCGATGGTAAAAATACTATTGAAGTTAATATTCCCGCTGGTATTGATAATGGCCAACAGTTACGTTATGACGGTCAAGGTGAAGCCGGTAAAAACGGTGGACCTTACGGTGACTTGTACATTAGTTACCGGATTAAACCATCCAAAGACTTTGAACGTAGTGGCAATACAATTTATACCACAGTACCAATTTCGTTTGCGCAAGCAACTTTGGGAGATGAAATTGATATTAAGACGGTTCACGGTAAGAGTAAGCTGAAGATTCCTGCTGGTACGCAACCGAATAAGAAATTTACGTTGCGCGGCGAAGGTGTCCCATATTTGCGCGGTAATGGCAATGGTGACCAAATAACAACCGTTCAAGTGCAAATTCCAGAGTCAATTAACGACAAGCAAAAAGAAGCATTGGTTGACTTTGTCAAGGCTGGTGGTGGTTCAATTACCCCACAAGAGAAGGGCTTTTTTGAACGCTTAAAAGAAAAATTGAAGTAATTAATTAAGAATCCTATATTTTAGGATTCTTTTTCTTTTAAAAATTAGTGGAGCCTCTAATTAATTTCAACTGCCCTTACGAATTTGCTATAATAGTAGAGATAGAATTAAAGGGTGCAAATAATTTATGGATATAAAAAAATTACAAGATTATCAAAAACACATTCGCAACTTTTCAATTGTTGCCCATATCGATCATGGTAAGTCAACAATTGCTGACCGTATTTTGGAACTGACCGATACGGTGTCAGAGCGACAACTAAAAAACCAAATGCTTGATGACATGCCTTTAGAGCGGCAACGTGGGATTACCATCAAGATGAACTCGGTAGAAGTTAAATATCACGCACAAGACGGTGAAGACTATATTTTTCACTTAATTGATACCCCGGGGCACGTTGACTTTTCGTATGAAGTGTCACGGTCACTTGCGGCCTGTGAAGGGGCATTGTTAGTTGTTGATGCTTCACAAGGAGTTCAGGCCCAGACCTTAGCCAATACTTATTTGGCAATCGACAATGATTTAGAAATCCTTCCAGTAATTAATAAGATTGATTTGCCATCAGCTGATCCAGAACAAGCTAAGGAAGAAATTGGCGAAATGCTTGGCCTTGATGCTTCAGATGCTGCTGAAGTTTCTGGTAAAACAGGTCAGGGGATAGCTGACATGCTTGAAAAGGTGGTTAAGGAAATCCCGGCACCAGCTGGCGACTTAACAGCACCGTTGAAGGCTTTGATTTTTGATTCAAAGTATGATGATTATCGCGGTGTTGTACTGTCTGTTCGCGTTGAGGAAGGGACAGTCAAGCCGGGCGATCAAATTGAAATCATGAACACTGGCAAAAAGTACGAAGTAACCGAAGTTGGGGTTACTAGTCCGCAGCCGGTTAAGAAAGATATTTTAATTGCTGGGGATGTTGGTTACTTAACCGCTAATATTAAATCGGTTCGAGAAACGCGAGTTGGGGATACCATTACCTCGGCAGAACAGCCAACTGCAGAACCATTACCAGGGTATCGGCAAATTCCACCAATGGTTTATTCAGGAATGTATCCCGTTGATAATGCCAAGTATGACGACTTAAAAGAAGCCTTACAAAAATTACAGTTAAATGATGCTGCTTTGGAATTTGAACCAGAAACTTCAACGGCACTGGGATTTGGCTTTCGTTGTGGCTTTTTAGGGTTACTGCACATGGATGTCGTTCAGGAACGGTTAGAACAAGAATTTGATCTTGACTTAATAATGACAGCACCATCAGTTGACTACCATGCAATTATGAATGACGGCTCAACCAAGGTAATTGATAACCCATCCGATTTGCCATCTGCTGGTGAATATCGGGAAGTTCAAGAACCTTATGTTAAGGCTGAAGTAATGGTTCCTAATGACTTCGTGGGGCCAGTGATGGAGTTATGCCAGCGTAAGCGCGGTGAGTTTGTGACAATGGATTATTTGGATAAGTATCGCGTAAACGTAATTTACAACATGCCGCTTGCGGAAATCATTTACGACTTTTTTGATGATTTAAAGTCCTCAACCAAGGGTTATGCCTCACTTGATTATGAAATTACCGGCTATCGTGCAACTGACTTAGTTAAAATCGATATTTTACTTAATAAGCAGGCAATTGATGCGCTGAGTTTCATCGCTCACCGTGATGAAGCACAAAAGCGGGCACGGCAAATGACCTCAATGCTCAAAAAATTAATTCCGCGGCAAAACTTTGAAGTGGATATTCAAGGAGCGATTGGTGCAAAAATCATTTCGCGGGCGACTGTTAAGCCATACCGTAAAGATGTTACTTGGAAAATTCATACGGGTGATCCCGATCGCCGTGCTAAACTGCTCGAAAAGCAAAAGCGTGGTAAAAAACGGATGAAGGCTGTTGGCCGCGTTGAAGTGCCACAAGACGCATTTATGGCTGTCTTGAAGATGAACGATGACGATTTAAATTCAAAGTAAAATATTGAGGAGAAAACTTAATGATTGAGTGGAAACAACGTTCCGCTGAGGAGTTGCCTTCTGAGTTAATTGAAAAATATCAACTTAGCCCAATTACGGCTAAGTTGTTTTCTTTACGTGGAATTAATACTGATGAGCAATTAGCTTTTTGGTTTAATGCGACTGAAGAAGATCTGGCTGAGCCTAGTTTAATGCATGACATGGATAAGGCTGTTGACCGGATTACTGAAGCAGTTGAACAGGGTGAAAAGATAACGATTTACGGCGATTACGATGCCGACGGTATTACAGCGACAACGATTATGATGGAAACATTAGCAATCTTGGGTGCTGATGTACATTATTTTATTCCTGATCGTTTTCGTGATGGTTATGGTCCTAATCTTGAGGCTTACCAAAAGATTGTTGCCGACGGTACGCAGCTGATTATTACGGTAGATAATGGGGTAACTGGCGTTAAGGAAGTTGCTTACGCTCAAGAACATGGCGTTGATACAATTATTACGGATCACCACACTTTTCAAGAAGAAGTCCCAGATGCTTATGCAATCGTGCACTGTAATTATCCGGGGCAAGAATATCCGTTCGATGACTATTGTGGTGCTGGTGTTGCTTACACAATTTGTCGCGAATTAATGCAGGAACCAATGTCTGACTTGTTAGATCTTGTCATGATTGGCACGATTGGCGACATGGTTAAGGTTTCGGGTGAAGGACACATCATTGTCAAACGCGGTTTAGCAGCACTTAACCAAACGCAGCGCCCGGGTTTGCGAGCTTTAATTAAAAATGCGGGTCTAAAGTTAGGATCAATTGATGAAACTGACGTTGGGTTCAACATTGCTCCAAGATTAAATGCTGTTGGCCGACTTGCTAATGCTAGTTTAGCCGTTGAATTACTACTTTCTGATGATGAAGAACAAGCAAGACAGTTGGCCGATCAAGTTGAAGAACTAAATGATAGGCGCAAGGAACTAACGACAGTAGTTTATCAATCATGCATAGAACAGATTAAGATTAATGGCTGGCAAACGAAGAATACCCTAGTAATTTATGATCCTGAATTTCACGAGGGTGTGCTTGGATTAGTAGCTAATAAAGTTGTTGAAAAATTCCATAAGCCGACAATTGTTTTAACTAAGAATGAAGCTGGCGTCGTTAAAGGGTCAGGTCGGTCTATTTCAGGATTTAACTTGTTTGACGCATTATCGCCGCTAAAAGAGGAACTGTTAACGCAATTTGGCGGGCATGATTTTGCTTGTGGGTTATCGACGACCGCTGACAAAGTTGATGCACTGCGGGATGCTTTTGAGGCTAGTTTTAAGGGTGCGCCTAATTTAGCAGTAGACCAGTATGACTTTGAATTGCCGTTAGCTAAGTTGACAACTGACGCGATATCAGAGATTAACCTTGCTGGGCCCTTTGGAACGGATAATGTTAAACCAACTTTTAGTATTACTCATGCAAGAATTAATAATTTTGATTTTATGGGCAAAGACAAGACCCATATTCGTTTTCAAGCAGTAAAAGATGGCGGTAAGTTAGATGTTGTTGGCTTTAACAAAGAATACATTACACGTAATCTGCTACCGTTTGTTGACCAGATTTTTATTCAACTAGGGCTTAATACGTACCGCAAGCAAACAAAATTGCAGGGAATTATTGATGGTATTATCTTTAAGGCACCTCGGTTAGCTGTCCCAGCTCCTGTAGTTGATTTACGGCAAGAAAAGTATGTAATGGGCTTTGCTGACCGTTACTTGTTGTTTGATGCTAAAAATCAGACAGTTGCTGCCAATAGTCTCGGAATAAATCCTGATAAAATTACTTTGGTAAGTGACTATCATGGCGATGGTGAGGTTGCAGCTTTAATTGATGTGCCGCATAACCAAGCAGAACTGAATTTGGCCTTAAATAGTGATTATCAGCAGTTATACTTGCGCTTTTTATTGGATCAGCTGCCAGTTGAGAGTATTCCTGCCAAGGATAATTTTGCTCGCGTTTTGAAGTATGTTTATGCTCACCCGGATTTGTCGCCAGCAGATTATCGTCAGGTAGCACCATTTTTAGGATTGGATTATAATAGTTTGTTGTTTATTTTACGGGTTTTCTTTGAACTTAATTTTGTTCAGCTGCAAGATAATCAGATTGTTGGGGTACCTAATCCTACCAAAAAGCCATTGTCTGCATCTAAGTACTTTACTGCGGTGACTTCGCAAATTACTTTTGCTAGTGAATTAAGACAAATGCCGACTAATAAATTATTAATGTATGTTAATCAGCAGCTGAAAAAGCACTAACAGCAAGTTTTTTAGTGCTTTTTATGGTTAAATCTGTTAGAATATGTAAGTTAAATTGTGCTTTAAGAAAGCAAATGAAGTTTTGGAGGTTTTTCTTCTTATGGCAAACATTTTTGAAGAACGAATTGCAAGTGTTAATGATTTTCCAAATGAGGGAATTGTCTTTCGGGATATTACTCCGATTTTGCAGGATGGTGAATTATTCCAGACAGCTACTCATAAGCTTGCAGAATATGCTAAGAGCAGAAAGGCAGATGTAATTGTCGGCCCTGAAGCTCGGGGATTTATTGTGGGATGTCCTGTTGCCACTGAATTAGGCTTAGGCTTTGTTCCCGCAAGAAAGCCGCATAAGTTGCCAAGAGAAGTAGAACGGGCCTCATACGATTTGGAATATGGTTCTAACGTCTTGGAAATGCACAAGGATGCAATTAAGCCAGGACAACGAGTAGTTATCTGTGATGATCTACTTGCAACTGCTGGAACATTGCGTGCTTGCAAGCAATTAATTGAAAATTTAGGTGGTATTTTAGTTGGTGCCGCATTTTACATTGAATTACCTGATTTAAAGGGTAAGGAAAAGTTACCGGGACTTGATATTTATTCACTTGTTCAATATCACGGTGCTTAATTCAAAACAGTTTTCTTTAAAAAAGAAAACTGTTTTTTTATTAGCGTTATAAAAACAAATTTTTTTACATACTTAAATGGTGTCGGTATAATAGATCGTATGTTTTTTTAAAAGGAGAAGTGAAGAACTTGCAATTAAGAAGAGCAACAATGGCTGATTTTGACCAAATTATGATGATTTTGAAAGATGGTGCTAATCAATTAGCAGAAAGTGGTGTTAATCAGTGGCAGGGTGAATATCCATCACCTGACCAGATTAAGGAAGACATTGAGAATGGTTGGGCATACTTGGCTGTTTCTGATGATGAAGAAACAGTTGGAGCAATTTCGATTGTTACCGGGCCCGATCATGCGTATGACAACTTAAATGGTGAATGGTTAATGCAAACGGATAATTATGTAGTTATTCACCGGGTTGCAATTCGTTCTAAGCATGCTGGCCATGGTTATGCTACCAAACTTCTGCGGGCTGTAATTGAAAATATTAGAGATAGTCATCCTGAAGTTGATTCAATTAGAATTGATACCCATGAAGACAATCAAGCAATGCAGCACTTAATTAACAAAATGGGCTTTAAGCAGGTTGGAACTTTATATGGTGTTTATCGTGCCGATGAGACCTCATACGTTTATGAATTAACGCGTTAAAGATAATACTCCTAGATTTAGGAGTATTTTTTTGCAAAAAAATAGAACTTTCAGTTACAAAAGTTCTATTTAGATTAATTATTTGTTTTTCATAATTGGTTGATAGACTAGGTCAACTACAATAGCTGCTACTAAGGCAATGGCAAATGTAATCAATAAGTTAGTCCAACTAATTTTGGTCATTGCAATTCCAAATAGTGCCAGAATAATTGTTAAAATCACGTCCGCAATTTGGGTTAAACCAACAGCCTTAGATGGATAATCTTGCCAGAAGAACCGCTTGGTTCTGGTAATCAGCAAGATAAACATCGCACTCAGTACTAAGTAAACGTAAACCATGGTTGAAACCGTACCGTGACTGAAGCCATGGGTATTCAGGTAGCCGACTGCAATAACGCCGATTACTGTCCAGCCAAAGGCGAGTGAGAAGGCGATTTTAGCTAATTTAGCGATATTCCAATTCTCAGGTTTATACGTAATATGTGTCCGGTCGGTCCCAATCATCATTGTTACCATGTTATTCATAATTGTATAAATAACCATGGCATTCAGGGCCATTGGAATGTAGTTGAAGAACAGGTAACCAAATGTCAGCAGCATTGTTAACTCGGCTGTTCTTGCTAATTTGGTTAATGACCACGTGGTCATCCTTTGGTAAACGCGGTGCCCAGCATCCAAAATTTTGACAATTGAGCTCAAGCCATCGGTCAATAATACCATTTTACCAGAACGCTTAGCGACGTCGGCTGCATTAGATACAGCGATACCGACTTCAGCCTGTTTTAGAGCAGGTGAGTCATTAACACCATCACCGGTCATACCTACGATGTAACCCTTCTTTTGGAAGAATTTAACCATGCGCAGCTTGTCTTCTGGTAGGACATCCGCAATTCCAGCTAATTGATTAATGTCAGTATTTTCATCAAAATTATGGATTGAAATCACGTCACCGGTCAAATCAACTTGCTTAGCAACGGCCAAAGCTGTTTTTTGGTTATCACCAGTTAACATTATCGGGCGCACGCCACGCTTTTTTAATTCAGCTAAGGCAGCTTTGGAATCTGAACGAACCTTGTCCTGCAGAATGAAGACACCGGCTAATTCATCATTAATTAGTAGGGCACAGGAACGGCCAGCACCAAAGTCAATTTCTTTTACTTTGTCATTGGCAGTCTTGTCAATTAATGAAAGCTGCTTAAATGAACCTAATTTAACGTTGTAGCCATCAATGTTAGCCATTGAGTAGCCGGTATCAGAAGTGAAGGGGGTAAAATCATCACTTGCTTTAATTGTTACACCTTGTTCAATGGCATATTCATCAATCGCGGCATCAATAATTTTTTTATTACGCTGGTCAGTTGCGGCTGTAGCCAATTCAAGTACTAGCTTGTTATCAAGCTCACTGAAATTAGTCCATTGGGCAACTGCTGTCTTATTCTCGGTAATTGTACCTGTCTTATCTAGTAAAATCAGGTTCAAGTTCGCGGCATCCTGAATACCAGTTAAGTCAGCAGTTAGAACACCTTCCTTACTCAATCTAGTTGCTTCGAATGAATTAGATAGGGCAAAGGTTGACGGCATGGCCACTGGAATTGAAGCAATGAACATCATTGCTAAGAATGGCAGCATGTTAACCAGATTGTTAAGATCGCCGCCCTTGAAGAAGGAAGCGATAATAATAATTAGCGTTAAGAAACCATCGAGTAAGCAAAGATAATAAATAATTTTGGTTAATAGTTGTTGCAAGTGTCCAGGAGCAGCAGAATTATTAATTAAATTAATAGTCTTGCCTGAGCGAGAGTTTGAACCAGTTGCGGTTACAACTGCTAATCCAGATCCTTCGACAACGGTAGTCCCGGCAAAGGCTGTGTCATCAATATTCTTATGAACGGTCTTAGCTTCACCAGTGATTGAACTCTCATCGGTTGCAAGTTGACCATCAACTAACTTGACGTCGGCTGCTAACACATCACCTGGCTGCAAATTAATCAGGTCGCCAGGGACAAGATATTTGGAATCAATATTTTGCCATTGGTTATCGCGCTGAACGGAAACAGTGGGCGTTAACTTGTGAGAAATATTGTTTAACACGCGGCGTGAACGCTTTTTCTGCGTGGCACCGTTCCATGCTGCAAATAGTAACATTAGCAATACAAATAATGATTGGATCCATTTGCCTAGAATGCATTCTAAGAGCAGGGCTGCTTCCAGAATCCAAGCAGACAGATTCCATAATTTAGATAAAAATTCTTTGAAAAAGTTGAATTTTGGTTCAGGTACTTCATTTAAACCTTTTTCTTTAAGAAGTTTATCTGCTTCGGCTTGACTTAAGCCGGTAATTTTTTCAGACATAATTTGCCTTCCTTTGATTAATTTATACCTTATCTAAATTAGCACAGTTGAGCCTTTTTTACTAGTTTGCTAGGAAATAAAAGCATACTTACTTGATATATGAATAATTATTTAGCAAAAAAAGTCGTTTTAAAATAAAAATAAAACCCCGAATTATAGCAATTTCGGGGTTTTATTTTTATTTATTAATTTTAATTAGTCTTCGTCGACATTGTCTGGGAAGAAGGCAAGACGTTCACCATCACCGAGTTCTTCTTCGATTTCAAGCAAACGGTTGTACTTTTCAACACGTTCTGAACGAGCTGGGGCACCAGTCTTCAATTGACCACCGTTAACAGCAACGGCAAAGTCAGCGATGAAGGTGTCACCAGTTTCACCTGAACGGTGAGAAATCATGGTGTTGTAGCCATTCTTACGTGAAAGACGAATAGTTTCCAAAGTTTCAGTTACAGTACCGATTTGGTTCAATTTGATTAATGAAGCATTACCAGCACCTTCCTTGATAGCCTTAGTTAAAAGCTTAGGGTTAGTACAAATAAAGTCATCCAAAACGATTTGAATTCTGTCCTTGTGAGTTTCAGTAAACTTAATCATACCGTCAACGTCGTTTTCGTCGTATGGGTCTTCGATTGAGATTAATTCTGGGAATTCACCAAGCAACTTGTCGTAGTAATCTGACAATTCTTGGTCGTCAAGAACTTTACCTTCAAAGTGGTACTTGTTGTCTTCTTTATTGTAGAAGTATGAAGCAGCACAGTCACAAGCAATAGCAATATCTTCGCCTGGTTTGTAGCCAGCCTTGATGATTGCTTCGTGCAAAGCCTTCAAAGCTTCTTCTGAACTCTTCATGTTAGGAGCAAAACCACCTTCGTCGCCGAGGCCAGTTTCGTAACCCATATCTTCAAGAACTTTCTTCAAAGTGTGGTAAGTGTTAACAATCTTTTCAAAACCATCACGGAATGAAGTCTTCTTAACTGGGGTAATCATGAATTCTTGAACATCGATACCGTTATCAGCGTGTTCACCACCGTTAATAACGTTATGGAAAGTTTGTGGCATTTCAAGATCAGTTCCGCCAAGGTATCTGTAAAGTGGTTGGTGACTATCTTTGGCAGCAGCAGCGGCAGTAGCCATTGAGACACCTAAGATAGCATTAGCACCAAGCTTAGCCTTGTTTGGAGTACCGTCTAATTCGATCATAACGCGATCAATGTTTGCTTGGTCGTGAGGATCTAAGCCCTTTAAGGCTTTAGCAATTTTAGTGTTAACATTGTTGACAGCCTTAGAAACACCTTTACCGCCAACACGCTTACCACCGTCACGCAATTCAACGGCTTCGTTTTCACCAGTTGAAGCACCTGATGGGACTTCAGCCTTTCCTACGATACCGTTTGAAAGGGTAACAAAAGCCTCAACAGTTGGGTTACCACGTGAATCATAGATTTCCAGTGCATGAACATTTTCAATGACTGATTTTAACATCTAAAAACCTCCTAAATAATAAATGTTGTACAACTTTTCTGTACATACATTAACTGGAGCAAGGGCTCCATATCTACATGACAAATTTTAGCCTAAGTTTGTGATTCTGTAAACATTTGAAAGCGATTTCTAAGATTAAAAATTTTTAATCGCTTTTTTGGCAGTTTTGCTTTATTATTTAGCTATACAATTTAATTCATAAATGATTTTGTATTCAATTAAGGATGTATCAATAAATGGAAGAAGTAAAATTAATAATCGATTCTAGCGCTAACGAAAATGCCGATCAAACGCTTCAGGTGGTACCGTTAACGATGACAATTGCTGGTCAAGATTTTGTTGACAACGAGCAGCTTGATGTCGACCAGCTAATTACTGAGATGGCAAAGAACACAGAGGCAGGTAAGACATCTTGTCCAAGCATTAATGAGTGGCTTGAAGCATTAGAGGGCAGCAAGCGCGCAATTTTAATGACAATTACTAGCGGTCTTAGTGGTAGTTATTCTTCGGCATTTCAGGCAAAAGAAATGTATGAAAAGAAACATCCTGACAGTCATGTAATTGTTATCGATTCGCGTTCTGCTGGTCCAGAAATGTCGGTTGTTTTAAATGAAATTAAGAAAATGGTTAAGGGTAAATCACGGTTTGTTGATTTAGAACAAAAAATCCACGATTATAAAACGCATACTCATTTGTTATTCATTTTGCAATCATTGCATAACTTATCTCTTAATGGCCGGGTTAGTCCTGCTGTTGCCAAAGTTGCGCATATGTTAAAGATTGACCTCGTTGGTACTGCCAGTGATGAGGGTAAATTAGAGCCGCTGGCAAAGGTTCGGGGAATGAAACGGGCCCTGAAAGAAGTTATTAAGCGGATGACTGATATGAAATATCAGGGTGGGCAAGTTATTATTGACCACTGCAAGAATGAAAAGGACGCTAAAACACTCAAAGAAAAAATTATTGAGCTGTACCCGCAAGCTCAAGTAATTATTCGCTCAATGAAAGGTCTATGTACCTTTTACGCTGAAGAGGGCGGATTAATGATTGGTTTTGAAGATTTATAAAGTAAAAAAAGACAAGTTTCAAATTGAAACTTGTCTTTTTAAATGATAGCCAATAATATTTGCTGAGAAATTGTAAAACAAAATATCGCTAGACTAGTCGCGCCAATAACGTCAGATGGATAATGTGCCCTAAGGCTTAAACGTGAGACAACAACCATTAACCAGATTGCACCTAGAGCAATTACCAGCCAGTTAGTGAGTTCATTGCCGAAAACCTGCAAGATAATTAATACCATACAGGTTGCTCCTAAAACATGACCACTGGGAAAGCTGTAACCGTCTTCTAGATCAGAATGCTCAATTGGTCGTTTACGGTGCACCCACCGCTTTAATAAGATGCCAGCAATATCAGTAAAGCCCAACGTAGCAATTACCCAAAGAGCAGTGATATTTCTTTCTTCATTAATTAGGAAACTGGCAAGTAGAATATCCCAGACAACCATTAACTTGGGGTCATTGATAAAAGCAATTATTTGCCAGCTGAAGCCATCATGATTTCTGACTAACTTATGGTGCAGCCAATGGTCAAAGAGATTAAAGCGACGTGAATTGCGGATATTAACAATGAGAATTAGCAGAATAAAAGCGGACAACGCCGCCAGCCAAATACTTGTTTGCATATATAAAATCACTACCTAGAAATACTTACTTAAGGTTATTTTAACAGGATTTTTAGACCGGTATGTACCGTTTAAAACTGGTCTTGAGCAAAACTTAAGAAATCAATGCTTCTTGTAACTATTTTGTAATAATGGAAAATTATATTTTAGCGGTAAAAACTAATTTTGGTTTCTAATGTTCGAGTGAATTGCATTTTGTATAATAATCAAGTAAAATGTAAGACGTAAGATACAAGAGCGGAGTAAAATTATTATGGAACAAACTTCTAAATTATCGAGTAAAGGACAAATAGTTATTCCAGTCGCAATAAGGCGTAAACTGGGTTTACAAGATGGCGATGAATTGTCAATTAGTGTTAATAATGATGAATTGATTATTAAAAAAATGCCAACAGCATTAGAGTGGGCTGATTTAATTAAAGACATTCCTACCGAAAAAGTTGATATAGATAAAAATGGACACTACGATGCGAAAAAATCACCTGATTTTCATGATTGGATGGTTAATGGCTAATGCAGCCGATGGAGTTATACATTGCTAATGTGCCTTTTGATGAGCATATCGGCAGTAAAGTGCGACCAGCATTGGTATTAGTTGTTAAGCAAAAATATGTAACAGTGTTTAAAATTACTAGCCAGTACGAAAACAAGTCAAATAAGATTAAGAAATTATATTATCCGATTAAGTTGTGGCAAGAAGCAGGACTTAAAAAGCAATCTTATGTTGATATTCATAAGAATTATGAAATTACTAGAGAAGCCGTTTTTAGCCGACGTCCAATTGGTAAACTAAGCTCAATTGATATTATTGGATTGAGCAAATTTATTAAAGAACAAGTAATTTAGCAAAAAAGATCACCTGTAGAGTTTCATTTTCTATAGGTGATCTTTTTTGCTATTTAATATTCTTCTTTCGAAATTGCGAAACCTTCATTTTCTAAAATTAATTCTAATTCTTTATTACCAATTCTCTTAACTGGCCAACTATCTAAATAATCCTTTTTGGAGTTCCAATTCCATTTTAAATTAAAAGAATGAAATAATCCTACTTCACAAAAAAATTTATTTCTTATAGTTGGAAAATAAAGCAAAAAATCTTTAGAAGAATATGGCTTCACTAGTAACGGACAAGCATCAGTCACAAAATTTATAGTACCCTTAGGTTCACTAAAAGATGAAATCCATCCAGCATTTACTTTCATAGGAGCAGGAGATGCTCCTTCTTGTTCATTAGTTTGATCTTTGCCATCTTTATCTTCATTAAAACCAAAATTATTTATTTCAACAGGCCTTGAAGAAAGATTTAAAACAGATATACATAAGCATAGGTATCCTTTGTGGTTCTTACTATCTATATTCTCATAAAACCAGCGGGGCCTAATTTGAGATTTTCTAGTTGCCTCTTTGTTTTGTTTATCGTAAGACATTTTTGCTATTTTTGCTGATATAAATGTTCCTATTGCCGACATGAAAGCTGCTATCGCTGACATAATTGCGCTACTTGTAGATAAATCTGTTGTTTTCCAAGATGATATAAAACCCATAATTAGAAATATTGTAATAGCACCAGTAATAAACCAAAACCAAGCGCTTTGTAGTAATTTATATTTATTTTTAATTTGAATACAAAAGTTGATGATGATTTTGATTACATTAATTATTTTTTCCAAAAAATGAATAATCAATATCAAAGCGAAACAACTCAATAAGAGATACCAAAAATATTTGTCTAGTAAAATCATAATCCACCTGCTAAAAAATAAGACATATTAATTTTAAAAATAATGCTTTTACAAAAAACTGGATTAACCTATTATTGGTTAGTCCAGTTTACTTAGCTAAATATTTTATATTTAAGGAGAGTACAGGATTTGAACCTGCGCGCCAAGGAAAACTTGGTTCGCCGGATTTCGAGTCCGGTGCATTACCACTCTGCCAACTCTCCGCAACAAAAGATATTATACCTTATTAGTCGTATTTTTCCAAATTAATTTTGCAATTTTTTATTTTTGGGGGTTAAGTCCTGGACTCTCCTTATAGCATTCTTGAAAATTTACCGTATCATTTTGCAGGTATTTTTATCATTTGAAAAATTTTATTTTACTGAAAACACATGTTATGATAGATAACATGTGTTTTTAATAAATATCGTATTTATGTGAGGAGTAGAAGTAATGAAAATACAGCCAAATACTGATGTCTTCAGACCTAAATGGTATGTCGAGCAAATGCGTGGTTGGAGCTTTAAAACGTATATGCTATTAATGCTGGGAATTGGTGTGATTATTGGCACGACAGTTAGTTCGCCGGTAAATACCATTTCACTGGTCACAATGGTTGCGGCAATCATGGGCTTTACCTGTACATTGGCAATTACCAATGCTAAACCCTTAAATGGTGTCTTAGGACTGTTATCAGCGTTAATCTACATTGTTGTAGCAATTAACGCCCGCAATTATGCCGATGTTGTCTTGCAGGCTTCATATATTGTCCTGCTAGATTTGCCGGTTTTGCTATTGCCTGCATGGGCCAAAGACGCTGAAAAGCATATTCACGGATTAAACGCATCTAAATGGCTGTTAACACTGATTTTCTTTGCCGTTGTTACTGCTGCCTTGTATTTTATGGATACGAAAATTTTTATCAGTCCACGGCCATGGATTGATGCTTTTGCCGGCTCAATTGGAGTAACAGGATCATTATTATGTACCTTGCGTTTTCGTGAGCAGTACTACTTTTGGACGGTTCAAGGAATTATGTCAATTATTTTGTGGGGTGTAACTGCCTTTCAAGGTGATGCCAATCTGACGCTGTTTATTACGTATATTTTATACATGAGTAATGACTTGCTTGCGTTTACTGATAGAAATACGCACTGGTTCCATTAATCATAGTATTTATATTGCTTTATACACGACTTCAACATTTTGTTGGGGGCGTGTATTTTTTTGTCTAATTCGGCTAAAATCTTCATCTCAATGCCCACACTTGATAAATAAAAGTATTTAATTATTCTATCATTATTTATCTCTCAATTATTCTGAAATATCAGGGTATATTAGTCGATAAATTAAGTATTCTTTCTAAAAAATATGATGTTTTTATTAAAATATTGTGATATATTATTTAAATATAAAAATTAAATGTAGAAATGAGGGATATATCACAATGAACAAACCAAATTTATTTAAATCTTTGGGAATTATCAGTCTTTCTGGTCTTGTCTTAGCTGGATGTGGTAAGAACAATACTGCCAAGGATGAAACTAAGATGGCATCCAAGTTTCCTATGTCAACTCCGCAAAAAGCCAGTAAACAGGGCGGCACTGTGAAGATTGGCCTTGAAACAGACACTCCTTTTTCTGGAATATTTTCACAAGAATTGTCTTCTGATGACATTGACTCTCAAGTTGCGGCTCCAGGTCTAGAAACATTGTTTGATAGCGACGACCATTATAAAGTTACTGACAAGGGACCGGCTACTCTTAAGCTAAATGTAAAAAAGAAAACGGCTACGATAACGATTAAAAAGGGTGTCAAATGGTCTGATGGTAAGCAAGTTGTTGCCAAGGACTATGAATATGCTTATGAAATTTTAGCTAATAAGGATACCAATTGCCCAAGATACAGCAATCAATTTGAAATTCTTAATGGGCTAAAAGCCTATCATGATGGGAAGGCTAAGACTATTTCGGGAATTGAAATGCCTGATGGTGATAATGGTAGAACTATTATTATGCACTTCAAAGAGGTCAATCCTAGTATGTTCAATACAGGAAATCGCTATTTGTGGGATGCGGTAGAACCATATCACTATTTAAAGGATGTACCTTTTTCTAAGTTAAAATCTTCAGATAAAATTAGAGAAACGCCACTGTTTTTTGGTGCCTTTAAAATTAATAAAATTGTCCGTGGTCAATCTGTTACTTGGACGCCTAATAAGTATTACTGGCGTGGCACGCCAAAATTAAATAAAATTGTCATCTCAGTGGTTTCACCTAATTCCGCTTCACAAGCAATTAAAAGTCACAAGTTTGACGTAATGCAGGTTATTAACACTCAATGGAACCAAGTTAAAGATACTAAAAAAGTCAATTTCGTTGCCCAAATTCCTTTGAGTTATCACTATTTAGCCTTTAAGGTGGGGAAATGGGACAATAAGACAAGTAAAAACGTTGAAAATCCTAAGGCAAAAATGAATAACAAGTCATTGCGCCAAGCGATTGGTTATGCAATGAATGTTGATGCAGTTGATAAACGTTATAGTTATGGCTTAACTTTTAGAGTTCCTACCTTAATCCCAGCACAATTTGGCGATTACTTTGATAAAAATGCTAAGAGCTATTCCTACAATCTAAAAAAGGCTAATAGTATTTTAGATAAAGCTGGTTATAAAAAGAAGGGGAAGTGGCGCATTCAGCCTAATGGTAAGCCATTAACGATTAATATTGCTGCAATGAGTGGTGACTCAACTCAAGAACCTATTATCCAAAATTATATTCAGCAATGGCATAAAATCGGACTAAATGTTCAACTGGCATCAGGACGCTTAATTGAACACAACTCGTTTTATGACAAGTTAGAACACGATGATCTGGGAATTGATATGTTTATTGGTGGTTGGTCTATGCCATCAGAACCATCGCCGCAAACTTATTACAGTGAAACCGCACAGTTTAACATGTCTCGATTTGTGACTGCCAAAAATAATCAATTGATGGCAGAACTCAATTCTTCAAAGGCATTTAACCATAAATATCGGGTACAAAAATTCCATGAGTGGCAAGAATACATGAATGATGAAGCTTACGTTATCCCAATCGATAATTCTTACCAAATTACTGCCGTCAATGATGCATTAACTGGCTATTCACTCAAGCCGTCACACACAAATAACTCCCAACCTTTATGGTACAAGGTAGGATATAGCAAATAACTATTAAATATATGAGGAAAAGACATGAAAACTGGATCAAAAATTATTACATTGGATAATGGCTATCATTTATGGACTAGTACGCAAGGTGAGGGCGATATTCATTTGCTCGCGTTACATGGTGGGCCTGGTGGTAATCATGAATATTGGGAGGATGCTGCCGATCAACTAGCAAAGCAAGGTCTGCACGTTCAAGTAACGATGTACGACCAATTAGGGTCGCTTTATTCAGATCAGCCAGATTATTCTGACCCCAAAATTGCTGAAAAGTATCTAACTTATGAATACTTCCTTGATGAGGTTGATGAAGTTCGAGACAAACTGGGATTAGATCATTTTTATCTAATTGGTCAAAGCTGGGGCGGACTGCTTGCACAGGAATATTCTGTAAAATATGGTTCTCACCTTAAGGGGACGATTATTTCTTCAATGGTAGATGAAATTGATGATTATATTGAATCAATTAATCGCCGTAGACAAGAAATTTTCCCGCAAACAGAAATTGACTTTATGCGTGAATGTGAGGATAACCATGATTTTGCCAATCCACGTTATCGTGAAGACATTCAAATCTTAAATATTAACTTCCTTGATCGGCGCCAGCCTTGCAAGTTGTATCATATTAAAAGAATTGGCGGGTTACCTGTCTATCATGCTTTTCAAGGTGATAATGAATTTGTGGTTACTGGTAAGTTAAAGGATTGGCATTTTAGAAAATATCTAAAACAGATAACGATGCCAACCTTGCTGACTTTTGGTGAAGAAGATACGATGCCACTAGAAACAGCCAAAATTATGCAAAAAGAAATCCCGAATTCTCGTTTAGTAACAACACCGGATGCTGGCCATCACCAAATGGTAGATAATCCTGATGTTTACTATAAGCACGTTGCCGACTTTATTAAGCAAGTTGAGGCGGGCACATTTAAAGGTGAGTAACTTTTTGAAATACTAAAAAAGGTGAAATTCTTCAATAATTGAAGAACTTCACCTTTTATTTTGCTAAATGCTCTTTAACAACTTTGACTAAAATTGCAGTCGCACCTTTGCCAGCCTTATCATCATAGTATGACTTGTAACGACTTTCTTTTTCGTAGTTGTCAACTAATGCTAAGTGCATTTCAGGCGAATAATTAGGCATAATTATTTGCAGCCATGACTTATGATTAGCAAAAATGTCGTCGCTTAATTCTGCTTCTTTAGCAGGATCTTTAACGACAGCTTGTAAATCACGCACAAGGTTAGCTTCAGTTACTTTCATTTTGTTAAAATTTTCAACCGTTTTTTGATCGTCTTTTTTGGTCATTACTGATACTCCTCAATCTAATTTTATCTTATTAACTATAGCATATTGCATGTTAGAATGGTCGAATTAATTTTCAACTTCTAATTTAGGCTGCTTAATTGCCCAGGATGAAGTTTAAGCAATTACAAAATTGGTCAAGCTAAAGCATTACGGAACAATTAAAGCTAATGGAGCCGTATAATAAAGTTAGAGGTGAATTGATGATTACTTTTGTATGGGCAGAAGATCAAAAAGGCCAAATTGGTCTAAATGGACATTTGCCATGGCAGCTGCCTGGTGATATGAAACATTTTAAGGAACTAACCATTGGCCATCCAATAGTTATGGGGCGCAAGACTTTTACGAGTTTACCAAGGTTATTGCCGCAGCGACTGCACGTTGTTTTGACTAAAGATGAACAGTTAATTGCCAAATATGCTGAAAATAAGCAAGTTGTGATGTTAGACTCACTTACTGCATTAAATAATTGGCTGACTGCTCACCAGCAGGAGCAAATCAGTGTAATTGGTGGCAATTCGGTTTTTTCTGCATTGAAAGATCGCGTTGATTGTCTTGAAAGAACCGTAATTGATGCCACTTTTGCTGGTGATACAGTAATGACGGTCATTGATTATCAGCAATTCAATTTAGTTAAGAAAGTAAGTCATGCACCTAATTACCAAGATAAATATCCTTATGCTTTTCTAACTTATTTGCGAAAGGAAGTTCAAAAATGAAACAAATTATCTGGTCCGGCGTAATTCTTCTAATTTGTATGGTTATTTTAGTGGGCAGTATTGTTCAAGCAGAAGCAACAAATCATAACTTTTGGTGGCAGGTTATCGGGATGGCAATTGTGACCTATGGCGTTGGTCGTTATCACATGACCCAAATTAAAGCTTTCAAAAAAACTAACAATAAATAAATTTTATTCTAGGGTTGACAGCACCCAGCTTGAATGATAAATTAATAAACAATTAAATAATTAATACATCTTGAAAAGCAGAGTAACTATTTTCTTAACAATAAAGAGAGTTGGCATTGTGGTGAGAGCCAGCAGTTAAGTAGTAGCGAACATGGGCTTGAAATGATGACTGTTAGTGATATTTAGCTAATGGCGGAGTTGCATCCGTTATCTTTGCAAGCTATTGTTTGATAGCTAGTGAGATTTATTACGTGAGTAATAGATAAATTTAAAGGTGGTAACACGAGCACTCGTCCTTGATTGGGATGAGTGCTTTTTTATTGCAATTTTGGAGGTAAGGATTAATGAGTAAGAAAAAACAGCGCAAGCTAATTATTGGCATATTGATTGTTGTCATTGTGCTGATTGCTGCGTGGTTTGGCTTTGGTTCAGGTCTGAATCATGGTTCAAAATCACATACAGTAACTGTCGGGGTAGTTGGTGAAAGCAAGCCGGAACAGGATATTTGGCAGCATGTTAAGCAAACCGCTAAGAAAAAATACGGCATTACCGTGCAAATCAAAAATTTCACTGATTATAATCAGCCAAATAAAGCCTTGAAAAATGGTGATATTGACCTGAATGCCTTTCAACATTATTCTTTCTTGGCAAGCTGGAACAAGGCCAATCATGGCGGTGTCGTACCAATTGGTAAAACTTACATTGCTCCAATTAGGTTGTACTCAAAGAAGTACCACAAGCTTAGTCAATTACCTAACGGCGCAACGATTGCAGTACCCAATGACCCAACTAATGAATCTAGAGCATTATTCGTCTTGAAAAATGCTGGCTTAATCGGTTTACGCAAAGGCAAAAGCTTAGTTACGGTTTCTGATATTATTCAAAACCACCGTAACTTAAAAATAAAAGAAATCAGTGCTGAACAATGTGGCCGCGTGATTAATTCTGTTGATGCCGCAGTCGTCAACAATGACTTTTCTGGACCAGCAGGTCTAGGCAAGAAACAGACAATCTTTGTTGAACCGGTTAATAAGGATTCACAGCAATGGATTGACATTATTTGTGCTAAAAAAGGTCAGACTAACAACAAGGATTATCAAGATGTTGTGAAGGCTTACCAAACGCAAGAAACTAAGAATTTATATAAAAAGTATTATGGCGATATGGAAATTGCTGCTTGGGATATTACTTTAAAATAGAAAGAAACATTTATCATGAGTCATAAAAAACGCAAGAATATTATTATTTGGTTAATTATTGCTGTAGTTATTATTATTGCTGCTTGGTTTGGTTTTGGACCTGGTCTAAACAAGCCCAAATCGCAAAATCACGTTGTAACTGTCGGGGTCGTAAGTATTAACAAATCCGATCAGGACATTTGGGATCATACGGCTGCTTTAGCTAAAAAGAAGTATGGCGTTTCGATTAAGCTTAAAAACTTTACCGATTATAATCAACCTAATAAGGCACTAAAAAACGGCGATATTGATCTTAACTCCTTCCAACACTATGCTTTCTTAAAGGAATGGAATAAGGCAAATCATGGTGATATTGTTGCTATTGGCCGAACACAAATTTCGCCAATCAGAATTTACTCTAAAAAGTATCATAAGCTGAGTCAATTGCCAGATGGTGCGACGATTGCGGTACCAAATGATGCCACAAATGAATCACGTTCATTAATCGTCCTCAAAAATGCGGGTCTAATTAAATTACGTAAAAATAAGGCGTTACTAACAGTTGCAGATATTGTCAAGAACCCGCATAATTTAAAAATCAAGGAAGTTAGTGATGATCAATGTGGCCGGGTAGTTAATAGTGTTGATGCGGCAATTGTTAATAATACTTTTGCGATACCAGCAGGTCTTGGTGAGAAGCAAACCATCTTTGTTGAGCCGCTTAACAAAGATTCAGAAAAATGGGTGAATATCATTTGTGCTCGAAAAGATCAAAAAGATAATCAAGATTATCAAGCTGTTGTGAAGGCATATCAAACGGTTGAAACCAAAAAATTATTTAAGAAGTATTTTGGTAAAATGGAACTACCAGCTTGGGATATCAAGTTTTAGTAAAGGGTGATTGTTAATGAGTATTATCGAGTTAAAGCACGTTAATGTGGATTTTCCAGATAAAAAAGGTAAAGTCGTTCATGCGGTGCAAGATGTCAATTTAGAAGTTGAAAAAGGGGACATTTATGGTGTTGTCGGTTTCTCTGGTGCCGGCAAGTCTACCTTGGTTAGAACAATTAACTTGCTGCAAAAGCCAACTGCTGGTGACATTCAAGTCAACGGTATCGACTTTATTAAGGATGGCAAGCAAGTCATTTCCAATAAGCAGCTGCAACTAGCACGTAGAAATATCGGCATGATTTTTCAGAGTTTCAACCTATTAAATGAAGTAACCGTTCTTGAAAATGTCTCCTTTGCCTTGAAGCACTCAGGTTTAAAAGACAAAGAAATTGAAGAAAAATCATTGCACCTATTAGACTTGGTTGATCTAAAAGATAAGGCTAACTTTTATCCGGTTCAATTATCTGGGGGACAGCAGCAGCGAGTAGCAATTGCGCGCGCACTTGCCAACGAACCAGATATTCTGATTTCGGACGAAGCAACTAGTGCCTTAGACCCACAGAATACGCAACAAATTCTGGCTTTATTGAAAAAGCTGAAGGCAGAGTTGAATTTAACAATTGTTTTAATCACGCACGAAATGGATGCAGTTAAAAAAATCTGTGACAAAGTGGCCGTGATGGAACAAGGCAAGATTGTTGAAAAGGGCAAGTTGCGTGATGTTGTCTTAAACCCACAAAATGCTTTGACTAAGAGCTTTGTTGGTGGCTCACTTGAAGTCATTAATACTCTAGATACGCTGAATTTAGACCATTTGAACGAAGATGAAGCTATTTATCAACTGGTATACAGTGTAGCCAATGTGACTAAATCGATTGTCATTGACCTGTATCGTGAACTTGGTGTTGAAGTCAGCATGCTGTATGGCAATGTGGAACTGCTTGATGACGAGCCAATTGGGACCTTGTTGGTCTTGGTCAAGGGTGATAGTGAAAAACAAAAAGAAACGGTTGCCTTTTTGCAAAAGCAACAAGTATCATTAACTAGATTTGATGAGAAGGGGAATTTGTATGAGTAGTTGGTTTAGTAGTGTATTTCCAAATGTGGTTCAACTTGGCTGGAGTGGGGATGCCGGCTGGGGCACCAGTATCGTGCAAACACTCTTTATGACTTTTTGGTCAGCAATCTTTGGTGGAATTTTAGGAATTATTTTTGGCGTAATTCTTGTTTTGACCAAGGATGATGGCATTCGTCCGAACAAATTCTGGTTTAATATTTGTGATAAAGTAGTCTCAATTTTCCGGGCAATTCCCTTCATCATTTTGCTGGCCTTTATTGCACCAGTAACGCAAAAGATTGTAGGTACTCAAATCGGAATGAAGGCTGCCTTGGTACCGCTAACCCTAGGCGTCTTTCCATTTTATGCTCGGCAAGTACAGGTTGCCTTAGAGAGTGTGGCACAGGGCAAGATTGAAGCCGCACAGAGCCTAGGAGCAACTATCTGGGACATTATTTTTAGTGTTTACTTAAATGAAGCTCGTTCTGAATTAGTTCGCGTGTCCACAGTGACAATTATTAGTTTGATTGGCTTAACTGCAATGGCTGGGGCCATTGGTGCTGGTGGACTAGGGAATACCGCTATCTCGTATGGTTATAACCGGTTTGATAACGATGTAACCCTTGTGGCGACAATTCTCGTAATTATTTTGATTTTTATTGTGCAAATTATCGGTGACTTCTTTGCTAAGAAACTAAATCACCAAAGTCGTTAAAAAAAAGACCAGCAAGCAGATTGCTTGCTGGTCTTTTATGTTTTAAGTTAAAAGATTATTTAACTGCATCCTTTAATGCCTTACCAGGCTTGAATGCAGGTACTTGAGTAGCAGGAATAGTTAAGGTCTTACCAGTTTGTGGGTTTCTACCTTTTCTTTCTGCACGTTGACGAACTTCAAATGAACCGAAGCCAATGATTTGAACCTTTTCACCCTTAGTCAAGTTGTCCTTGATTGAGCCGATGAAAGCGTCAATAACTTCTTCAGCTTCCTTTTGCTTAAGGCCAGTCTTTGCTGCAACTTCTTTAGTAAGTTCAGATTTGTTAATTGAAGCCATAATGTATCTTCTCTTTTCTATAAAAATTATAAAATAGACAACACAAAATCGATTGTAAACAATCGGCACGTAATTCACGTAATGCGTTGTGTCGCTTGATATCCAGCAACTTTAATTATTTTAGCACAGTTAAGCAGACCTTCAATAGAAAAATTGCGATTGTGCAAATTATTTTTTTGCTTTTGTTAAATTGTTAGTCATTTGCTGATAATTTAAGTAGAGTGCCTTGAAGCGTGAATGGTTTTCTTTTTGCCAT
This sequence comes from Lactobacillus sp. ESL0703, assembly GCF_029433435.1. NCBI lineage: Bacteria > Bacillati > Bacillota > Bacilli > Lactobacillales > Lactobacillaceae > Lactobacillus > Lactobacillus sp. ESL0703. The sequence goes on from NZ_JAQTIB010000001.1 coordinate 200,601, forward strand.
GGTTTTGGCTTACCACAAAAATGCAGAATTGAGGTATTTTGCATTACCCATTCAAGGTTATATTCGCCCGTACTTCTGGTTAGATAGACAGAGTAGGCACGAGCGTCATAATTCCATTGTGTTTCCGGAATTTGAAGAATATCTTCACCATATAAATAATTTAGAATATCCTGATCGGGCAAAATCAAAGTGTCATGATGTTCGTTGATTGCATTGGTAAGATCGTCAAGTTTAACTTTTTGCCGCATCTGATCCAGATCCATCAGCATAATACCGGAATTAAAATAGGCAGTCGTTGTCCCTAAGCGAATGTTGTTGATTGAACTCATGATATCGGTTAGACCCTCATGGACGGCCGCAGCAAACATTTTGCCCTGCAAGTCTAAATCCCACAGCGACCTAATTGAATTGATTACTAGAATATCAGGATCAAGATAAATAATACGGTGCAAATTAGAAGGCAGAATTTTGCCGGACAGTAGACGAAAGTACATTTCCTGTGGGTAATCATGCAGGTTCAGTAGAGATTCAGGGAAGGTAAAGTCGGCATTCATTGCTAAAGCTTCAACTTGGATACCAATTTTTTGCCCGAAGTTTTGCAAGGCAGTTAAGGCAGAGGTACTAATGTTATCGTAGATGATCCAAATGCGCATCTGTTGCTCAAGATTATTAAGTTTGAGTGAATACATCATGACTTCAAGCGGTTTGATGTAGTTTTGGTCGATAGTAACTAAGATTTCTATTGGCTGATCGTTTATATTTTCCATATTCATCTTTCTAAAAATAGCGGTTATGATTTACATTATATTTATTATAAGTTATTTTGGTTTTAAAGCTAAACTTTCTTATTTAGCAGCTGAAGAAGAAATTACAAAGTATTACATTTACTTTTATAAGGAGTAATTACAAAGTTAATGTAGTAAAATAAATCATAAGAAATAAAATGATTACATTATGAGGTGTAAATATGAAGAAAAATTTATTGTTAGGCCTAATTGGTACTGCTTCTTTATCACTTGGATTAACGATCGCAGCACCAGTAAATGCGGCAACTGAAGAAACACCGGCTACTAGTCAACCTGCTAATACTAATCAGCAACAAAATGCGACGGGAACGACGACTGCTGATAATCAACCAGCCAAGGACCAACCGGCATCTAGTAGCTCAACTAGTAATACAGCTGCCTTAGGTTACATTAATAAGTATGTTAAGCTGAAGAAAAATTCAACTATTTATGATGCTAAGGGCAACAAAGTTAAAAAAGGTAAAACCAAGCTAAAGAAGAATATGTTTATTTACGTTACAGGTTTTATCTCACTTAAGGGCAAGAGCTTATTGCAATTTGATAATAAGAAGCAATACATTGATGCCAAGAATGTAAAAACTTCACCAGCCGCATCTTATAAATTAAAGCGTAAAGCTTATGCCTATAACGGTAAGGGTAAGAACTTGGGCGGAACAATTGCTAAAGGACAAAATGTTTTAGTCATTAAAACCAAGAAAATTCATAAGACCAAGTTTGTTGGCATTACATTTGTAGAAAGCTTAAAGACTTACTACATTAAGTGGTCAGACTTGAATCATAAGAGTGGTCAAGCTTTAAACCAATAGTTAAGAAAGAAGTCCCAAAATGTCAGATCCAATTTTAAAGCGCGTTGCTGTTCGCAAATATACCGATGAAAAGGTGTCGCAAACAGCGATTGAGCAACTAATTAAGGCGTTCCAAGCAGCACCGTGTGGCATGCATGAAACAGCAGTTATGCAAATGACGGTAGTAGAAGATGAGAATTTACTGAAAAAGATTGAACAGGTAACTGACAATGCCTGCTATGGTGCGCCATTATTATTTGTAATTAATGTTCAAAAGAAGAGTCGTTACGGTGAGCGGGATGCTTCAGCTGCTGCTGAAAACATCATGGTCGAAGCCGCCAATCTTGATTTAGGTTCCGTTTACTTAATGATGGCTGCCGGCAAGCTAAATACTGCACCAGATTTGCAAGCAGAATTAGGCATAACTCCTGAATATGTGACTTCAGTAATTGTTGCTGTCGGTCATGCTTCAGAAGCGCCACATGAAGATCGGTCAAACCGGTATCAAGTAATTCGAAAATAGTTTTAAAAGCGAAGAGTAATCTTCGCCTTTTTTGTTAATAATATATTAGCTTATGGAAGCGCTTGCTGATATAATCAGATTGTAATAAGATTTTAGATTGCAAACCGAAAGAAGATCCAAAATGAAAAAAATTATCAATGATCCTGCTAATGTAGTACCAGAAATGGTTGCCGGTATGGTCCGGTCTTATCCGCAATTTATTGAACAAGTTCCTGATGCCGAAGCTGTTATGCGTTCAGACAAGGAATCAATGAAGGGTAAAGTCGGGCTTGTTTCCGGTGGTGGTTCTGGACATGAGCCAACTCATGCTGGCTTTGTCGGTAAAGGGATGTTGAGTGCAGCTGTATGCGGACAGGTCTTTACTTCACCGACACCAGACCAAATTTATGCGGCTATTAAGGCCGTCGATCAAGGGCAAGGAGTTTTCTTAATAATTAAAAATTATTCAGGTGACATCATGAACTTTGATATGGCGAAAGATTTGGCAGAAATGGATGACATTAAGGTTAAGTCAATCGTTGTTGATGATGATATCGCTGTAGAAAATAGCACTTTTACACAAGGTCGGCGTGGAGTAGCTGGGACATTGTTTATGCATAAGGTACTTGGAGCAGCTGCACAAAATGGTGCCAGTCTTGATGAGATTGCCGAATTAGCCAAGCAGGTTCTGCCAAATATTAAAACAATTGCCGTTGCCCTGTCCGCAGCTACTAATCCAGAAACTGGCAAGCCCGGCTTTGTCCTTAAAGATGACGAGATTGAGTTTGGCGTTGGGGTTCATTCAGAGCCTGGCTATCGGCGGTGAAAAGATTAAGCCTGCCAAGGATTTGGTTGAAGAATTAGTTAATAAGCTTGATAGCGAGATGCATCTTGATGGCAGTAAAAAATATGCGGTACTTGTTAATGGGATGGGGGCAACGCCACTGATGGAACAGTATATTTTTAGTAATGATTTATTAAATAAACTTGAGCAATTTAAGATTAAGCCGGCATTTATCAAAATCGGCAATTACATGACATCACTTGACATGGCGGGAATATCACTTACCATGTTTGAATTACAGGATGACAAGTGGCTTGATGCATTAAATATGCCAGTTGCAACAATTGCTTGGAAATAGAAAGGGTTAAACATGACATTAACAGTCGATACTTTAACAGAATGGATGAATAATTTTGCGGCTAAAATTGCCGTAAATCAGCAACTTTTAAGTGATTTGGACACGCCAATCGGCGATGGCGACCACGGCTTTAATATGAATCGGGGGATGACAGCGGTCAGTCAGAAGTTAACTGAAAAGCCAGCCAATGTGACTGCAGCCTTTAAAACAATTGCAATGACGCTGATTTCAACTGTTGGTGGTGCTTCAGGGCCGCTTTATGGTACTGCCTTTTTGGAAATGGCTAAGAAAAGTAATACCACAACGGACTTGAGCGAATTATTAGATGCAGCTCTTGCTGGAATTGAAAAGCGTGGCGGCGCAAAGCCAGGTGATAAAACCATGGTTGATGTTTGGCAGGCATTAATTCCCGATGTCAAGGCTGGCAATCTGACGCAAGATAAAATAGCGGCAGCTGTTGAGGCTACTAAAGAGATGGTTGCCAAAAGAGGTCGGGCTTCATATTTAGGCGAACGTTCAAAAGGACATGTTGATCCCGGATCCCAATCCAGCGGCTACTTGTTTGAAGCAATGCTAGAAACAAAGGGGTTATTATGAGTTTAGGAATTACTTTGGTGTCTCATGTTCCCGAAATTGCAAGCGGCTTAAAAAAATTACTGGACCAAGTGGCAGCTGATGTCCCAATTACTGTCGCTGCCGGCACCAATGATGGCGATATTGGTACCAGTATGGATAAGATTATGCAGGCATTTGCGGATAATTCAGCTGACGAAATTTTGGCGTTTTATGACCTTGGCAGTGCCAAGATGAATTTGGAAATGGCGCTTGAAATGACCGTTAAGCCAGTTCATTTATACAATACTGCCTTCATTGAGGGAGCATACACTGCCGCATCACTTGCTCAAGCTGGTGTCACACGCACGGAAGTCGAAGCTCAACTTAAGCCACTGGTTGTAAAAGACTAGGGAATTTAATTCCTAATTACCTGATTTTAAGCAAAAAAGTTTTTCATCCTCACAAGTTAAGTTATCATTGATTAAGGTAAAATTAATGTATTGATGCTTTTTAAGTGAGGGAGAAAAAGAATGCATGATAGTTTAGCAATGCAAATGCTTGGCGAGTTCTTAGGAACCGCTATCCTTGTTTTGTTTGGTGATGGCATCTGTGCCGTTGTTAATTTGAAAAAGTCAAAAGGTAATGGTGCCGGTTGGCTGGCAATTACTCTTGGCTGGGGCTTTGCCTTAGCTTTTGGGATTTACTGTGTAAGCTGGCTTAGTCCAGGACATTTGAATCCTGCTGTTACCTTGGGAATGGCAATTGTTGGTAACTTACCTTGGAGTTCTGTTTTGCCATACTTTGTTGCTCAAGTTGCCGGAGGCTTTGTTGGTGGTATTCTTGTTTGGTTGACATACTACCCTCATTTTGCGGCAACTGAAGACCAAGATGTTATTTTGGGTACTTTTGCAACTGAACCAGCCATTAGAAAGTATCTCTGGAATTTCTTTGCGGAAATGATTGGCACATTTATGCTTGTCTTTGGCTTATTAGCCTTCAGTAAGAGCCAATTTGCTCCAGGTCTAAATCCACTAGTTGCCGGCTTATTATTAGGCGCTATTGGCCTTTCATTAGGTGGTTCAACTGGTGCCGCTCTTAATCCAGCTCGTGATTTGGGACCAAGATTGGTTCACCAATTGTTCCCAATTGCTAATAAGGGCAAGTCTGACTGGGCATATGCTTGGGTTCCAGTTGTTGCACCATTTGTTGGTGGTATCTTGGCCGCATTATTATTTTTAGTAATTAAATAATTAGTACTTGTTGACTAACCACAAGTACTGATACTTTTAAAAATCCTTTAGGCAAAATTGTCTAAAGGATTTTTTGCTTACAATTTATTTTGGTATATAATAACAAAATATAAGGAGAGATTTTAATGAAAAAAGAAAATAATGATGAAGGTTGGGGCAGTTTCTTTCGTGAATTGATTGTCATGATGGCAGTTGTCCTAGGAATATGTTATCTGCTGCTGACTTTTGTAATTTCGAATGATCGGGTATCTGGCGATTCAATGCAACCCAATTTTGAAAGTAATGAGCGGCTGATTGCATCGCGTCATAGCTCTTTTAAGCGAAACGATATAGTTGTTCTGTATGCACCTAAAGCTGCAAAGGATACCCCAGGTTCAGTTTATGTTAAGCGGGTAATCGGCATGCCAGGTGATAAAATCGTGTCTGAAAATGATAAATTGTACGTCAACGGCAAATTATTGCCAGAACCCTATCTAGAAAATGACTATAAAAAAGCTGATAATGCAATTGGCCAAACATATACAACCAATTTTACGTATCGGGTTCCTAAAGGTCACTATTGGGTAATGGGCGACCATCGTGATATTTCAAAGGATTCACGTCGTTTTGGTCCGATAACAAGAAAGGCAATAATTGGTAAGGTAGTCTTACGTTATTGGCCGCTTAATAAAATCCAAACATTTTAAAAGTAAATAATTTAATAATTCCCCAATATTTGGTTATTGGGGAATTTTTTTGTTAAAGCAAAAAAATCACATATTTAAGTAAAAATGTATCTTTCAAAATAATTTTTCACTTATAAAGCTAGTCATTAAAACCTTAATAAGCCCGATAATTATGTCATTATGCTGGTCAATAAATTAACGATACTTACATATTTTATTGTCTGCTGATTAATAAAACAATTTTCACAAACTATTTCACAAAGTCAAAAAATAAAAATCATAATTTTGTTGTGATAACAACATTTTTGCTCACAAAAATATTTGTTAAAAAACTATTTACAATTGTGAAAAAATATTATATATTTTACTCAAGCGCTTCCACAATGTTTAATATTTATAAATATGAGGTTAATAATTCAATTACTAATTTTAGAAAGATTGGGAGTTAAGATGTTACATAATAGTTTGGGTATGCAATTGCTTGGCGAGTTTGTTGGAACGGCAATGATGATTTTATTAGGAGACGGTGTCTGTGCTGACATGGGACTGTCGAAGTCAAAGGCTAAGGGTGCTAATTGGGTTGGTATCGCCTTTGGTTGGGGAATGGCAATCACCTTCTCCGTATATTTTGTCAAATGGCTAACTCCCGGCTACTTCAATCCAGCAGTCGCAGTCGCTATGGCAGTTTCGGGTAGTTTCTCGTGGTCTTATGTTTTGCCATATATACTTGCAGAAGTTGCCGGCGCGTTTGTTGGTGCCATTTTGGTTTGGCTAATGTTTTATCCACATTGGAAGGAAACTACAGATCAAGAAGCTATTTTAACTAGTTTTGCTACAGCACCTGCCATTAGAAATTACTTTTGGAACTTTTTTGCTGAAATGCTAGCAACATTTGTTTTAGTATATGGACTTCTCGCATTTAGCAAGAGCGGCGTGAATCCAGCACTTAATCCTGTTCTTGCAGGTACTCTAATTACCGCGATTGCCTTTTCACTTGGTGGTCCTACGGGAATCGCACTTAATCCGGCTCGTGATTTTGGTCCGCGGCTTGCTCACCAAGTACTGCCAATTGCTAACAAAGGTAAGTCAGATTGGGCATACAGCTGGGTTCCAATTGTTGGACCATTTGTTGGTGGAATTTTAGCTGCCTTATTATTCGTTGGTCTTAGATAAAATAAAAAATAAGCTATTCAAATCTGAATAGCTTATTTTTCTGGTTTAAAATGTCGCAAAATTTCAATTCCTTCACGTTGATACTTGTTTGGAACAAAACTTTTGCGCATTGCAATCTGCATGTAGGCCCATAATTTTTGTCCCGGCTGCAGGCGAACAATATGGATTCCAGGAACATCTTTAATGCTGCTTTCCATTGCCAAGGCAATCCCAACATTACGCTTGACAAGGTCAATCATTAACTTCATCGTTGTTGCTGTATAAATTATATTAGGCGTGAAATTGCCCAGTTTTGCTTCCTGTTCAAGACATTCTCTGGTTAAGAAACCACGTTCACGGGCGATAAAACGCTTATTACGTAATTGTGCGGCACTGAGCTCATGAACGTCTTTTAAAGAATCATCTAAGCTGGTAATGATTACTAATTCTGTTTTGTGTAAATTATGAATAAAGTAATCCGGGTCGTTGATTTTGACCATCCATGAATAAATCGCAACATCTACTTTGCCATTGGTCAGATCGGAAAAAGCATCGGCTGATCGTTCAATATGGGTATCGAGTAGGTGGGTAAGACCTGCCTGAAAAAACTTTTGAATAACATCGGGGATATAAGAGCTTCCGGCTTCGCCAGAAAAGGCAAGCCGGATTTTTTTGTCGCTTGCGTGTTTAACATCGTAATCAATACTTGCAATATCTTGGATAAGAATTTTGGCTTTTTGATAAAGTAATTCACCAGCATTAGTCAAAAGCAACTTGCTTTTACGATTTTTTTGAATAATTAGTGGGTCGTCGAACTTTTTGGCAAGCCGCTTAATGGCCATTGAGATTGTTGGCTGTGTAACTTCAAAATAAGCTGCAGTAGTAGTGTAATTACCGATTTCGACTAATTTGCAAAAATAAACCAAATCTTTTTCATTCATTTGTATTCCTTTTGAAAAAATAATAAATATTATTTATAAGTAAATCTTTTTAAATTATATTAAATTGCCTAAATAATAGCAATAAATACTTGATAATTCAACGTTTATTAGCATTTTTTAAAAATGATTTTAGCTAAAAATAAAGTAGATTTATATTTATGAAACCGATATATTTATTTTTGGTAAAGATTTATGAAAGTGCAGGTAATTATTTTGATTTACAATTCAACACTTAAATGGGATGCAGTTTATGATGTTATTGTTGTTGGCTTTGGTGGTGCTGGCGCTGGCGCTGCCAGATTTGCAGCTGACAATAATGCCAAAGTCTTATTAATTGATTCTGCTCCAGAAGGTCAAGAAGGGGGCAATACCCGTTATGCTGGCGGGGCTTTTGCTTGGAGTGATAATTTCGATGATTTGCGTGATTATTATAAGCAAACTTATTATCCATTCAAGTATGATCCTAAAGATCTAGACGCGTTTGTTAACAACGTTTTACAAATGAAAGAATATTCAAAAGAATATTTTGGAATTGATGCCCAATACACAGGCAGAAGACCTCAAGGTGAATACCCAGAATATCGCCATGCAGATACGATGCGTTCACAATCAATGACCCAAGGAATGTATAATGGCGGCTTTTGGAAGTTATTACGCAAAAAAGTTTATGAACGACTAGACAAAATTGATATTTGGTTTTCAAGTCCAGCACAACATCTAATTCAAGATCCAGAAACGAAAACAATTCTTGGTGTTCAAATTAAGCACCAAGGGCAAGTTCGTTATGTAGCTGCCAAGAATGGTGTGATTCTATCATGTGGTGGCTTTGAAAATAACCAAGATATGGTGCAGAACTTTTTGGGACAAGGATCATTGGCACCAATTGGAACTTTATATAACCAAGGTAAAGGGATCGATTTGGCTGTTGAAGCTGGTGCGCGTTTATGGCACATGTCTAACTATGATTCTCACGGCTTTTCACTGAACGAAGGCAAACCAAGAGAAAAATTTGCCTACATGATTAACTGGAAGAGTTTGTTTAACGGCAGTATTTTTGTCGCAGGTGATGATGGTACCCGTTACTATCGCGAAGATGAAGAAGACCGTCATGGTTATAAATATAATCATGGTAACTGGATTATGTTGCCGAACCAAAATCACCCGCACATTGTGATGGACCAAAGACAATATGAGCAATTGGCTAATGACACTTCTGATAAGGCCGACCAAATTAAAGAACTAATCTCCTATGCAATTAAAGCTGATACAATTCCAAAATTAGGTGAGAAGATTAATGCACCTAAATTGCTGCAAGCCGTTGAAGATTTTGGCTTTGTAACTGAAGTAACTAAGCGCGATCTGCTTTTGAACAGGAACATTGAAACAATGCGTGCCTTTGGTGCTGGTCCATACTATGCAATTCCAATTCGGCATAATATTTTACATACTCATGGTGGCGCCCGCCGCAATGAAAATTGTGAAGTACTTGATATGGCTGATAATGTAATTCCACATCTGTATGAAGCGGGGGAATTAGGCGACATTTTTGCTACTAAGTATATTGGTGCTAACAGTATTGCAGATTTACTAATTTCTGGCAAAATTGCGGGAGAAAATGCCGCATGGCCAAAACGGAAGATTGTCGACTTTGACCTTATTAGTCATGCAAGTAAGGCACCAGAATTGAAATCTGATGCTCATGCTTCCTCAAGTGACTATGAAGCTGGTCCAAATCAAGGGATTGGAATTAGTGAAAACGGAATCAACGACGTTCCGATTGTTGTCCGTGCAACTGTAAGTGACAATCAAATTACCAATATTGAAACTTTACAGCAAAAAGAAACGCCATCTCTTGGTGGACGTGCCATTCCGGCGTTAACTAAAGAAATGCTGGCTAAGCAGACTACTGATGTCGATGCAGTTAGTGGCGCGAGTGTAACTAGTGCTGCCTTTAAAGCTGCAGTTAAGCAGGCAATTAGTAACGCCAAAAGTGAAGGAGAGAACTAATGTTAGACAAATTTCAGTGGAAAAAATGGGTGCTGCCCTTAGCAGTCGGCATCATTTTATGGCTATTAACGCCATTAAAGCCAGGAGCAATCAGTGTTCCTGCTTGGCATTTGTTTGCAATCTTTATTGCAACAATCATTGCCTGTGTTACTAAGCCCTTACCGATGATGGCAGTCACGATTATTGCCATTGTTGTTGCTACCTTAACTGGTATCTTTAAAATGGACGAAGTTGCGGCCGGCTTTGGTAATTCAACTGCCTGGATGGTTGCAATGTGTATGTTCATGGCTGCTGGCTTTATTAAGTCAGGCTTGGGCAAAAGAATTGCTTATTTCTTTGTTAAGACATTCGGCAAGAGAACTTTAGGCTTGGCATATGCCTTATCAATGGTTGAAACGGTATTGGCAATCGGTATTCCAAGTAATAATGCCCGGGTTAACGGTATCATGTACCCAATCATTGATAATTTATCAAAAGAAATGGGTTCAGATCCTAAAAAGGGAACCCAAAGAAAAATGGGTTCATTCTTGGTCTTTAATGAATACGAAGTCAACATTGTTACTTCAACCATGTTTCTTACTGGCCTAGCTGGTAACATGGTGGCATTGGGAATCGCTAAGACGCAGAACGTTTCGATTTCATGGATGCAATGGTTTATTGCTGCAATTGTCCCAGGAATTATTTCGTTACTTGTTGTTCCATTTATTTTATATAAGATTTATCCGCCTGAAGTTAAAGAAACACCAAATGCTCATGCTTGGGCAGATGCCAAATTAAAAGAATTGGGTAAAACGACAGTTGCAGAAAAGATCATGGCTGCTGTCTTTATCTTGGCAGTTATCTTATGGCTTGTAGGTTCTAAAATCGGGATCGACGCAACTGAAGTTAGTTTTATTGCCGTAGCCTTATTATTGATTACGGGAGTAATTAATGTTAAGGACTTACTTGGTCAAAGTTTTGCTTGGAACATTTTAACTTGGCTGTCAATTATCATGTTAATGTCTCAGAAGTTAATGACATTAGGCTTCTTCCCATGGTTCTCAAAGACCTTGGGTAACGCACTACACGGCATGAACTGGATTTGGGTTTTAGTAATTCTTTACTTGGTTTACTTTTACTTGCATTACTTGTTCCCAAGTATTACAACGCAGATTTCTGCTTTGTATGCTGGATTCTTGTCAGTTGCAATCGGTGCTGGCGTGCCACCATTGATGGCAGCCTTAATGCTGGCTCTTGATGGCTCACTATACTTGTCAACGTCAACTTATTCTGCTGGTCCTGCTGCTTTACTTTCATCAACTGGATATGTATCTAATAAAGATTGGTGGAAATTAAGTGCAATTATTGGGGTTGTCCTTAACGTTATCTGGCTTGGCGGCGGATTGCTTTGGACTAAGGTAATTGGAATGTGGTAAAAAACAAAAAAGTCTTGTTGCACTTTAAAAATGCTACAAGGCTTTTTATTATCAGGCATTATGGGCAAGGAATTAAAATAATTTACCTCCCGCTTGACAAATAATGAGTTAATTATTAAAATATTTTTAATATTTAAAAAGCAATGAAAAGAAAAGTATGTTTGCAGGTAATGCACAGAGAGTTCCGGCTACTGAAATGGAACCACGAATGCAAACAGAAAATCCCTTGGAGCTATCTGGTGAACAAAGTAACTAGAGTTGGTAACACCCATTAACGTGTTAGCGTATCGCAGTAAAGCCGTACGTGAAGTGACTGCTGAATTTAGGCAAAGCTGGATTTAACAGTAAGATAGGTGGTACCATGCCGAATAAGCACCCTTGAAGTAAGATCAAGGGTGCTTTTTTATTGCTAAAAATAGGGCAGGTGATGGACTCATGAAAGTTAAAATTAGCATCCGAGTAAAAGTTAGACAATTTATTAAAATGGAGGTTAAGTATGGATGAGTTAGAACAAGATGTTAATCAAAAACCATTAACTTGGAAGCAGTATTTAGTTGTTGCCTCGTTACTGTTTGGGCTATTTTTTGGTGCTGGTAATTTGATTTTCCCAATTCACTTGGGCCAAATGGCAGGAGCGAATTGGGGACAGGCGACCCTTGGCTTTTTGGTAACTGCAGTCTTACTGCCGTTACTATCAGTTTTAGCAATTAGTATGACACATGCAAAGGGGGTCTATGACATCGGTCTGCCGCTGGGTTCCGCGTTTGCCTTGGTCTTTATGGTCTTAATTCACTTGACTATCGGCCCACTTTTTGGGACACCGCGTACTGCCAGTATTTCGTTTACAGTTGGCGTTTTGCCAATGCTGCCTAAGTCATGGGCACAAGTCGGTCTGTTTATTTTTTCGGCATTATTTTTTATTTGTGCCTTTTTGGTTGCTTATAAGGAATCAAATATTTTAACTAGTATCGGTAAAATCTTAAATCCACTCTTTTTGCTGTTATTGTTCGTAATTTTTTTGCTAGGCTTTTTCTCACCAATGGGTCGTGCTAATGCGCAAAAAGTTACTACTGCCTACCAGCAAGCACCATTTTTTAACGGCTTTTTGCAAGGATATAATACGATGGACGCCTTGGCTGGGCTGGCTTTTGGGGTAACAGTGGTAACTGCTGTCCGCCAAATGGGAAAGACGACTGCTAAGAGTAATGCCAAAGTAACCGCTAAAGCCGGCGTTTTGGCAACAGGTACGATTGGCTTAATATACATTGCATTAATTTGGCTTGGCGCTACGACATTAAATCATTACAAGTTGTCGCCAGATGGTGGGGTTGCCTTTAATCAAATTGTTACCTATTATCTTGGTGGTTTCGGGCATGCACTATTAGCAACATTGATTACCGTTACTTGTTTAACAACTGCTGTCGGCTTAATTGCCGCATTTGCCCAAGATTTTCATCGTAGTTTTTCTAAAGTGAGCTACCATACTTGGCTGTTTTTGATGACTTTAGCATCATTTTTGACCGCTAATTTTGGCCTTGATACGATTATTTCTTGGTCAACGCCAATGTTGATGTTCCTTTATCCATTTGCCATGGTACTAATTCTGTTGTCAATTACGTCACCACTATTTCACCGTGATTCTGTTGTTTACTTTTGGGTTGTATTGTTTACCTTAGTTCCAGCCTTTTTAGACATGGTTGCAGCCTTGCCGCCAGTAATTAGTCAAAGTTCGTGGGCTTTGAATTTACATGTCGTGCAGCTTAAGTACTTACCGTTTGCGGCAATTGGGATGGATTGGCTAATTCCTGCTCTTATTGGCTTAGTTATCGGACTTGTTTGTCATTTTGTTAAAGAAAGAGCAGCTCGGGCAGAGGCATAGTTGTTCATTGCACCAAACTTTTTTGTTTTTTAGTTGACAAAAAATGGGTCGATGATTAGAATATTATTAATATTTAACAAGCGAAGAAAAGAAGAGTACAGTTGCAAGTAGTGCCACAGAGAGTTCAGATGGTGAAAATGAACCACGACAGCAACTGGAAAGTAACTTTGAGCTATCTAGTGAAGTAATAGTAGCTAGTATTGGTAACACCCATTAACGTGTTAGCGTATCGCAAGTAATTGCCGTACGTGAAGTGACTGCTAAATTTAGTCAAAGCTAGATTTAACAGTAAGATAGGTGGTACCGTGCCAAAGCACCCTTGATTTTTTATAATCAAGGGTGCTTTTTTAGTTACCTTGTAATTCGTTTTTTAGGAAGTGACAATTTTGAAAAAATACGTGTGCTAGCAATAATAACGAACTTATTGCATTAAATAAAACTGGAGGTTAATTAAATGGAAGAAATTGAACAAGACGTAAATACCAAACCACTTACGTGGAAACAATATTTAGTTGTTGCTTCATTACTATTTGGATTATTTTTTGGAGCAGGAAACTTAATCTTTCCAATTCATCTAGGACAAATGTCCGGTGCTAATTGGGGAATTGCCACGATTGGCTTTTTAATTACTGCCGTGCTCCTGCCACTATGTGCAGTTTTGGCAATTAGTGCCAGTCATGCTAAAGGAGTTTTTGATATTGGTCGGCCGTTGGGGCCCAAGTTTGCCTTGGTCTTTATGGTTTTAATTCACTTAACACTAGGGCCATTATTTGCTACGCCAAGAACAGCGAGTATTTCTTTTTCGGTTGGATTACAGCCAGTTTTACCGCAAAAATTAGCTAAGCCTGGATTGCTGATATTTTCCGCGATTTTCTTTATTTTGGCATTTATTATTTCGTATGAGCAATCAACAATTTTAGACAGTATTGGTCGAATTTTAAATCCAATTTTCTTGATATTGCTTTTTGTAATTTTCTTAATGGCCTTTTGTTCGCCAATGGGAGCAGCAAAACACCAGCCAGTAACTGCAGCTTATCAAAGTGCCCCATTTTTTAACGGCTTTTTGGAAGGCTATAACACAATGGATGCCTTAGCAGGCCTAGCCTTCGGTTATACGATTGTTTCAGCTGTTCGCCAACTAGGTAAGACAAGTGCCAAGAGCAACGCCAAGGTTACTGCTCGTGCTGGAGTATTAGCTACTGGTGCAATTGGTATCATCTATATTATCTTGATTTGGCTTGGCTCAACTACACTTAATCATTACAAGATTTCACCAGATGGTGGGACTGTCTTTAACCAAATTGTTACCTATTACTTAGGTAATATTGGACATGCTTTATTAGCAACTTTGGTTACCTTAACTTGTTTGACAACTGCCGTTGGCTTAATTGCCGCATTTGCCCAAGACTTTCACCGCAGTTTTAGCAAGGTTAGTTATCATGCCTGGCTTGGCATTATGACCTTTGCCTCATTTTTAACTGCTAACTGCGGCTTGGATACAATCATTTCTTGGTCAACGCCAATGCTGATGTTCATTTATCCAATTGCGATGGTTCTAATCATTTTGTCAATCACAGCTAGTTGGTTTGACCATGACCCGATAGTTTATTTCTGGGTAGTTGTATTTACAGTTATTCCTGCAATCTTCGATATGATTGCTTCGTTCCCGCCGGTTATTAGTCAAATGCATTGGGCACTGCAAGTTCGCGCATTCCAATTAAAAATTCTGCCATTTGCGGCAATTGGAATGGATTGGATTATTCCCGCCTTAATTGGTTTAATTATCGGTTTAGCATGTCACTTTTATCGTAAAGCAAAATTAGCAAAATAGTTAATGAAAATCTAGGATTATAATCCTAGATTTTTTAGTATCGAATTTTTGACATCCATCGTTTACCACAGTAGATTAAAAGTGCAGACTAGACAAAGTTAATTGTAAAAGATGGGACTGATTTATTTTGGCAAAAATGAACATGACAGATAATCATAAAATGCAGATGGGGCATAAACAGCCAATGATGCATGATAACAAGATGCCAATGCACAATAGCGATATGATGATGTATGGCGGGCACATGATGCACATGGGTAATCTGAAACAAAAATTTTGGTTCTCATTAATTTTAGCGTTACCAATTTTATTTTTGAGTCCCGCAATGGGCGTTCATTTGTTCTTCCAGTTTTCTTTTCCTGGTTCAGAATGGGTCGTGATGCTATTTGCGACTGCCCTATTTATTTACGGTGGCGAGCCATTTCTTAAGGGGGCTTTTTATGAATTAAAAGATAAGAAGCCAGAAATGATGACGCTAATTTCACTGGGGATTATTACAGCCTACATTTATAGTCTGTATGCCTTTATTCAGAATAATCTCAATTCAAGTTCTCATCACGTGATGGACTTTTTCTGGGAACTAGCGACTTTGATTTTGATTATGCTATTAGGCCACTGGATTGAGATGAATTCGGTTATGCGGGCTGGCAGTTCAGTTAATGATTTGGCTAAATTACTGCCTGATCGAGTTCATATCCAAAATGATAAGGGAATAAGTGATGTTCCCTTGGCGCAAGTCAAAAGTGGCGATGTGGTAGTAGTAAAGTCCGGTGAAAGTATTCCACTTGATGGCATTATCATTGAGGGATCAAGTGACGTTAATGAATCTTTGGTTACTGGAGAGGCGCGTTTAATCACACGCCAAAAAGGTGACCACGTAATCGGCGGTGCAATTAATGGCTCAGGGAAATTGACAATTAAAGTAACTAATTCGGCAAACAGCGGCTTCTTGGCTAATGTTAATCAGTTAGTTCAATCTGCGCAGATGAACAAGTCAAAATTGCAAACTCTTGCCGCTCAAGTATCAGGTTGGTTATTTTACGCTGCATTAATTATTGGCATAATTGCTCTAATTGTTTGGACTGCCAATCAGGGGATTGCTGCCGGACTTGAACGAATGGTGACAGTTTTGGTAATTGCTTGTCCGCACGCATTGGGATTGGCAATTCCGTTAGTTAGTGCCAAGAGTATGTCTCTTGGAGTTAAGCACGGTTTATTAATTAGGAACCGGAATGTGATTGATATTAGCCCCAAAATTAATTATTTACTGCTTGATAAAACTGGCACGTTGACTGAAGGCAAGTTTCAGGTTCGCAAGTATGATAGTTTAGATGAACAAATGTCATCAAAACGGGTAATGACGCTGATTGCTTCACTTGAGCAAGATTCAACACACCCAATTGCCCAAAGTATTTTACAGTTTGCACATGCTCATGAAATTCCACTTTTACCGATTGCTAATAGTAAAAATCTTACTGGTAAGGGAGTTATGGCGACAGTTGCTGGTGAGGAATATTTTTTAATTAATGAAAAAGCCGCCCGTGAGCAAGTTCATGACTTTCCGCAAGTTGCAGTTAGCGATTATACCGTTAGCTACTTGGTCCAAGGCCAGCAGATATTAGGCTATGTGGCTGTTGGTGACCAGATTAAACCAGATGCAGCTTCGTTAATTAGCAAGATTAAGCAGCACAACATTACTCCTGTGATGTTAACCGGTGATAATCAGCAGGCAGCGCAAAGCATTGCTCAGCAATTAGGGATTAGTGAGGTTCATGCTGAATTAATGCCTGCTGATAAAGAAAAAATTGTTGTCAAATTGCAAGAGCAAGGCAACAAGGTCATGATGGTCGGTGATGGAATTAATGATGCACCAAGCCTAGCACGGGCAGATATTGGCGTTGCCATTGGTGCTGGTACTGATGTTGCGGTTGATTCTGCAGATGTGGTTTTGGTTAATAGCCGGCCATCAGATATCATTGACTTTTTAGAATTGGCGCAAAATACTCACCGCAAGACTGTTCAAAATTTATGGTGGGGTGCAGGGTACAATATTATTGCCCTCCCATTAGCTGCCGGTATTTTGGCTCCACTGGGGATTATGTTAGATCCTGCTTTTGGGGCAATTCTGATGTCCTTATCAACTGTGATTGTTGCAATTAACGCTGAAACGCTGAAAGTATAATTAACAATTTTTAGCAAAATTTGCTTGATGTTACAAAAATAATTCGGTTTATATTAAAAAATATAGTATAATTGTGATTAATGTTTAGATTTTATTACTTGGAGAAAGCATATGGAAAATAAAGAAGCACTTTTAATTATTGATTATACTTATGACTTCGTTGACGATCATGGGTCCCTAACTTGCGGGAAGGCTGGATAAGATTGCGAGCCAACAATTATGAAGCTGGCTAAGCAATTTGTTGCGGATGGTAATTATGTTGTTTTACCAACAGATTGTCATCATCTTAACGACCCGTTTCATCCAGAAAGCAAGCTGTTTCCACCGCATAATATTGAAGGTACAAGCGGCCGCGATTTCTATGGCGAACTAAAGACTTGGTATGAAGAAAACAAATCTGATAAAGTTTGGCAAATGGATAAGACACGTTATAGCTCTTTTGTTGGAACTAATCTTGACCTTGACTTGCGCATGCGCAATGTTAAAACACTTCATTTAGTTGGTGTCTGCACAGATATTTGTGTCCTGCAGACAGCAATTTATGCTTACAATTTGGGGTATAAAGTTGTTGTCCATCAAGCTGGCGTAGCCGGAACAACACCGGAAAATCATCGCTTTGCTCTAGAAAATATGAAAAACAACTTGGGTGCAGAGATTATTTAGCAAGTTGCACTTATTAAAGCTAAATTAAGTAAAGACCACGTAAATTTTACGTGGCCTTTTTTGGATCAATTTGTATTAATGAATTAAAAGGAAATTTCTGAATAATTTTATTACAAAAATTAAAAAATACCCTTTTATTTTGAGATTATTGAAAAACAAAAGCAAAAAATGTATTATTAATGTGGAATTTAAAAAACTAAAGTATAATTTTAAAAATATTAGGACGTCAGTCCCAAAAGGAGACTTATTATGAGCAAAGAAGAATACCGTATTGAAAGTGATACGATTGGTCCAGTAAAAATTCCTAAAGATGCATTATGGGGTCCACAAACCGAACGCAGCCGCAATAACTTCCCAAGTGGTGAGTTAATGCCATTAGCTATTATTCGGGCATTTTTGCAATTGAAGAAGTCCGCTGCTCAATCAAACGTTGAAGTAGGGGATGAACCAAAGGAAAAGGGTGCCGCAATAGTAGATGCCATTGACCAGCTTTTAAAGCTAGATGATGTTGATTTGCGTAAAGATTTTCCATTGCACGTTTTGCAAACTGGTTCAGGTACTCAAAGTAATATGAATGTTAATGAAGTTGTTGCAAATTTAGCTAATAAGCTTCATCCAGGTTTAGACATTTTGCCAAATGATGATGTCAATCGGGGACAATCATCCAATGATACTTACCCAACTGCAATGAATATTGTGGCAGTTGAAGCTTTGGACAAGTTAGAACCAGCTATTCAACATTTAATTGATGAATTAAAGATTAAGCAAGACAAATATTGGAAGACAGTTAAGGTTGGTCGGACTCACTTGCAAGATGCAACACCTGTTACTTTTGGTCAAGAAGTATCCGGTTATATTTCAGCTTTGAAGCATGATTTGGCTTACATCAAGGAATTAAAGCCAACCTTGTACGAATTAGCAATCGGTGGTACGGCTGTTGGTACGGGATTAAACGCTGCACCAGGAATGACTGAAAAGATTGCCGGTAAGTTATCGGAAGTTTACGGTCATACTTTTGAAGTTAAGACTAATAAATTCTGGGGCTTAGCTCATCATTCCGGTCTTGATGTTGTTCACGGTGCTTTGAAGACTTTAGCTGCTGATATGTTCAAGATTGCTCAAGATATTCGCTTCTTGGCTTCAGGTCCTCGTGCTGGTTACCATGAATTAAATATCCCTGCTAATGAACCAGGTTCATCAATTATGCCGGGTAAAGTTAACCCAACACAAGCTGAAGCTGTCACAATGGCTGCTGCTAAAGTTTTTGGTAATGATACAACAATTACTTTTGCTGCTTCACAAGGTAATTTTGAAATGAACGTCTTTAAGACAGTGATGATTGCTGCATTTTTAGATTCTTGTGATATTTTAACTGGTACAATCACTGGGTTTGCTGATAAAATGATTGCTGGTCTAACTGTCAATTCTGCAAGAATGGACGAATTATTGGAAGATTCATTGATGACTGTAACTGCATTATCACCACATATTGGTTACCATGACGCTGCTAAGATTGCCCAGGCTGCTGATAAAGAAGGTACTACCTTGAAAGAAGCAGCTTTAAAGAGCGGTAAAGTTACGGAAGCTCAATATGATGAGTGGATGGATTACATGCAAATGACCAATATTGACCGGACAAAACCTGAAGAATAATTAATAGAGGAGAAATATGGCAAAATTTATTTTTACCCCAAATCAAAGTTCTGAAATCAAAAGTAATTATGATGCAGTAATTGTTGGTGCTGGTGGTGCTGGTCTGACTGCTGCTATTCAAGCACATGAATTAGGCTTAAATGTCGCAATTTTTGAAAAAAACGATGCGTTGGGTGGTAACACTAACCGGGCATCATCTGGGATGAACGCTTCCGAAAGTTTAGTGCAATTAAATGACGGCATTATTGATAATAAAGAAGATTTTTACCAAGAAACCTTAAAGGGCGGCGGTTTAATGAACGATCGCGACCTTTTACGCTACTTTGTCGATCATTCAGCAATTGCTATTAGTTGGTTAATGGAACATGGAATTGAATTAACCAATTTAACGATTACTGGTGGAATGAGCAAGAAGCGTGCTCACCGTCCAGCATCAATGGCTCCAGTTGGCGGCTACCTTGTTACAGGTTCTTTGAAGCAAGTTCAAAAGGATAACATTCCTGTTTTCAATAATTCTAAAGTAATTAAGTTAATTGAAAACGATGCAAAGCAAGTTACTGGAATTGAAGTTGAGACTGATGCTGGCGTTAAAACCGTTAATGCTAAGGCAGTTATGCTTGCTTCAGGTGGTTTTGGTGCTTCTAAAGAAATGATTAAAAAGTACCGTCCAGACTTAGCTGAATATAAGACAACTAACCAACCTGGTGCCACTGGTGACGGTTTGAAACTGGCAAGTACAATTGATGCCCAGTTAGAACAAATGGACTTTATTCAAGTTCACCCAACAGCTCAAACTGATACCGATCACGTTTACTTAATTGGTGAAGGTCTTCGCGGTGAAGGTGCAATTTTAATTAATCAAGCTGGACAACGGTTTGTTAACGAATTGAATACTAGAAAGATTGTCTCTGATGCAATTACTAATTTACATGAAGACGGCGCTTATTTAGTATTTGATCAAGGTATCCGTGATAACTTTACTGCAGTTGAATTTTATGATCATGTTGGTTTAGTTAAACATGGCGAGACACTTAGTGACCTGGCTCAAGAAATGGGCGTTGATGCTGCTAATTTGGAAGTAACCGTTAAAAACTGGAATGATGCTGTTGCCGCTAAAAATGATACAGAGTTTGGCAGAACAACTGGAATGGATCGTTCAATTGATCACGGTCCGTACTATGCAATTCATATTCATCCTGCAATTCACTACACGATGGGTGGAATTCATATTACGCCAAAAACTGAAGTTTTGGATACAAATGGTAATATCATTAAGGGCTTGTATGCTGCTGGTGAAGTCTCAGGTGGATTGCACGGGAACAACCGAATTGGCGGTAACTCAATCGCTGAAACTGTTGTTTTTGGTCGTCAAGCTGGTATCCAGATGACAGAGTTTGTTCAAAAAAGTAACAAGTAATTATTAATAAAATTAATCACAAAGAAACTATTTCAAATGAAATGGTTTCTTTTTTTGTCCAAAATGCAGCAGATTAGCTTAATTAAAATATTTAAAAATAAAATTATTTATTTTAAATATTGAAAAACATACTAATCGGATTTATAATAATTTGTGTAATTAAGTACAATGTTTTTAAATTTTTGAAAGGAAACTTGACTATGAACAGAAAAGTATTACTTGTTGGTGATGGCGCAGTTGGCTCAACTTTTGCTAACGATTTACTTCAACACACAAAAGTAAATGAATTAATTATTGCTGATGTTGTGAAGAAACGCCCAATTGGGGACTCAATGGATCTTGAAGACATTATTCCATTTGCTGGTGAATGCAACATCCATCCAGGTGAATATTCCGATGCAAAAGATGCTGACGTTGTAGTTATTACTGCTGGTGTGCCACGTAAACCTGGTGAAAGCAGATTGGATTTAGTTAACAAGAATGTCAATATTTTAAAGAGTATCGTTCAACCAGTTGTTGATTCAGGCTTTAATGGTGTCTTTGTAGTTTCTGCAAACCCAGTTGACATTTTGACTACTTTAACTCAAAAGTTGTCAGGTTTTCCTAAGAATAAAGTTATTGGAACAGGTACTTCTCTCGACTCAGCTCGTTTACAAGTTGAATTGGCTAAAAAGTTAAATGTTCCCGTTGCAAGTATTAACTCAATGGTTCTTGGTGAACATGGTGACACATCATTTGAGAATTTTGATGAATCTGTAGTTGCTGGTAAAGCCTTGCGTGATTATGATGAAATTAATGATGATGTTTTAGCTGCTATTGAAAGTGATGTTCGGCAAAAGGGTGGCAACATTATTGAAAATAAAGGTGCCACTTTCTATGGTATTGCTGTAATGTTAGCTCAGATTGTCGGCGCAATTTTGGATAATCACGCGATTGTTTTGCCATTGTCCGCACCAATTAATGGTGAATATGGTATTAAGCATGATCTGTACTTAGGAACACCAACTGCTATTGATGGTACAGGAATTAGTCATGTTATTGAAACAAAATTATCAGATGAAGAACAAGCCAAAATGCTTAATTCAGCTGATAAGATGCAAGAAGTTCTGTCAGGTGTCAATTTAGATTAGAAGGGGCGTTTTTAATGGAAGATGGCAAGCGAATTTTTTTAAAAAGAGAATTGCCAGATGCAGATGTAATTAAAGCATATACGGAATTACCTTCATCTAACGTGGCTGACTGTATGAACAGGACCGGGGCAATGTCACCGCGGATTAGATTAATGTCTAAACCGAAAAAGGAAATGTGCGGTCCAGCTTTTACTGTTCATAATCGGCCAGGTGACAACCTGACAATATTTGCCGCATTAAAATATTGTCACCCAGGCGATGTGGTTGTGATTGATAATGAAGGCGACAATACTCGCGCTATTATCGGTGAAGTAATGATGACGTGGCTGAGAGACCAACGACATGTTGCCGGAGTTGTCATTGATGGACCAATGCGCGACATTGATACATTAAGAGATTGGGATTTGCCAATTTATGCGGTTAGTACAACACCTAATGGACCTTATCGAGAAGGTCCTGGGGAAATTAATGTACCAATTTCATGTGGTAATACCAGTGTTTATCCCGGAGATATTATCTTAGGTGATGCTGATGGGGTTGTTAGAGTAGGCCGCGAAGATGCTGCAGAACTATTGCCAAAGGTTCAGGCTTTTCACAAAGAAGACGATGCTAAAGCTGCAAGTTATCATGATGGTACTGGCAATTTAGACTGGGTTGACACTAAGCTTGCTGAAAAGGGTTATAAGATTATTGACGATATATATCGCCTTTGAATAATAAAGAAGGATAATTATGAAAACTTTAGAAAAAGTGAATTATAAAGGCTTTATTTGGCCTTTAATAATTGGAATTGTCCTGTGGTGTATTACGCCTTGGCGACCAGCCGGGTTAACACCGCAAGCTTGGGAAATGTTTGCCGTCTTTGTTGCGACAATTGTTGGTTGTATCACAAAGCCGCTGCCAATTGGGGGAACAACTTTAATTGGTCTGATTGTAACTGTTTTGGTTGGACTTGCCCCAATTGGCGATGTTGTTGATCCCAAAACAGGTGTTGTCACCAAGGGTATCTTGAGTGCATTCAGTAATTCAGCTGCATGGCTAATTGCGATGGCTTTCATTATGGCCTACGGCATTAGTAAGACTGGTTTAGGTAATCGGATTGCTTACTGGATGATCCGGCGTTTTGGTAAAAAGTCAATCGGAATTGGTTACGCAATTACTGGTTTGGAACTGATTTTAGGAGCTTTAATTCCTTCTAACAGTGCCCGTACTGGTGGTGTAGTTTGGCCAGTTACCCAATCAATTTCAGAAAGTTACGGCTCAAAACCAAACGATCCTTCACGAAAGAAGATTGGTGCATATTTAGACTTTATGGCCTTTCATGCTAACACAATCTCAACGGCATTGTTTATTACTGGTGCGGCACCAAACTTGGTTGCTTCACAAATGGCTGCCCAAAAGGGTTATAACATGAGTTGGATTAGTTGGTTTATCGCCGCATTAGTTCCAGTAATTGTTGCCACGATTGTTGTGCCAATTGTTATTTATAAGATTTTCCCACCAGAGATTAAGGAAACACCGAATGCTAAAAAATGGGCTGACGATCGGTTAACAGAAATGGGACCAGTCTCAAAACCTGAAAAAATTATGGCTGGTGTCTTCTTGATTGCAATCATTCTTTGGGTTTTATCTGGAATTATTAAAATTCCACAATTAGATTCTACTTTTGTTGCTTTCTTAGCTGTTGGTTTGCTTCTGTTAACTGGCGTCTTAACAATGAACGACGCCTTAAAGCAAACTGGTGCTTGGAATATTCTGATTTGGCTGTCAATCTTAGTCTTTATGGCCGGTAAACTGATTTCCTTTGGCTTCATTGATTGGTTCTCCAAGACAATTCAAACAAGTTTGCACGGTGTTAGTTGGCAAATCGTACTGTTGATCTTAGTTATCTTAATGTTCTATACTCACTACTTCTTTGCCAGTGGTACAGCTCATATAACAGCACTTTACTTACCATTCCTATCAGTTGCAGTTGCAACTGGTGCACCACTTAAGTTAGCTGCAATGCTACTTGCATTCACTGGTGCAATTAACGCTTCAACAACTCACTATGCTAACGGGCCCGCATCAATTTTAGCTACGACAGGTTACGTTAAACAGGGCGAATGGTGGAAGATGAACTTCCTGTTAGGAATTATTTATCTGCTAATCTTCGGTGTTATTGGAACATTATGGATGAAAGTCATTGGTATGTGGTAAGGAGTAACAACAATGGATTTTACCACTAACGATGGTATCCAATTGCATTATTACGATACAGGTGAAGCCAAACCTGTAATTGTTGCTATCCCTGGCATTGGCGGGTCGAGTCAGATGTGGCTTGATGTCATGCAGTTATTTAAAAATGATTTTCGCTTCATTATCTTAGATCCTCGCAATCAAGGTCTGTCGCAAAGGACCTATCAGGGACAGAGAATTAGCCGGCACGCTCAAGACTTGGCAGAATTACTGCAAAAGCTTGATTTACATGATGTGATTGGCATTGGTAATTCAATGGGAGCAGCTACTCTATGGTCATATATTTCTTTATATGGCAGTGAAAGGTTACGTGCAATCATTGATTTGGACCAACCACCCAAAATGATTAGTGACCAAACTTGGCAGTATGGCTTTAAAGAATTAACGTGGGATAATTACCCCGAATATTTAAAAATAGACTTTGGTAATGCATTTTATGCTCACATTGATGATGAAATGTTTGCAAAGGCTAAAAAAGAAGCTGAAGAGCATCCATATCTTGCTGAAGATAATTATCTTTGCCTAATCGATCACGCAGAGCAAGACTGGCGCGACGTCATAATGGAGATGTCAGTACCAATGCTTGTTCTAGCTGGAAAAAATTCGCCGTTTTTCGATTATCATTTTGCATTTCAAATGCAAAACCTGAATCCTAAGATTCAGGTTAAGATTATCGATAATTGTGGCCATTTAATTCAAGCTGAACAGCCACGTGCTATGTATCATGAAATTAATAATTTTTTAAAGGAAGCTGCCCAATGGACCAAATAGTAGATCTTTATTTAAGCGATCAAGCAGTACGGACCAAATGGGAGCAATTATTACTAAAACTAGGTCTAAGCAATTTTAGTGCTCGCGAAGTTAATACCATTGACCATACTTTAGGTATTGTTGATGATGAAGGTCAGTTAATGGGAACGGGTAGTGTTGCTGGCAATGTTTTAAAATACATCGGCGTTTGCAATCAAGACGCAACTCCCGGCAGCCGTTTTAATCAGATAGTGACGGCCTTACAGCAATACCAGTTTAACCGCAAGATTTTTCATAATTTTGTCTTTACTAAGACCCAATACTCAACTAGTTTTCAGCATCTTGGCTTTACGGAATTGGCGCATACTGGACAGGCTGCTTTTTTAGAGAGCGGTACGCCAGATGTAGATGATTTCTTAGCAGCAATTCCGCAAATTCCAAATCAAAGTTCTAAAAAAGTAGCAGCGATTGTCATGAATGCCAATCCGTTTACTTTGGGTCACCGACAGCTTGTCCAATTGGCTAGTCAAGAAAACGACTTAGTCTATGTTTTTGTTGTCGCAACAGATGCTTCTTTATTTAAAACTAGTGAGCGAATGCAGTTAGTTAAGAATGGAACTGCTGATTTAAAAAATGTCCTTGTTGTCAGTGGTGGTGACTATTTGGTTTCCAAAGCGACTTTTCCGGCATACTTCTTAAAAACATCGGATGATTTAATTAAGACTCAGACTACAATTGATGCACGTGTTTTTAAAAATATTATTGCACCTAAGTTAGCAATCAGTAGACGATATTTGGGGACGGAACCTTTCTCACATACAACTAATTTCTACAATGAGAGTTTAATTAACGAACTTAGTCCCCAGATTGACGTCAAAGTTGTGCCACGGTTTAGCAATAATAATCAAGTAATCACGGCGACTCAAGTAAGACGGCTGATTAAAGCAGGAGACTTAGAAGCAATTAAGTCATTTGTTCCACTTTCGACAATGGACTTTATTAAAAGTAATCAAAAAATTTTACAAACTAGAATTCAGAAAGGAATGAATATTAATGGAAATTAAAACAATTGGCGTCGCAGGAACTTTAGAATCCTCAGATATCCAAATTATGATTTCTAAAGGCAATGATGGTATCCAAATTGACTTAGATTCAGAAGTAATCAAGGCATATGGCGATCAAATTAAAAAGGTAATCACAGATACCTTGAACAAATTTGGCATTAATAATGCCAAGGTCAAAGCAACTGATAAGGGTGCGCTTGATTGTGTTATTGCTGCACGTACTTTAGCAGCAGCACAAAGAGCAACTGAAACTACTGATAAACCAGAATTGGAGGTATTGCAATAAATGACTTACGTAAAAAATCGTTTACGTCGGACGATGATGTTTGTACCTGGCAATAACCCAGCAATGGTTAAAGATGCTGGAATTTATGGTGCTGACTCAATTATGCTTGACTTGGAAGATGCAGTTTCTTTAACTGAAAAAGATGCTGCCAGAATGCTTGTTTATAACGCAATTAAGCACGTTGATTTTGGCGGTGCTGAAATTGTTGTACGTATTAATGGTCAAGATACACCATTTTACGACGAAGACGTTAAAGCTATGGTTAAGGCCGGCGTTGACGTTATTCGTTTGCCTAAGACTGAATCAGCTGAAATGATCCAAAAATTAGTTAAGGATATGGAAAAGGCTGAAGAAGAATACGGTGTTGAAAAAGGTTCAATCGGTGTTATGGCAGCGATTGAAAGTGCTAAGGGTGTTTTAAATACGCCAACTATTGCATCATCAACACCATTAATGATGGGACTTGCTGTTTCTGGTGAAGACTATACTGCTGATATGCATACTCACCGTTATCCAGATGGCCGCGAACTTGAATTTGCTCGGAATATGGTTTTACAATCAGCTAGGGCAGCTGATGTTTATGCTTTTGACACGGTCTTTTCAAATATGAAGGATACCGAAGGCTTTTATCGCGAGACAAGATATATCTATGAACTTGGTTACGATGGTAAGTCGCTAGTTAACCCACGGCAAATTCCAATGGTTAACGAAGTGTTCAACCCATCTAAAGAAGAAATCGAAAACGCCAAAAACGTTCAAAATGCGATTAAAGAAGCTAAAGCCAAGGGCTCAGGTGTTATTTCAATGAATGGTAAGATGGTTGATAAGCCAGTTGTTGCCAAGGCAAACCGCGTTATTGAAACTGCCAAAGCTTCGAACTTAATTGATGAGGAGGGTAATTACATTGGAGAATAAAGTTAACCGTAAGTTACCAGATGAGTTAATGTCAAAGATGAATTTAAAGCCATTTGAATCAGCTGCTATTGGTAATCCAGAAGTTCAAAGAGTTGCACCTAAAGTACGGGTTACTGCAGGCGAAGATAAAGTTGTCGATTCACTTGAAGATGTTATTAAAAATAATCTTAAAGATGGCATGACAATTTCTTTCCACCACCATTTCAGAAATGGTGACTTTGCTTTTAATAAAGTAATGGATAAGATTATCGAAATGGGTTATAAAGATTTAACTTTGGCACCATCTTCTCTTACTGGCGTGATGAATGATAAAGTAATTGAAGCAATTAAAAAGGGCGTTATTACTAACATTGTTTCTTCAGGAATGCGTGGTTCACTAGGTGACTTTATTTCTCATGGTGGCCTCAAGAACCCAGTTATTTTCCGTTCACATGGTAATCGTGCTCGGGCAATTGAAGAGGGTGACATTAAAATTGATGTTGCCTTTCTAGGTGTTCCAGTTTCAGATCCAGCTGGTAACGCCAATGGTCAAGATGGTGATGCTGTCTTTGGCTCACTTGGCTATGCCTTAATTGATGCGCAATATGCTGATAAAGTTGTGTTGTTAACTGACAACATTGTTGATTATCCAAATACACCAGCTTCAATTAAACAAGATCAAGTTGATTATGTCGTTAAAGTTGACAAGATTGGTGATCCAGATAAGATTGGTTCAGGAGCAACCCGCTTTACTAAAGATCCAAAAGAATTAAAGATTGCGCAAATGGTTAACCAAGTAATTACTAACTCACCATATTACAAGCAAGGCTTTTCGTTCCAAACCGGTTCGGGTGGTGCCGCATTAGCTGTAACGCGTTATTTACGGCAATCAATGCTTGATGATGGTATTACAGCTTCATTTGCTTTGGGTGGTATTACTAAGCCAACAACTGATCTTCTTGAAGAAGGATTAGTCAAGAAAATCATGGATGTTCAGGACTTTGATAAGGGTGCTGCAGCTTCAATGGCTCAAAATAAGGATCAACAAGAAATTGATGCTTCTTGGTACGCTGATCCACATAATAAGGGTGCAGTTGTTAATAATTTGGACGTTGCAATTTTATCGGCTCTTCAAATTGATACCGACTTCAACGTTAACGTAATGACTGGTTCAGACGGTGTTATTCGGGGTGCGATTGGTGGTCACCAAGATGCAGCTAATGCCAAAATGACAATTATTACCGCGCCACTTGTTCGTGGACGTAACGCAACAGTTGTGCCATCTGTTGAAACAGTGGTTACACCAGGTGACTCCATCGACGTACTAGTAACTGAACGCGGGATTGCCATTAATCCTAAACGGCAAGATTTAATCGCTGCGTTTAGTAAGGTTCCTGGTTTGCAAATTCTTGATATTAAGGATTTGCAAAAGATGGCTGAAAAGCAAGTTGGTGTACCAAAGCCGCTTGAATATACTGATCGAACAGTTGCTTTAGTTGAATATCGTGATGGTTCAATTATTGATACTATCAAGCAAGTTAAAGACTAAAAAATTATAAATTAAAAGCGTGGAAATAAGTAATAGCTCGTTTCCACGCTTTTTAGTTATAATAATGATAAAAGGAAGTTTATAATAATGCAATCAATTTTTTTAACGGGTGAACCGCAAAGTATTCCTGATGTATTGGCTGCTAAAGATCAGCGTGCAGCATTGCAAGCAGAGATTTTTAGTCAAAATCCGCAAGGTACACTGCTAGATGTAAAGCTAAATATCCCGGGGCCAATTAAAAATAATCATTATTTACAAAAATTATTTGCCAAAGGCTGTGCAGCTTTAGAGCAAGACTTAACCGCTCAAGGACTCAAGTATTTCTTGGTAAATAGCTGGGACAGGTCAAGCGGTTGTGAAAATTTCTACTTATTAAATGATGCTGCCAAGTCTGTAAAAGAAGTCGCAATTGAATTTGAAGATAAAAACAAATTAGGACGTCTGTTTGATGCTGATGTGCTAGTTAAAGATCAACCAGCAGCCTTATCACGATCAAAGTTAGGATTCCCCATACGACACTGCTTTTTATGTGAGCGGCCAGCTAAAGAATGTGCCCGTTCACGCCGTCACCAAGTTGCAGAATTACAGGATTATATTAGTAAAATATATGAGGAAGAGTTTAACTAAACTCAATATTCTTGCGAATTACTCGTTCTGCAATACCGCTAGTTGTAATTAAGTGGGTAACTATCCCGCTTCTTAATGCACCTAGGAGGGCATCTTCTTTAAAACGATTCTTGACAATCACAAAGCGGTTAGGAATTTGCATAATTTCTGCAAAACTAATGCCACAAATGTGTGTTTCAATCGGCTTAAAGAAGTTACCATCAATGTCATATGGTCGCCCAAAAATCATGCCGGCAACTTTACTGCGGTCAATGTGGCTAAATATCTTATCTGCGTAATAATCCATGAAAAATTGTCCGGATTCTAACGATTGCGGGGTTCCAATACTTGCAAAGACTAGATCTATTCTTGGATAAAAAGTTTTAATATATTCAAAGAACGGCTCTTTCAGAATGTCTTTTACAAAATCAGGATTAATTGTGTAAAGCGGAGCTGGGAAAGTTAGACAGTTGGCGCCAAATTTATCAGCAGCCTGTTGTACTAGCTGGTTTTTGCGTTTGCTTGCATTAACTGCTTGACCAACTAGTTGTACAAAAGTTAAATCCTCACGTTCAGTCTCAGGAAAGTTATTAATAATATCGCGAATTAAAGTTCCCCAAGTTAGGCCAACTACGTGAGCCGATTTAGTATAATTTTGAATTTGTTTAGCAGCGTAATTAACGATCATCTCGTTATCTTGATTCTTAGTTTCTAAGTCTTCTAAAATGTACACTTCTTTTAGATTAAAGAGTCGCTGCAATTTACGCTCTAGTTTTTCAGCTCGTTTGGGACTTTGATAAATACTGATTTTGACAATTCCTTTTTCTTCGGCTTCTTCTAACGCCTTGGTAATCAAGTAACGCGAAAGGTCATACTTTTTGGAAATGTCAGCGATATTTAATTTACTTAAAAAATAATCGTGTGCAATATTTGCAAGCTGTTCATCTGTTAATAATGTCATGTTTTTATTCCTTATCTGTTTTTGTTAATTTATATTATATTACAAATGAAGAATTTTGCCTGATTGTTTTACTCTATACGGAAAATATTTTATTTGTTTGCTAAATTTACTACTCTAATAGATCGCAGAACACGCCATTAGTGACTTGTTGCAGATCATCGGGACTTAGGAAAACACTGCGGCCAACTTTACCGCTGGAAACACCAACTTTTTCTTCATTATTCATGCCGCTATCTAGATAAATCGGAAAATGATGCTTAAAATAGATACCAATCGGCGTATTGGCACCATGAACATAGCCAGTTGTCTTTTCTAGGTCTTTAAGCGGCAGCATTTCGCATTTTTTATTACCAGAATTTTTAGCCAGTTTTTTCATGCTTAAATGCTCAGTTACCGGAATAACGCCAACAAGTGGGCCAGTTTTATTACCCGTGCAAACTAAGGTTTTGTAGACCAAATGTTCATTCTCGTTTAAAATAGAAGTATCCATTTGGGCAACACCACCAGAATCTTCGTGGGTTGCAAACTGGGTTTGTTCATACGGAATTTTATTCCGCTCTAAAATTTTTTCAACTAATGTTTTTTCAAGTTTATTTTTTTTCTTTGCCATAATTATCACCTTTTTTATGATAGCATTGCGCGGATAAAAATAAAAAGGGAGTTTAAGTTAAAATGAAATTATTAATTATTAAAATTGAAACCAGTCATGAAGTAGAAGACGCACTTAGCGTTTATAGCCAGGATATATTGGGTGCGCTAGGAACTGAAACTAGGAAACGAACCGACTTTGAACATGCCGGTTGGGAACATGATTCAACGATTGTTAATTTAGATGAAATTAAAGATTTACCTGAAGATATGCAATTTTTTGCCTATTTTGATGAAGAAGCAGATGCAAAAGAATTGGTCCAAAAATATCATGACAAACTTGCCGAACTAAAAGGTTATGGGCTAGCTATTGGCTCCGGGCAAATTACAACATCTTATATTGAAGATCAAGATTGGAATACTGCTTGGCAAAAATTCTACCATGTGATTGATTTTTCACGGCATTTGGCGATTGTACCTGAGTGGGAAGACTATGAGCCTGCCTTTAAGGATCAGCAGTTGATTAAGCTTGATCCAGGTTTAGCTTTTGGAACGGGCAATCACAAGACAACCCAGCTGGCAATGATGGGCTTAGAACGGGCAATGACAACACCTAAAAGCGTGGCTGATGTTGGAACAGGATCCGGTATTTTAGCTATTGCCGCCGCGCTTCTTGGTGCTCAAAATGTTTTGGCAACCGATATTTCGGATGAAGCTGTTACGGCTGCTGGTGAAAATATTGCCTTAAATAATTTAACTAATATTAATGTAGAAAAAGCAAGCCTGTTACAAGGGATTACTGGTAAATTTGATATTATTGTAGCTAATATTTTGGCAGAAATTCTCCTGGATTTAATTCCGCAATTGAATGACCACTTAAATGAAGGCGGCCAAGTTATTTTTTCAGGAATTGATTATCTGCAATTGGATAAAATCAAGACAGCTTTAGAGCAATATAACTTTAAGATTACATTGACAATGCGTCAAGATCGTTGGGTGGGACTAATAATTGAACGCAAAGAACAATAAAAAAGACTATAATGGTAAATTAAGTAAGGAAAATAGATTGATTATTAAACTCAAACAATTTAAACAAAAAATTCTGGCAATCCCCCCAATTCATAAATTAAATCAATTGCAAGCAATGCCAATCATTTGGTGGAGTCTATTAGTGGCAATTTTACCGTTTGGCTGTAGTCTATTTGGTGTACCGATTGTTTTGCGGGTAGGATTATTATTTATCATTGTTAACAGTATTATCAGCTACCATGTTGGTCGATTGATAATTACCCTTAAATTACCGAAATACTGGCTACTGATATTACCAGTGCTCTTTTGTTTGGCAATGATGATTAAATTCGCTAAATACAATTTGCTGTTCGGTATAATTTATCTCATTTTTGAAATTTTTGGTTTAATGGATAAACAGATCTATAACTAGAAAGGGTGATGCAAATGTCGAAATACATTGAAATGACGCACGATCAGGTAATAGCAGCCTGTAAAAAATATATGAATGACAAGCAAATTGCCTTTGTCGAAGAAGCTTATGAATTTGCGAATAATGCACATAAGGAGCAAAAGCGGGCTTCAGGACAGCCTTATATTGTACATCCAACTCAAGTAGCTGGAACTTTAGCAAACTTAGGTCTTGATCCAGATACGGTTGCTGCCGGCTTTTTACATGATACTGTTGAAGATACGCCTGTTACTAACGATGATATCAAGGAAAAATTCGGCAAGGATGTTGCCTTTATTGTTGATGGTGTGACCAAACTTAACAAGTATGAATATAAGTCACACCAAGAGTTTTTGGCTGAAAATCACCGTAAAATGTTAATTGCAATGGCCAAAGATATTCGTGTCATTATGGTTAAGTTAGCTGACAGATTGCATAACATGCACACTTTGCAGCATTTGCGCCCAGATAAGCAGCGGCGAATTTCTTCAGAGACAATGGACATTTATGCACCACTGGCAGATCGTTTAGGTATTGGGACGATTAAATGGGAATTAGAAGACATGAGTTTTCATTATCTAAATCCTGAAGCTTATTATCAAATTGTTAATATGATGAGCTTGAAGCGCAGTCAGCGTGAAAAATACATCCAGGATGCGATTGATACACTTGAAAGCAGTCTTGACAGTTTAGGAATTAAATACGAAATTTACGGTCGGCCGAAGCATATTTATTCTATTTATAAAAAGATGATCGATAAGCACAAGGACTTCGATGAAATTTACGATTTGTCTGCTGTTCGGGTAATTGTCGAGACTGTTAAAGATTGTTATGCCGTTTTAGGTGCAGTTCATACTAAGTGGAAGCCAATGCCTGGCCGCTTTAAGGATTATATTGCTGTTCCTAAGGTTAACGGTTACCAATCGCTGCATACAACAATTATTGGCCCTGGCGGTCGCCCATTAGAAATTCAGATTAGAACTGAACAAATGCATGAAGTTGCTGAATACGGGGTTGCTGCTCACTGGGCATATAAGCAAGGGAACTTCACTGGCGTTGAAGAAACCAGTTCAAACGAGAAATTGGACATGGTTCGTGAAATCTTAGAATTAAAAGATGAGACTCAAGATGCTGGCGAATTTATGAAGAGTGTCAAAAGTGAAATCTTTTCTGACCGCGTTTATGTTTTCACACCTAAGGGCGAAGTTTACGAGCTGCCTAAAGGTGCGGTGACACTTGACTTTGCCTATCAAATTCACACGCAGGTTGGCAGTCATGCCGTTGGTGCCAAGGTTAACGGCAAATTAGTTCCCCTTGATTACAAGCTGAAAAACGGCGATGTAATTGATATTATGACCCAGTCAAATGCGACACCGTCACGTGACTGGATGGATATTGTTAAGACTTCGCGGGCACGAAATAAAATTCGCCGCTATTTCCGTAATTTAGATCGAGAAAAAAGCATTGAGCAGGGCGAACAAATGGTTGCCGATCAGCTGCGCGAACAAGACTTAGCTCCCAAAGAATTTATGGACAAGGATCACCTTGAAAAAGTTCTCGATCAGTTTAACTACCATACTGCTGATGAAATGTTTGCTTCTGTCGGCTTTGGTGATCTTTCTGCGATCAGTGTTGTTAATCGACTTACCCAAGACTTGCGGCGCCAAGAAGAAGAAAAACGGCAAAAGCAGCTTGAAGAAGAGATCCTAAATTCGGGACAAAAAGCCGCCTCAACAACTCAGCCTAACAAATCAGCTGGTTCACCAATGAAGATTAAGCACAAGAATGGTGTGATGATCCAAGGCATTAGTGATTTAATGCTGCATTTGGCCAAGTGTTGTAATCCGGTTCCTGGTGATAAGATAGTTGGTTATGTCACTAAGGGACGTGGTGTAACAATTCACCGTGCAGATTGCCGCAATATTACCAATGATGCAGCTAGTCAAGGGCGACTAATTGATGTGCAATGGGAAAATGTTGACGATAGTGCTGATGGTTCTAAGCAAACCTTTAATGCTGACATTGAAGTCTTTGGCTATAATCGTGAACGTCTGTTAAGCGATGTGATTACCAAATTAAATACTGTTACGACGAATATTAATAATTTGTCGGGTAAAGTAAATGAAAATAATATTGCCCATATTTATGCTACAGTGGCAGTAAAAAATGCCGCTCAACTGGACAAAATCTTGAGCAAATTACGTGATGTCCCGGACATCTATGAAACACGAAGGGCAGATAATTAAATGCGGGTAGTAATTCAACGGGTTAACCATGCCCAAGTAAACATTGACGGTGAGACTGTTGGTCAAATTAAGCGCGGTCTGCTTCTCTTGGTTGGGATTAAAGGAGGCGATGACCTCGCAGTTGTTCAAAAAGCGGCGGCTAAAATAGCCAAAATGCGGATTTTTGAAGATGAAGACGGCAAGACTAACTTAGCAATCAAGGATGTTGGCGGTGAAATTTTGAGTGTCAGTCAATTTACATTGCTGGCTGATACCAAGAAGGGTAATCGTCCTAGCTTTATTGAGGCTATGAGACCACCTAAGTCAAAAGAATTATGGGAAGATTTCAACCAAGAACTAGTTAATGCCGGATTGCATGTCGAAACTGGTGAATTTGGCGCTGATATGAAGGTTGATCTTGAAAATGATGGCCCGTTTACGATTGTGCTGGATTTATAAAAAACAGCAGAATTTTGCATTCTAGGTTGACTTTTGGGCCTTAAAACTATAAGCTAAAACAAGAATTATCAATGACAAAGATTGAAGATTAGCAATTTCTATGACAGAGACCGCTTGATTGGTGTGAAAGGCGGATAGAAAGCTGACTGTGACCCCTTTAGCAGATAATATGCGCGTCGCGAGCGTTATTCGCAGCAGGCAAAAGGTGGTACCGTGCGAAATTTAGCGCCCTTGATTTTTTCAAGGACGCTTTTTTATATTTAAAAGGATGATTAAATGAGAGTTCAAAAACCAAAAGGAACAGTCGATATTTTACCTGAACAATCCGGTTCATGGGAAAAGGTCGAGCAAACTGTCCGTGACTTCTTTAAGCAAGCCAATTATCGAGAAATTAGAACACCAAGTTTTGAAAATTATGAGGTCTTTTCACGTTCAAGTGGTGAAACTTCTGACGTCGTTGAAAAGGAAATGTACGACTTTAACGATAAGGGTGGTCGGCACATTGCCTTGCGTCCAGAAGGAACAGCTGGTGTCGTTCGAGCTTATGTTGAAGACAAAATGTATGCTCCAGAAGTAGTCAAGCCGTTTAACGTTTACTATATCGAATCAACTTTTCGTTATGAGCGCCCGCAAGCAGGCCGTCAACGTGAGTTCCACCAAATTGGGGTTGAGAGTTTTGGCTCCAGCAATCCGCTAGCAGATGTTGAAACGATTGTCTTGGCACATGACTTACTTGCCAAACTTGGTGTACAGAATTACGAATTGCATATTAATACGTTAGGCAACGCGCAAGTGCGCCAAGATTATCATGATGCCTTGGTCAATTACTTCACACCGCTAAAAGACCAGTTGTCTGATGATTCTAAGCGTCGCTTGGAAAAGAACCCACTCAGAATTTTGGATTCTAAAGATGAGCAGGATAAGCAATTCTTGCCAGATGCACCTAAGATTATTGATTACTTGGATGCAGATTCTAAAGCTAACTTTGACGAGATTACTGATATTCTCGATCAACTGAAGATTAAATACGTTATTGATAATGATTTAGTTCGCGGACTTGACTACTACACTGGAATTATTTTTGAATTTATGGTTGAAGATAAGAGTTTGTGGGAATCAGCAACTACCATTTTGGGTGGAGGTCGTTACGATCATTTAGTACAAGAATTTGATGGCCCAGAGACGCCAGCTGTTGGTTTTGGGATTGGTGAAGAGCGACTAATGCTTGTTTTGCAAAAACAAAATCCAACTTTATTTGCCGATCAAGGAATTGACTTCTTCATTACTAATATTGGTGAAGGAACTGGAATTAAAGCCGTTGAAATTGCCCGCTCATTACGCAAGCAAGGCTTTAGAGCGCAATATGATGTTGACCAAAAGAAGCTCAAGGCGCAATTTAAGAAGGCCGACCGTGTTCACGCTAAGTTCGTGATTACTCTTGGTGCCAAAGAATTGGCTAATGGTACGTTAAATGTTAAGCGGCTGGCTGATGGTAAAACAATCGACTTACAACTTGAAGACGTTGACGACATGAAAACAGTTATGGAACAATTAAAGGATTAATTATGGAACAAATGGAAAAAAGAACAGACTACTGCGGCAATATCACTACTGCATATCTTGACCAAGAAGTTAATTTGTATGGTTGGGTGCAACGCGTCCGCAATTTAGGAAATTTATTGTTTATTGATTTGCGTGACCGTGAAGGATTAGTGCAAGTCGTTGTCAACCATGATTCTGGGGTAGAATTGATGGCAACAGCTGAATCACTTGGTAGTGAGTATGTTGTTCAAGTTAAGGGACAAGTTGTTAAGCGTTCAAGCGTCAATCCAGAAATGAAAACTGGGGAAGTTGAAATTGAAGCTTCTGCAATTAAGATTTTAAATAAGTCTCAGACTCCACCTTTTGAAATTAAAAATGATATTGAGGTCGGCGAACAAACTAGATTAAAGTACCGCTACCTTGACTTGCGTCGGCCAAATTTGCAACAAGCAATTATTTTACGGTCAAAGATTTTGCGTGCAACTCACGAATACTTTGATGAAAATGGCTTTATTAACATTGAAACGCCTATTTTAGGAAAGTCTTCTCCAGAAGGAGCCCGTGATTACCTTGTACCATCAAGAATTTATCCCGGAAGTTTTTACGCTTTGCCACAATCACCACAATTGTTTAAGCAATTATTAATGGGTGCAGGCTTTGATAAGTACTACCAACTTGCAAGATGTTTCCGTGATGAAGACTTGCGAGGCGATCGTCAACCTGAGTTTACTCAAATTGATATGGAAACTTCATTCACTGATGAACAACAAGTGCAAGATTATACTGAAGGTCTGCTCAAGAAAATTATGAAGGACGTTATGGGGATTGACCTAAAGACACCAATTGCCCGGATTTCTTGGACTGACTCAATGAATAATTACGGTACAGACAAGCCTGATACACGTTTTGGTATGTTAATTCATAATTTGAACGATATTTTTGCCGATAGTGACTTTAAGGTCTTTGCAAATGCAATTCAAGATGGTGGTTTTGTTAAGGGAATTGCCGTTAAGAATGGTGCTAAGGCATATTCACGTAAGCAAATTGAGAAAAAGCAAGACTACATCAAACGTTACCATGCTAAGGGATTGGCTTGGGTCAAGTTTGAAGATGGCGAATTTTCTGGTCCTGTTAGCCGCTTCTTAACAGATGACAATCAGGCAGCTTTAATCAAGGAATTTGGTCTTGAGGGCGGCGAATTAATTGTCTTTGTTGCTGACAAGTGGAAAGTTTGTTGTGATTCCTTAGATCATTTACGACGTGAATTTGCTAAAGAAACTGACATTATTCCTAAGCATGTCTTTGACTTTGTCTGGGTTGTTGACTGGCCATTATTTGAATACGATGAAGGCTTTGGCCGCTGGATTGCTGCCCACCACCCATTCACAATGCCTGATGATGAAGGAATTAAGTTGCTTGATACTGATCCACATAAGGCTCATGCTCGCAGTTATGACATTGTCATGAACGGGGATGAACTTGGTGGTGGTTCAATCAGAATCCACAAGCGTTCAATTCAAGAAAAAATGCTTAAGGCACTTGGTTTTACTAAGAAACGTGCATATGAACAATTTGGTTACCTTCTTGATGCTCTTGACATGGGCTTCCCACCACACGCTGGGTTGGCGATCGGACTTGATCGTTTTGCCATGTTGTTGGCAGAGAAGGATAATATCCGTGATGTCTTGGCCTTTCCAAAGAATGCCAGTGCTTCAGAGCCAATGATGCACGCGCCAGCCCCAGTTGCCGAGCAACAATTAACTGACTTGGGCATTGAAGTTGAAGAACAATATCAAGAAAGTGTTGCGCAAACAGAAGCACGCTTAGAAGAAGAAGCTCAAAAAGATGCGGATCAAAACGCAACTTGGGATGAATAATAAATAAACCAGCAAAAAACGATGTGATAGAATAAATTCACATCGTTTTTTTATTGAAAATTATAAGTAAGGAGGTTCTTAAAATGCCCGACAAGTATCATCGCGCATTTGGTGTGTACGGCATTATGCAGCAACAAGAAAAGTTAATTGTTATCCAAAAACATGGCGGACCCTATACTAATCGTTATGATCTGCCAGGAGGCAGCCTTGAGGATGGTGAAAAGCTCACGGATGCAATTGGACGTGAAATTCAAGAAGAAACAGGACTAACTACTCTTGAAGCATTTCAATTAGGAATTACTTCTTTTCGTTATCCTTGGGATTATCAAAATTGGCATTACAATCAACATCTCTGCGTCTTTTACCAAGTTAAGAAGTGGCAGGGAGAATTACAGGAAACAGTTAACCAATTTGCCGGGCAAGATTCTCTTGGGGCTATTGCTATACCATTGACGCAGCTTACTTGGGATAATTCGTCACCATTGGTTCTAAAAGCCAAAGAGTTTATTCAGAATAATTATCAATTTAATCCGGCCGACCAAACTTTTGCGACATGGCCAGTATTAACTGAATCTGTATATTAAAAAAAGATAACCATTACTGGTTATCTTTTTTGATATTAACACTTAATTATTTTAAGTTGCTTAAAAATGTTAAGGCAGCATCGTAATCTGGTTCGTCGGTCATTTCGTAAACCAATTCTTGGTACAAAACTTCGCCGTCAGCAGAAATAATCCAAACACTTCTTGAATCTACGCCGCTTTCAAGGTAAAGACCCATTTCTTCACCGAAGTTGTGGCTTTCATCTGATAAAATTTCCATGTTTTTAACGCCTTCAGCAGCACACCAATTCTTTTGGTCGTCGAGAGTGTTAGTAGAAATAGTGTAGAAGTTAATGCCGTCAAATTTATCAACTTCGTTGTTGAAACGTTTAGTTGAAATGCTGCAGACACTAGTGTTAAGGTCAGGAACAACACTAATTAAAGTTGGCTTAGATAATAAGTCAGCCTTAGTAGCCTTACTGCCATCAGCTCTAACAACAGTAAAATCTGGCAACTTGTCGCCAACCTTTGGTGGTTCACCGTTAGTATATAGAGGCTCATTTAATCTTGTAATTTTCATAATAAAATCCCTTCGTTTAACTGTTTTCTATTTTGATAAATCGTTTATCTATTTAATTTTACTATAAAGTACGCGGAATTACGTCTACTTTGCTTACTGATTATAAGTCGTTATTAACGTAGTCGGTAATCCGACGGACAGCTTCTTCTAAGTCTTCTGTTGAAGCGGCGTAAGATAAACGTACGTAGCCTTGACCGCCTTGGCCAAAGTAACTGCCGGGCATTAGTGCAACTTTTGCTTTATTAGCTAAATCGGTCGCAAATTTAACATCATCTTGTCCAAATTTAGTAGGAATTTTAGCGAAAATGTAAAACGCACCTTCAGGAGTGGCCATACTAAAGCCGCATTTGCGTAAACCAGTTTCGATAATTTCCAGACGGCTTTGATAAGTAGCGCGGGCAATCGGGTAGTCAGCTGCACCATTAACTAGTGCTTCGGTTGCGGCTGCCTGCACGTTATCAGTAACAGCAGTAATTAAAAATGAGTTAACTTTAATGACCGACTTCATGATTTCTTTAGGCCCAGCAATATATCCAAGGCGCCACCCAGTCATCGCAAAGCTCTTGGATAGACCAGATAAGAGCAATGTCCGTTCAGGAATAATCTGAGTTAATGAGTAGTGCTTTTTGTTGTTATAAATTAATTCAGCGTATATTTCGTCAGTGATGGCAAAGAGGTTGTTATCTGTAATAACTTGGGCTAACTCTAGCAGGTCTTCTTTACTATAAACCCGGCCAGTAGGGTTAGACGGATCTGTTAAAACAACAGCCTTTGCGCCTTTTCCTTCATTTGCCAATACTTCTTTTAAATGATCTGCAGTTAAGAGAAAATCGTCTTGGGAAGTATCAACTTCTACTGGGATCGCACCGGTCATTTCGATAATGCCAAAGTAGACACCCCAAACTGGAGTAGGTACTAAAATTTTGTCACCAGGATTAAGCAGGGTCATGAAAGCAACATTTAAAGCTTCAGTTGCACCAACAGTTGCACAAATTTCAGTTTCAGGATCAAAAACAACACCTAAACTATCATTTAAATAGTCACTAATCGCACTTAATAATTCTGGCTTACCAGCTTCTGGAGCATAATGAGAATCATCGCTCTCAATAGCGGTAATCGCGGCTCGCTTAACGTGCTCAGGGGTATTAACATCAGGTTCACCGATTGTTAACTTAATAATCCCAGGGATTTTGGATGTTTGGTTATTAAACGTAGTTATCTCTGAATCAGATAATTGCGCGATTTTGGTATTGATAGTTCTAGACAAACTTTTTGCTAGATGCGGCATAATTAAAAAATCCTTTCTGTTAATTATTTTACCTTTTAATTATAAACCATACGGCAATAGTGGAATTATAAATCAAAAAATTTAATAAGTCTTTAAATGTAACCCAATAATCAAATTTTTGTTATAGTTAGGGAGAAAGATGGTGTATTTTTATGGATCAAGCAAAAAAAGAAGCACGATTAAAAGAATTAACACAAGACCAGTATGCATCAACGCAAAATGCGGCAACTGATTATCCTTTTAGCGGCAAGTATGACGACTTTTACCAGCGCGGAATTTATGTTGATGTTGTGTCGGGGGAGCCGTTATTTTCCAGCGAAGACAAGTATGATGCTGGCTGCGGTTGGCCTAGCTTTACTAAGCCAATTAAAAAACTAACTTATCATCGCGATCAATCACATAATATGGAGCGAACAGAGGTAAAAAGTCCGGATGCTGACTCACATTTGGGACATGTTTTTACTGATGGACCAAGTGACAAGGGCGGATTAAGGTACTGCATTAATTCTTCGGCATTAAAGTTCATTCCTTATGACGAGCTCGAGCAAGCAGGGTATGGCGAATATCGAAAATTATTTGCTTAATTTTAGGATATGAAAAAGAGTGTTAGAAAGTTTCTAACACTCTTTTAGTTTAAACAATTTCTTGCTCCCTAAATCGCCCGTAAACGTGCTCAACTTCACTGACACTCATGAAGGCATAAGGATCACTCATTTTAATAATTTGTAAAATATCATACATGTCATAACGGTCAATAACGGTGACTAAAACGGTCTTTTCGTCATGGCTGTATGCACCTTCGACATCGTGATAAATGGTAATTCCGCGATGCATCTTGTCTTGAATACCATCAATAATTGTTTGGGCATGTTCAGTTACAATCGTAACCTGCAGCTTTTGGTGCTGCGTATAAACTGCATCAATTACTCGGCCATTAATAAAGATAGTTAAAGCAGAATAAAGTGCACGGTTCCAACCGAAGGCAAAGCCTGCAGCAGCAATAATTATCAAGTTAATCATAATATTGACTTTGCCGTAGCTGGCGCCTGTTTTTTTCCTAATGACAATCCCGATAATATCAAGTCCACCAGTTGAAATCCCGTTTTTAAGAGCAAAGCCAGTCCCTAAGCCATTTATCATGCCGCCAAAGATAGCACAAACTAACGGATCGACATGCATATTGACTGGGTTAACCACGTGCATCATGATTGTGCCTAAGACAACCGTAATTATGGTAAAGTAGGTAAACTTGTGCCCAATCTTAAACCAACCTAGCAAGAACAACGGGACATTAAGCGCAAAATACATGACAGAAGTTGTTAATGTAAACGGTAAAAAGCGCTCACTCAATGTGTTAATCAGTTGGGCAAAGCCAGTTATTCCAGATGAGTACATGTGGCCTGGTGTCCAGAAGAAATTCAACGCAACGGCAACTGCCAGCGAGTAAAAGAACGACGCCGAAATTTTGGAAAGTAAATTGTAGCGCCTATTAAACTTATCCAATTGATCCATATGGTTAGTAATAGCTCCTTATAAATAAAGAAATTAGGATTTTGGTGATAATTATCTCCCAA
Organism: Lactobacillus sp. ESL0703; assembly: GCF_029433435.1. Classification (NCBI taxonomy): domain Bacteria; kingdom Bacillati; phylum Bacillota; class Bacilli; order Lactobacillales; family Lactobacillaceae; genus Lactobacillus; species Lactobacillus sp. ESL0703. The sequence continues at coordinate 243,058 of NZ_JAQTIB010000001.1, forward strand.
TCATCCTGAAAACTTACGCAATTCGTTTTCCATTGTAGCATTATTTTTCTTTTTTGCCTTTGTATTAATATTAAAAATTATTGTTTTTAAAAGCATTGAAAAAGCCATCAGTTAATCTGATGGCTTTTATGGACGCTTAACAAAGTAAAATTAAATCTCTAGATAGTATAATTATTGTTATTTTAGTATATCATATACCTCAATATCAGCGTCCACATTTACATAATAGCATCAATTCACTATTAAGTGTTTAACCGTAACTTTATTTAGACCAGTGTTCTTTAATAAAGTTATCGCGGCCGCCGGATTCTTCTAAAGAATATCTCAGTGGGTCCTTTTTGTAGAAGTCTTGATGGTAATCTTCGGCATCATAAAAAGGAACAGCGGGTTCAATCTGGGTAACGATTGGTTTATCAAATTTACCACTATTTGCTAATTCTGCCTTTGACTTTTCGGCAGCAGCCTTTTGTTCAGGAGAATTATAGAAGATCACGGGTCTGTAATTATCTCCACGATCTTGAAATTGGCCTGCAGCATCGGTTGGGTCAGTTACCTGCCAGTAATATTGCAGTAATTTTTCATACGGCATTAGTTCTGGATTAAAAGTTATTTTAACTGCTTCGGTGTGACCAGTAGTCCCGGCACAAACTTGCTCGTATGTTGGATTAGCAACATGACCGCCAGTGTAGCCAGAAACTACTTTTTCAACGCCGGGTAAACTGTCAAAGGGCTTAACCATGCACCAAAAGCAGCCGCCGGCAAAGATTGCAGTATCTTTTTGTTTGTTCATAATTAGTTATCTCCAAATATTTTTAGCTTAAAGCATAAATTAAGTACTTACTTATAATTATAGCTGCTCAACCCCTAAGTGATCCATAATTAAAGCCGCAGTTTCTTCAATTGAACGGTGAGCAACATTGATAACATAACATCCGAGCTTATCATAAAGCTTTTGCGCGGAATCAAGTTCAGCCTTAATTGAATCGGTATTCGAATACGTTGTATCTGGACTCAAGCCATAAGAGATCATTCTTTCCCGTCTAATTTCGTTTAGCACGGAGAGATCATTGGTTAAGCCGATAATCTTTTTCGGATTAATTTTATAAATTTCTTTTGGAATGTGTGTATCGGGTACAAGCGGCAGGTTAGCAACCTTTAGGTTCTTATTAGCTAAGAATAAGGATAATGGTGTTTTAGAAGTTCGCGAAACCCCTAATAAAACCACGTCAGCTTCCAAAAAGCCTTTGGGGTCTTTACCATCATCATACATAACCGCAAATTCCATCGCTGAAATCCGGTCAAAGTAATGCTGGTTCATTTTGTGTTGGGCACCAATTTTTTCTAATGGTCTCTTGCCCGTCACCTTTTGCAAAGCCTCCAGGGCAGGGGACAAAATATCGACACTCTGAACCTTATGTTCACGGACAAATCTGATTACCGGAATTTGCATTTCATCTTTAACCAGACTATAAATAATAATTATATTGGGATATTGTTCAATTTCATCAAACACAGCATCAAGTTTGTTATTATCGGTAATAAATGGATAACGCCGATAATTGACTTGCGCATCAGGGAATTGTGCGGCCGCGGCAATGGCATTGTTAAAAGCAGTATCACCAGCAGAATCAGAAATAATTATGATGTTAACTTCTTTTTTAAGTGTTTCTTCGCTCATTATTAACTCCTTTTTAATTAATTATACATTTTTGAAATTTTTTTAACAGATTTAGTTAAAATAATGCTGCCAAAAAACTTTTTTAAAAATATTGCATGTATGTATTGACCCTTGCGTGAGGTTTGATATAATTTAAATAAATGTATGACGGTAACGTCAAGAAATGGAAGGAGGGATCACACATGGCCAAGACAGTCGTTCACGAAAACGAGTCTATTGATGATGCTCTTCGTCGTTTCAAACGTTCCGTTTCAAGAAGTGGTACCTTGCAAGAATACCGCAAACGCGAATTCTACGAAAAACCTAGTGTACGTAGAAAGCTTAAATCTGAAGCAGCACGGAAACGTAGACATTATTAATATATAAAGAAGCGACTTCTATCTGTTGATAGGAGCCGTTTTTTTTGCAGATAAATTTGATTAATTGTTTTCTACCACGGACTAGATTTGCTATAATTTAATTAGATTCTATATTTAGAAAGAAGGAGTACTTGTGAGTTTATCAGAACAAATTATGACTGACATGAAGGAAGCCATGAAAGCACGCGATAAAGTTAAATTGAATACGGTGCGGATGATTAAATCAGCCCTGATGAATGAAAAAATCAAGGCAGGTCATGAACTTAGTTCAGACGAGGAACTGACCGTTTTGAATCGGGAAAAGAAGCAACGCGAAGAATCAATTGAAGAATTTACCAAGGCTGCTAGAACTGATTTAGCTGATGAAACTAAGCAGGAATTGGCAGTTGTAGAAAGTTACATGCCAAAGCAATTGTCCCAAGATGAGTTAGAGCAAATTGTCACTGAGACAATTGCCGAAGTCGATGCCAAAGGTAAGTCTGATTTTGGTAAAGTGATGAAGGCTTTGATGCCTAAGATCAAGGGCAAGGCTGATGGTAAAGCAGCTTCCAGCGCAGTGCGTAATCATCTAAATTAAGCAAGAAAAGGAGCGAAGTTTTTGGCTCGAACCAATTTTATTCCTAAAAATCCAGAGAATATCCAAAAATTAGTTGGAATTAATGATGGTAATCTTAACTTGTTAGCTGAAGGTTACGATCTAAACGTAACTGATACCGGCAACCAAATTGTTGTTGACGGTGACGTTGAAAACACGCGTAAAGTAATCGCAGTCCTGAAGGCTTTGGACAATGTTGTGAGCACTGGTGTTAACATCGGTGCGCCTGATGTTGTCAGCGCAATGAAAATGGCAGATAAGGGGACAACAGAGTATTTTGCTGACCTATATAAAGAGATTTTAATTCGGGATGCTAAAGGTAAACCGATTAGAGTTAAAAATATGGGACAAAAACGCTATGTTGAAGCCATTAAAAAAAGTGATGTTGTATTTGGAATCGGACCTGCCGGTACCGGTAAAACATTTTTGGCTGTCGTTTGTGCCATTGCAGCCTTTAAAAAGGGTGAGGTTTCGCGAATTGTTCTAACTAGACCAGCTGTTGAAGCTGGCGAATCTTTAGGATTTTTACCAGGAGATTTAAAGGAAAAAGTTGATCCGTATTTACGGCCAATTTATGATTCGCTCTATGCAATTTTGGGGACTAATACAACTGATCGGTTGATGGAACGGGGCGTAATTGAAGTTGCTCCTCTGGCATACATGCGGGGGAGAACACTTGATGATGCCTTTGTCATTTTGGATGAAGCCCAAAATACAACCGATGCGCAGATGAAGATGTTTTTGACACGGTTAGGCTTTAATTCAAAGATGATTGTCAATGGGGATATGACACAGGTTGACTTACCGGGTCGCCAGCGTAGTGGACTGATTGACGCTCAACGAATTTTGAAGGGCATTGACCAAATCAAATTTATTCGCTTTACCGCTAATGATGTTGTTCGTCACCCAGTGGTTGCTAAAATTATTAATGCTTATGAGAAAGAGGACGAAAGACATTAATGACGTCGATTGAAATTACCTATAATGATGAGGTTGGCTTTTTAGAAAATGCTGATCGTGATTGGCAGGATTGGATTGCGAAGTTGTTGTTACTTGCCAAAAAGGCAATTGCTAAAGAAAATAACTTGGCAATGAGCATCAATTTTGTTGATGAAGAACGTAGTCATGCGATTAACAAACAATATCGTGAAAAAGATCGACCAACTGATGTTATTTCGTTTGCAATTGAAGATGGTGAAGATGACCTAAATCTTGCAGCTTTTACTGCAGATCCAGACTTTCAAGAAGATATCGGCGACTTGTTTATGTGTCCGAGCGTGATTAAACGTCATAGTAAGGAATACGGAACGGGCTGGGACCGTGAATTTGGTTATACCTTAGTTCACGGCTTTTTGCATCTTAATGGTTACGACCATATTAAACCTGATGAGGCAAAAGAAATGTTTGGTATCCAAGGCAAAGTACTTGAAGAATATGGCTTACCACTGTATCCTGACCAACTAGATGAAGGCAGAGGAAAATAATGACTGAAAATAAGAAAAATAAATCTGGTTTTGTTGCATTAGTCGGACGACCAAACGTTGGTAAATCAACTTTAATGAATAATTTGGTTGGTCAAAAGGTGGCAATTACTTCTAATAAGCCGCAGACTACCCGCGATAAGATTTCTGGTATTTACACAACAGATGACATGCAAGTTGTCTTTGTCGATACACCGGGAATCTTTAAGCCGCATCTTAAACTGGATGATTACATGGATAAAGCCAGCGTTTCTAGTTTAAACGATGTTGACCTAGTATTATTTATGGTTGAACCCGAAAAAATGGGTAAGGGTGACGAATATATCATCGACTTGTTAAAACAAGTTAAGGTACCTGTCTTTTTGGTAATCAACAAGGTTGACCAAGTTAATCCGAATAACTTACTGCCAATTATTGATTCTTATCGCAAACTTGATTTGTTTAAGGAATTTTTACCAATTTCCGCAACTCAAGGAGTTGGTATTACCGACTTGATTGCTACTTTGCACCAATATTTACCTGAGGGTCCCGATTATTATGATCCTGAACAGATTACTGATCGTCCCGAATACTTTATGGTTGCGGAATTAGTGCGTGAACAAATTCTGAAGTTAACCGCTGAAGAAGTACCGCACGCTGCAGCCGTTTGGGTTGAACGGATGAACCAGCACGAGAAGGGCAAATTGCAAATCGAAGCAACGATTTATGTTGAAAAAGATGGGCAAAAGGGAATTATTATTGGCAAGGGCGGTAAAATGCTCAAGCAAATTGGTATTAATTCTCGCCGTCAAATCGAAAATTTGCTCGGTGAAAAGGTTAATTTACATTTATGGGTTAAAGTGCAACGTAATTGGCGGTCTGACCCAAGCTTTTTGAAGCAAATCGGTTATGACAAGAAGGCACTCTCATAAATGACACGTGAACTTAAAGAAGTTCAAGGCATTATTTTTAAACGCCAAAAATTTAAAGAAGCAGATTTACTAGCCAAGATCATTACCAAAGAAAATGGCATTATTACGATGATTGCTCGTGGAGCATTGCGACCTAAATCAAAATTAGGGGCAGCGTTACTCAATTTTTCTTACGGAACGTATATTATTTATACGAGTGGCCAAGGTTTAAGTAATTTGCGCACTTATAAAGAAGTAAAGCAATTTGATGGGTTATTTAACGATTTAACCAAGAATGCTTATGCTTCTTTTATTTTAGATTTGGTTGACCATGCTTTTGTGGAATACCAGCCTCTTGGTAAGTATTATTCATTGACCGAATTTGCCTTGCAGAAGATTAACGCTGGTATTGATCCAGAAATGATTACGCAAATTTGTCAAATGCAGCTGTTGGACGCTTATGGGGTTGCTCCAGAATTACGTAGTTGCGTTATTTGCGGCAAAAAGCAGGGCGTTTTTGATTATTCAATCAAGCGCGGCGGCATTATTTGCAGTGACCATTTTTATCAAGAAACCAGTCGTATGCATTTAGAGCCGAAAGAAACAGCAGTTTTAAGAACAATTGGCTTACTGCCGATTGAACGCTTAGGATCAATTGCAGTTAATGATGCAACTAAAAGGGCAACTCGCAAAGCCATTGACCGCATTTATCAAGAAACTGTTGATCTAAATCTAAAGACGAAGAAGTTCTTAGATGAATTAAAATTATTTTGATTAAATCTTTTGTTTACATCCGTGATTATGGTAAAATACCAATGTACTTTGGTAATAATGAGGATTTTAAAAAGTACCAGCCAAGCGAGTGTCGGTAGTGCAAGGACATCTGGGAAACAGGCACCTCTAGCCAATTCAATTAAGAGCAGAGAAGATATTCTCTGAATTAGGGTGGAACCGCGATTAAATCTCGTCCCTATGCAAGTTTTGCATAGGCTTTTTTTATGGCCTCATGCAGGGAGGAATTAATATGGCAAAGAAAAAATTAACAATTCAAGAAATGATTTTTAAATTGGAAGAATTTTGGTCTTCCAAGGGTTGTATGATTATGCCGTCATACGATGTTGAAAAAGGGGCCGGAACAATGAGCCCATATACTTTTTTACGAGCAGTAGGTCCTGAGCCATGGGCAGCATGTTATGTTGAACCATCAAGACGACCAGCCGATGGCCGTTATGGTGATAACCCTAACCGATTGTTCCAACACCATCAATTCCAAGCAGTAATTAAGCCAGCTCCGGAAAATATCCAACAATACTATTTAGATAGCTTGAAGGTATTAGGTATCAATCCGTTAGAGCACGATATTCGTTTCGTTGAAGATAACTGGGAGAACCCATCAATGGGTTGTGCCGGTGTTGGTTGGGAAGTTTGGCTTGACGGGATGGAAGTTAGTCAATTTACTTACTTCCAAACTGTCGGTGAACTTGACGTTAAGCCAACTATGAGTGAAATTACTTATGGGGTTGAACGACTTGCTTCTTATATTCAAGACGTTAATTCCGTTTTTGACCTCGAATGGGGCAATGGCGTACTTTATCGTGACATCTTTAAAGAAGCAGAATATGAGCATTCGAAGTATGCTTTTGAAGAATCAAACCAAGAGAATTTGTTAAAATCCTTCGATGTTTACGAAAAAACGGCAAAACGTTTGTTAAGTCAAAACTTAGTTCAACCTGCTTATGATTACATTTTGAAGTGTTCGCATACCTTTAACTTGCTTGATGCGCGCGGTGCCGTTTCGGTTACTGAACGTGCAGGTTATTTGGCGCGAATCCGTAATTTAGCCCATGAAGTAGCTGTTTGCTTTGTTCAAGAACGTGAAAAGCGCGGCTTTCCATTATTAAAAAATGCAGAAGACAAGAAGGCGGGGCTTGAAAATGACTAAAAACTATTTGTTTGAAATTGGAATTGAAGAAATGCCAGCACACGTTGTTTCCAAAAGTGTGAAGCAACTAGCTGACAGAACCAGCAAATTTTTAAAAGAAAACGGCTTAAAATTCAAGAATATCAAGACTTATTCAACACCGCGCAGATTGACGATTGTTGTAGAAGAATTAGCTGAAAAGCAAGTTGATATTGACGAAATTAAAAAGGGGCCAGCTAAGAAGATTGCTCAGGATGCTGACGGCAACTGGACTAAGGCAGCACAAGGCTTTGCCCGCGGTCAAGGCATGACAACTGACGATATTTACTTTGAAGAACTCAAAGGTACCGAATATGCTTATGTTCATGTCAAGCAAGAAGGTAAAAAAGCCAGCGATATCTTGCTGGGAATGAGCGACATTATTAAGGCAATGACTTTCCCAACTAAGATGCGCTGGGACTCTCATGACTTCGAATTTGTACGGCCAATTCACTGGCTCGTTTCATTATTCGGTAGTGACGTTATTCCCGTTAAAATTTTAGATATTACTGCTGGTCGTAAGACTGAAGGTCACCGTTTCTTAGGCGATTCTGTTGTTTTGGCTAGTGCAGATGATTATGAAGAAGCACTAAAGGATCAATTCGTAATTGTCGACGCTGACGAACGTAAAGAAATGATCGTTCAACAGATGAATGATTTGGTTGAAAAGAACGACTGGCAGATTAAACTGGATAAAAACTTACTTGAAGAAGTTACTAATTTGGTTGAATATCCAACTGTCTTTGCTGGTACTTTTGACGAAAAGTACTTAGAAATGCCTCAAGAAGTTTTGATTACTTCAATGAAAGATAACCAACGTTACTTCGAGGTTTACGACAAGCAAGGTCAATTGATTAACCACTTTATTGCTGTTCGTAATGGTAATAAAGACTACTTGGATAATGTTATTTCCGGTAACGAAAAGGTATTAGTTGCCCGGCTTGATGATGCTCAATTCTTCTATGATGAGGACCGCAAGTATCCGTTAAGCCATTTTGTTCAAAGATTGAATAATGTCTCCTTCCACGACAAGATCGGTTCGATGGCCGAAAAGACGCAGCGGGTTCGAATTATTGGTGACTTTTTAGCTGAAAAATGGAACTTGGATAAGCAGACGATAACTGATTTTGATCGTGCCAGCGAATTATACAAATTCGATTTGGTTACACAAATGGTTGGTGAATTTGCGGAATTGCAAGGGATAATGGGAATGCATTATGCTCGTCTTGCCGGCGAAAATGAAGATGTTGCTGTTGCTATTAAGGAACATTACATGCCATTATCCGCTGAAGGCCAACTACCGCAAACAACTGTTGGTGCATTATTATCAGTTGCTGATAAGCTTGATACCATCATTACTTTCTTTGCTGCTGGTATGATTCCAACTTCATCTAATGATCCGTATGCTTTGCGTCGGTATGCTTATGGAATTGTCCGCATTTTGCTTAACCAAGAGTGGTCATTGCCATTTAATCAAGTCTTACCACAAATCGTCAGCTTGCTTGATGGTAAAACGGCTGCCAAAATTCCAAAATCAGAGAGTCAAGATGAAGAGATTGCTTCCTTCATTCGTGATCGGATTAACCAATACTTGCACAAGAATAAGTTTAAGTACGATATTATTGATGCAGTTCTTGCTTCCAGTCAACAAGACCCAATTCAAATTTTAACCGCCGCAACAGTTCTGCAGTCACACCATGATGACGAGCAATTTAAGCCAGTTGTTGAAAGTTTGACACGAATCAATAATATTTTGAAGAAAGCTAAATTTAAGGGACAGATTACGATTAATCCTGATTTATTTGACGATGCAACTGAAACTGAACTTTATGCTGGCGTTCGAAACTTACAAGAGTTGACTGATTTAACTGAACTCTACAATGGTTTCGTTAAATTACAACCGGTTATTGACCGTTACTTTGACACTAACATGATTATGGCTAAGGACGAAGCTGTTAAGAACAACCGGCTAGCACAATTATGTGCAGTTGGCGATTTGGCTGAACGTTTGGGTGATTTAAGTAAATTAGTTATTAAATAAGTTAATCAGGAATAGGTGATATGAATGGCTGGTTTGATTCCAGAAGAAACAATTGCCAAGGTGCGCAATAATGTTAACATTGTCAATGTAATCAGCCAGTATGTCTCACTTGAAAAGAAAGGCAAAGACTATATTGGTCTTTGCCCTTTTCATGAAGAAAAAACGCCATCATTTACCGTTAATGAAGAGAAGCAGTTTTTTAAATGTTTTGGCTGCGGCAAGGGTGGCAATGTCTTTAAGTTCTTAATGGAGAAGGATAATTTAACTTTTCCCGAAAGTGTGCGCAAGGTTGCCGATTTTGCCCATATTGATATTGGCGAAACAGGACAAAGCAGTCAAACTAGTAACCCACTAATTAAAATGCACCAAGATGCTTGCGACTTTTATCAGCGGGTGTTGACCTCAACTAATGCTGGTAAACGAGGACTAGAATATGCGCAATCGCGAGAACTTGATGATGAAATTATTGCTCACTTCAAGATTGGTTACGCGCCAAAGCAAAACAATTTATTGTTAACGTACCTAAGAGGACATGGTTATTCAAATGATGAGTTGGCCGCTAGTGGTTTGTTTGTACAGTCTCAAGATGGTGAGCTCTTTGACCGTTTTCGTGATCGGTTGATGTTTCCGCTAAGTAACGAGAGTGATTACGTTATTGGCTTTTCTGGGAGACGTTTGTCGACGGATAAGACAGAAGCGAAATATATTAATAGTCCTGAGACGCCAATTTTCACCAAATCTAAGTTATTGTTTCACTTTGCGGAAGCTAAAAAAGCAGCTCGTGAAGAAGGACATTTAGTCTTATATGAAGGCTACATGGATGTAATTGCGGCTTATAAGGCGGACATTAAGTCTGGCATTGCCTCAATGGGAACAAGTCTGACGGACCAGCAGGTCTACATGCTGCGGCGAATTACAAAAAATATTGTCATCAATTATGATGGGGATGATCCTGGTGTTCATGCCGAAGAGCGAGCTGCTAAAATGTTCGATAAGGCTGGCGGTTTTAATATTGGGATTGTCGTTTTACCAGAAAAATTGGATCCCGATGAATATGTTAAAAAATACGGTGCTGCTAAATATCGCGATGAAATTAAGGGTGCATTAACGCCGACTGATTTTTTCTTAAAACGCTTAGCACAAAAGTATAATTTGGCTAATGACCGCGAAAAAATCGCTTATCTTAACGATGCCGTCAAGGAAATTGCTGAATTGTCAAATCCAGTTGAGCAAGACTTATATTTGGAACGGATTGCGCAGGCGCAGAATGTTTCTAAGGATTCTCTCAAGGTCAACCTGCTGCGGCAGCGCCGGATTAATAATGCAGCTCAAAGACATAAAAATAGTGGTGGTCCAGTTGATCCTATTTTGGAGGATGACTCGACACCAATTATTGAAGCCGAACAAACTGCCAAAATTGATCCGATTCAAACTAGATTATTATATTTATTTATGCATTCAGAACATGCCCGTGATTTTTTGCTTGAAAATAATTTTTTATTTCCAGATGAAAAATATGCAGATTTGGCTGAATTATGGTTAAAATTTAGTGAAGAACATGAAAATCCAACAATAAATAGTTTCTTAGATTTTATTCCTGACGAACTTCAAGGTATAATAGTAAGTACTGAAATGACAGATATGCCCCAGGATTTTTCTGACCGCGAACTTGAAGAGCAGATGGCTGCACTTGAGATGCGTAAAATTAATGCCCAACTGAAAGATCTAGAAAATCAGTTGCAGGATGCCAAACGCAAAACAGACACAAATGAAATTATTGCCATTACTCAGAAAATTTTGCAGTTAAAGAGGATTCAGGGTCAAAGGGGGGCCTTTTAGTGGTAGAAAAGAAAAACACTAACCAAGAAGAAGAACTATCATTAGACAAGGTAGTTAAAAAAATTGTCAAAGAAGTTAAAAAAGACAAGGCAATTACCGAAGAAGAATTTACTAAGCAGTTAATTAAGCCGTATAAGCTGCAAGGTAAGGCAGTCGATCAATTGGTACAAGAGTTCGAGGACAACGGTATCAGTATCGTTGATGAAAAGGGTGAACCTTCAAAATTAGCCTTGAAAAAGCAAAAAGATGTTGAAAAGGCTGAATTGAAAGACATGTCTGCACCATCAAGTGTGCGCATGAACGACCCAGTTCGGATGTATCTGAAAGAAATTGGTCGAGTACCACTTCTTAATGCTGACCAAGAAATTTCTTTGGCTAAGAGAATTGAAAAGGGCGACGAAGAAGCTAAGCAGGAATTAGCAGAAGCTAACTTGCGGTTAGTTGTTTCCATTGCTAAACGTTATGTTGGCCGGGGAATGTCGTTTCTTGATTTAATTCAAGAAGGTAACATGGGCTTAATGAAGGCTGTTGACAAATTCGATTATAGCCTTGGATTTAAGTTTTCAACTTATGCAACTTGGTGGATTAGACAAGCAATTACGCGTGCGATTGCCGATCAAGCACGGACAATCAGAATCCCAGTTCACATGGTTGAAACCATTAACAAGTTGATTCGGATTCAGCGGCAATTATTGCAAGACTTGGGTCGTGAACCAGTACCTGAAGAAATTGGTGCCGAAATGGATATGCCAACAAGCAAGGTGCGCGATATCTTGAAGATTGCTCAAGAGCCGGTATCTCTTGAAACGCCGATTGGTGAAGAAGACGATTCACACTTAGGTGACTTCATCAAGGATAAGGATGCCACTAGTCCTGAACAACATGCTTCTTACGAAATGCTCAAAGAACAATTGGAAGAAGTCCTTGATACCTTGACTGACCGTGAAGAAAATGTTTTGCGGTTGCGGTTTGGTCTTGATGATGGCCGGACACGCACACTTGAGGAAGTTGGCAAAGTCTTTGGCGTTACCCGTGAACGGATTCGTCAGATTGAAGCTAAGGCTTTGCGCAAGTTGCGTCATCCTAGTCGTTCTAACCAATTACGTGACTTTTTAGATTAATAATAAAAAAGGATGATGAATATCAATACGATATCATCATCCTTTTTCGTTTAAAATAATTCGTCACGGTCACCGTCGAGCAAGTGCTCATAAGTTTGCTCATTAAAGTAAACTTGTAAATCCCGATCAAAGTTGTAGGCAAGTTGGTGGCTCATTAATTCATCCTTGGTCATCCAAGTTAGAGCACCTTCATTTGAAGCTTTAACATTACCAGTAAAGTTATTGGCGATATAAAACAATACAATGTAGCGGTCACTATTATCATCATAAAATTGCTTAATTCCAGCTAAGCGCGGCTTAGTAATTGTTAAGTTTGTTTCTTCTTTGACTTCACGGACAACTGAATCGTGGAATGATTCGTGTGCTTCCACGTGACCGCCAGGGAAGGTTAGCCCAGGCCACGTGGGGTCATTGCGGTTTAAGACTAAAATCTTATCATCTTTAGTTATCATACACATATTGGTTAACGTAACACGTTCAGTTCGATCCATAATTACTCCTAATCTTGATTTTAATTTGAATTTCCCTACAATCTTACCACTAACCTAGCCTTCATAAAAATTGGCTCTTAGACCAAAATAATAAATAGTCGGTAATTTTTGTTTTACTAGCTCCAACTAATAATTTTATTATGTTAAAATTTGAGTGATACCTAGAGAGCAGAGGAATAAAAATGAATTTACGGTTAAATACTTTAGCGCAAATGGTCGATCAGGGAGCGCGGGTAGCTGACATTGGCACCGACCACGCGTACTTGCCGATTGCATTAGTCCAATCTGGCAAAATTGATTACGCAATTGCTAGTGATATTGCTCAAGGGCCACTGGATAATGCTCGAGATGACATTGTTCAGGCTGGCCTTGAAAAGCAAATTGACGTTCGTTTGGGCGCTGGTCTAGTGACTATTACGCATGAAGATAAGATTGATACAGTTGTAATTGCAGGCATGGGCGGCAAGTTAATGGTAGAGATTCTGACTGCTGCTTGGCAGAATGACTTTCAATTTAAAACGCTGGTGCTTGAGCCTAATGTTGGTGAGCCTGGCGTGCGTAAGTGGCTCGTAGACCATAATTATCAAGTTGTGGCAGAAGACTTGATTGAAGAAGCTGGTCATACTTATGAACTCATTAAGGCCATTCAGGTGAAAACGCCAGTTAAGTTGAGCAAGGCGGAAATTTTCTTCGGCCCCTTAATTTTACAAACCAAGAACCCTGTTTTTTACCAAAAATGGCAGGGGCAACTTGCTTATCACCAGAAGCTATTAGTCAATTTAAACAAGGCAAAAAACAAGGATACAGAGCATATTAAACAAATTGAACAAGAAATTACAATGATTGAGGAGGAACTAAATGACCAAAGTTAAAGATATTGTTGCTCGTTTACGGCAAGACTTTCCCGAAGAAATTGCTAGTCAGGGTGACCCAGTTGGACTGCAGATTGGCTCGCTCGAGCAGCCAGTTACCAAGGTATTGACTACCCTTGACGTGCGGCCGCAAGTTGTTACTGAAGCAATTAATCAAGGTGCTAATTTGATTATTAGCCACCATCCGTTAATGTTTCACCCAGCACGGAATTTAGACTTTGCGGATCCACAAAATGCCATGTACGGTCAGATTATTGCACATGGCATTACTGTTTATTCAATTCATACTAATTCTGATAAAGCGCAAAATGGTTCTAGTGATTGGCAGGCAGCAGAACTGGGATTAACTGATGTTGAACCGTTCTGCTTGGATGATGACGGAATTGCCATTGGCCGCAAAGGCAAACTGCCGCAAGCAATGACTGCTTATAATTTTGCTTATTATGTCAAACAAAAAATGAATATCAAAATGGCACGGCTAATTACTGCTGATAACCAGCAGCTGATTTCCACAGTTGGCTTTATTTGTGGTGATGGCGGTAAATACTGGCACCAAGCAGTTGATGAAGGGCTAGATGCCTTTATTACAGGCGACGTTTATTATCATACTGGCCACGATATGATTTCTGCAGGGTTAACGGTAGTTGATCCGGGGCATTATACTGAAAAATTATTTAAGCATCGGGTCTTTGACTTGCTGCAAAAATGGAATACTGAGCTAAATTGGCAAGTACAAGTTGCCGTTTCTCAGGTTTCTACTAATCCGTTTCAAGATTTAATTTAAGGAGTAAAAATGGAATATCCAAATTTGTTACCACGATTTTTAAAATATGTACAGGTTAATTCACGCTCTGATGAGCATTCAACTCGTTTTCCATCAACGGAAAGAGAAGAAGATTTTCAAAAGCAGGTAATTATGAAGGACCTGCAGGAATTGGGGTTAAGTGACGTTCATTATAACCAAAAGTCTGGCTGTGTGATCGCTGAAATCCCAGCTAATATTACTAAGAATGTACCTGTCATGGGCTTTTTGGCTCACAGTGATACCGCAGACTTTAATTCGGAAAACGTCAAGCCGCAAATCCATGAAAATTATGATGGTCATTCCAAAATTCAATTGGGTGACTCCGAATTTTATTTGGACCCAGAAGTTTTTCCGCATTTAAAAAATTATCAAGGACAAACAATTATTACTGCTTCCGGTGATACATTGCTTGGCGGTGATGATAAGTGTGGTGTCTCTGAATTAGTGACTTTTGCGGAATATTTGCTTGCTCATCCGGAAATTAAGCACGGCAAGATTCGGCTCGCCTTTACTCCTGATGAAGAAATCGGTACGGGAGCCGAACACTTTGATGTTCCTGAATTTGGTGCTGATTTTGCCTTTACTGTCGATGGCGAAGCTCCCGGCAAGCTCGACTGGGGAACTTTTTCTGCAGCTCAATTTAGCCTTGATATTCAAGGAGTTAATGTGCACCCAGCTGTTGCCAAAGGGCAAATGATTAATGCCGTTCAAGTTGGAATTAATTTCCAAAATCAATTGCCACAAGATGAAGTACCAGAAGAAACAGATGGTAAGCAAGGATTTTATCATTTAATGAACTTTACAGGTACTGTTGATAATGCTCATTTGGATTATATTATCCGTGACTTTGAGCGTGATGGTCTTGAAAAGCGTAAGGACTTAGTTAAGTCACTCGTTGCTAAGATGAATGAAGAATTTGGCACTGAGCGAATTAAACTCAAGATGTGGGATCAATACTATAACATGGCCGATGAATTGGCTAAGCATATGGATATTGTTAATTTGGCCCGTGAGGCTTACAAGGCAGAAGGGCTCACAATTGATGAGGACCCTGTTCGCGGCGGCACAGATGGCTCGCAATTAACTTATATGGGTCTGCCATGCCCGAACCTCTTTGCTGGTGAAGAAAACATGCATGGTCGTTACGAATACACTGTTTTGGAATCAATGTACAAGGCAGTTGACGTAATGGTTAAAATGGCAGAATTAAACGCTGCTAGCCATCAGTAGTGGAACAAAACTCATATTTATTCAGTATTTTATTAAAATTATTTGAGGAAGCTAAACTCTTATTTTTCTAAGCAAAATTACTTTTTGCTTGGTTTAAAAAAGTTATGCACAAATAACGTAATAATTTTAAAAAGTCCATTTTTAAGCTGATATAGCAACTTGAATGGGCTTTTTTAGTTGCATAACAGTGCAAAAAGCTTTTTGTGAAACATTGGAAGTAACTTAAAAAGATTGCACTCACACCTAAAATGGTTTACTATATAGGTGTGCTAGGAAAATAGTACAGTGAAAATGGAAGGTGAACTTTTGGAATTTAAAGATAATATTCCCATTTATCTGCAGATCAAACAATATCTTTACCGAGAAATTGCCGTAGGTAAATTGCAAGCAGGAGAGAAAATCCCATCGGTACGTAATTTGGCATTGCAGTTAACGGTTAATGTCAATACGGTCCAGCGTGCTCTGCAACAGATGAACGATGAAGGAATTTTATATACTAAGCGTGGTGAAGGCAATTTTGTAACAGAAGATACTGCTTTATTGGCCCAGACTAAGCAGAATTTAATTAATAATGAGTTGGACAAGTTTGTTCAGAGCATGAATGCTTTAGGGGTAACCAACGATCAACTTAGTTCAATTCTAGCTAATTATTTGAAGTAAGGAGTTTTGTAATGAAAAATGTACTTGAAATCAAGGATGTAACCTATAAGAAGAATCAAAAATTGATTTTGAAAGATGTCAATTTAACTTTGCAACCCGGTAAAATCGTTGCTCTTCTTGGGGAAAACGGTGCTGGTAAAACCACGTTGATGCGGATTATCAGTGGCATGGCCAAAAATTACCGTGGCAGTGTGAAAATTGATGGCTTTGACAAGGACGCCGAGAAAAAAGCACATTTATCATTTACTGATGGTTTAACGGGCTTCAGTGATTCAACCAAAATTAAGGCGGTCGTTGACTTTTATGAAGTTGTCTACCAAGATTTTACCAAGGACGAATTTGAGCAATTACGTAAGTTCATGAAGCTTGATCTTGAGATGCGCCTGAGCCAATTGTCGCGGGGAATGCGCGAAAAATTAATTATTGCCCTGACTTTTGCTCGTAAGGCTGACTTATATTTGCTTGATGAGCCATTTGGCGGGATTGATGCAATGGCGCGTAAAAAGATTATTAATTCGATTATTCTTTGGAAGAATGATGACGCAACAATCTTGATTTCTGACCACTTTGTTAATGAAATTGCGGCGCTGCTTGATGAGGTAGTCGTTATTAAGGATCAAACTATTTTTGCTCATAAGTCAGCTGATGAAATTCGTAATAATCATGAGAGTATCGAGCAGTATTATGAAGGCCTTTACGATGGAGAAGAGGAAGATTAATGGCTGTTTTTGAACGTTTATTTACCGAATTATTCAAACAAAAATCTAAGAAAGCCCATTTAATGATTATGTTGCAGTTTGTATCTGCCTTAGTCACTACTATTTTTAATTATTTCGAAAGCACTGGCGAAATGAAATTCGTTTTACAAAAAGAAAATGGCTTCTTACCATTTTTATTCGCGATTTTTTTCGCATTTAGCTTTTTGTTTTTGCCAATTTACCTAATTGTAACCAGCTTGCAGAATGAGCGGATTAATCATAGTCAGACTTGGCGCTTAGCACCAATGAGTGATGCCAACATTTATTTGGATAACACGTTAAGTTCATTTGTTAACTTTATCTACTTGGCTTTATTGCAGACACTTGGCTCAATATTCCTATTTGGGCTCAGTTACTTATTCAATAAGCGGACTAAGAATGGCTGGGATGGCATGCTTGCGGCAATCAGAAAAGGTAATCAAAGTCGGGCAACGCTTACTGACCTACTTGGCATTGTCTTGATTGCGATTTTGCTTGGATTATTAGTTTACTTAGTTATCAGTTTTTTAAACTTTACTAGTCAGGCAATTGTCGATTTTTTGCCGGCAGTTTCAAGTAAATTTATCGTTACGATCATTCGCTTAATTTTGATTATTGCGATTATGTGGCTGTTAACCAAAGTTTACCTATTTGTTAAGCCGATTGTGGCTTCGCCGTTAAGCTATTTACTTGGTGAAAAAGAGTTGGAACTTTGGCCAGCAGTAGGATTATTTACTATCCTTGACGTGATTTTAGCAGCCGTTAACATGTTTTTAATTAGTAAGTTCTTTGAAGCAAAGCAAAATAAGTAGAGCAGCAGAAAAATGACAGTTTTTAATCATCTATTTAAAGAATTATTTAAACAAAAGAATCGCAATGCTAATGCAGTAATTATTATTCAGTTGATTTCTGCGTTAGCGATAACAATTATTAGTTTTGTGGCAGAAGGCAGGTATGAGGCTGAATATTGGAAAATGGTGCTGCCGATGTTCACTTTCTTATTTGCAGTAACTAGCATTATTGCCTTGCCAATTTATCTGGTTGTTACTTGTTATAAAAATGAGCACGTTAATCGCAGTCAAACTTGGCGTTTAGCACCAATTAGTGATGAAATGTTCTACTTAGACAACACGTTAAGTTCATTTATTTCGGTTATTTATCTGCTGATTGTCCAAATTATAGTTACTGCAATTTTTGCTGGTATTAGTTTTCTGCTGTTTAATGAAAATCTTAATGATACCTTTCAAAGTTTCATTGACGGTTTTAAAGCTGGAAGCCATTGGCATTTTAATATTATTATTGGCAATGTATTACAGATTATCTGTTTAACCATTCTGATTAGTCTGTTTACATATCTAATCGTTAGCTTTCTGAATTTTTCTACGCGTGCAATCGTTGATTATTTACCAGGAATATCCAGCAAAGCAGCAGTTACCGTACTTAGACTAGTATTGATTATTGTTATCGCTAAGTTATTAGAGAAGATTTTTGAATTATTTAGCAACCTGCTCTTATCACCGACAAACTTTTTATTTGGTGATATTAATATTACTTTAAACGGAATTATTTTTCTCTTTTTGGTAATTGATATTGTATTATTGTTGGCCAACATGCTTTTAATTAACAAGTTTTTCGAGGCCGAACAGAATAAGTAACTGAAGTAGGAGGCACTGCAATGATAAGTTTCAGACAGTTATTTGGAGAATTATTTAAAAATAA
Organism: Lactobacillus sp. ESL0703; assembly: GCF_029433435.1. Classification (NCBI taxonomy): domain Bacteria; kingdom Bacillati; phylum Bacillota; class Bacilli; order Lactobacillales; family Lactobacillaceae; genus Lactobacillus; species Lactobacillus sp. ESL0703. The sequence goes on from NZ_JAQTIB010000001.1 coordinate 261,536, forward strand.
GAGCAAAAAGTTGTTGCAAGTCATTGCCATCCAATTGGTTGCTGCCGTGATTTTGGCGGGAGTAATGACTTTTAAAGCAATTGCCTTGCCAGGTAATCCTTATATGAATATGATTCGCAGCTTTTTGTTAAATTTAGCAAGGGTTGTTGCTTGGACTGGGTTCATAGCCGTCTTGGGCAGCCTCTTTACGACTATCTCTGACGTAGAAAAAATCAACCATAGTCAAACTTGGCGGCTAGTTCCAGCTACCGAAAATACCATTTATTTGAGCAACATTATCAGTTCACTTGTTTCATTTGTGATTTTAGTCCTGCTAGAGTTTCTTTGTGGAATTGGGCCGATGCTATTGCACTATTCAATTAGCGGACAGTGGTCAATGGTGATGGACTTCTTTAATGATATGGCGAAGATTGGCTGGTTCAAGTGGTGCCAAATTGTAGTGGTATTACTTTTAATAACTTTAGCTGTTTACCTTACCGTTAGCTTTTTAAATTTCAGCAGTCAGACGATTGTTGACTTTTTGCCAAACTTTTCAGGAAAATTAGGATTAAAGGTTACTAGGTTCATTATCTTTTTGTTAGTTTACTGGCTGAGTGTTGGTGCTGCTAATATTGTTTTACCAATTTTAAAATTGCCGTTCCAATTAATGTTTCTGGGTGCCGCAAGACTTCAATTATTAGGTGGAATTACTGCCTTGGTAATCTTTAATTTATTTGTTGGGGCAATCGATCTGTTTTTAATCAATAAAACATTTGAAGCAAAAGCTAATAAATAGTTGCTGCAGTAGCAAGAAGGCGTAAAAATGACTAATTGTACTAAGTTATTTGATGTAATGCTCAAGCAAAAGAGAAAATCAATCTACTTACTATTTGGGATTCAGTTATTGGCAGCATTGGTAATTGCTGTTTTTAATTGGTTTAACCATAACGCGATGCAGGTTTATTTTTACCATTTAGCGATGACTGACTTTTTACCGCAGTGGGGGATTTTTGTAATTGCTTTGAGTTTTTTGTGCCAGTTAATTTTGGCCACAATAATTATCTTTAAAATGCAGCAGAATTGTACCAGCCAAACTTGGCGGTTAATTCCTGTTAGTGACACTAATTTTTATTTAGTTAATCTGCTAAGTGCACTCATTAGCATGATTTATCTGGCGGTTTTGCAACTACTTGGTTTAGTTTGTATTTTTGGTCTTTCTTTTATGACCAGCAGCAGTTTTCATAATGACTTTTTGCAAGAATTTCATCAAGAGAGCCAAATTATTAGCTGGAATGGAGCTGCTGCTACTAGACTTATTGAATTAATTGGACTAGTTCTATTGCTGGTGATTGTTAGTCTTTTGGTAATTAATTTAATCTGTTTTTGCTGGCAAATTATTAGCGCGGCTTTTAATGGTAAGTCCAATAGCGTAATACTAATGCTACTCTGGCTGTTATTTTTATCTGGCATTTGTCGACCACTGCTGACAACGCTAAATTTTTTACCCCAAGCATTAAATCACCCACTAAATTTTATTGCTGGTCAATATTTGACTGGTGTGCATAGTACAGTTAGCTTTTTACTGCTAATAGGTATCCTACTTCTAGCAATTAATCTTTACCTAATTAATAAGGTTGTTGAGGCCAAGGCTAATAACTAATACTAAAAAAGTGCTCCTAACACAATTAGGAGCACTTTTTGCATGTAATTTTATTTTCAAAAAATTGCAAAAGCATCTTTTATTATATATTTGAATATGTATAATATGATTGTTAGCTGAAATAGCTAACAAGTGTACTTAAGGGGGTGAGAAAATGACCCGCATGGAGTACCGTAAGGCGAAACAAAAAGCCGATCATAAAGCAAGACTTAAGCAAATTGCTTTCATTATCGACCTAATTGCAAACCTTATCAGTATTATGCGTCAACTCTTATCTTAGACCCTTAAGAAGTTGACAAGGGGACGGGCTAATGCTTGTCCCTTTGTCTTAAGTATAGCAAAACTCAAGGAGTTTTCAAATGAAAAAATCTGAGGAAATATTTTTAATCGTTTCGATAATTGTTTCTGTTATATCCATAATTTGTAATGTCATAAGTTGGATTAGATAGGAACATGACTGACTGTAAAACACGTTTAGTACAATAAAAGACCTTCAAGGATTAACTTGAAGGTCTTTTGTTAAGTTAGATTTAATGGCTGGCTGCCATGTAATCGTAAAGCTGATTAATTTCTTCAGGAGTGAATTCACCCTCGCCAGTTTTCATTGCATGAATTTTTTCAACTGATAAGTGGCTGGCAAAAGCTAAATCAGTATCCGTGACGTGATGTTGTACTTGATAATCAATAATCGCATCGGATAGTTCTTCTAATTGATGATTCATAATTATCCTCCTTTACAATTTCATTTTAACGAAAAATCCGTTAAATTCAAAGAGAAACTATATTAAAATCCCTGAATTTTGTTAAATGGCCAGTAACGAAAGACAACTTTGCTAACCAGGGCACTTCTTTTAACGGGGCCAAAGATATGGGAATCTTTGGAAATGTCGCGGTGATCGCCCATGACCCAGTAGTAACCCTTAGGAACCGTATAAGTGAAATTGTTTGTGTAGGTTTGTCCGGCGTCGTTATCGGCCTTTTTAAGACTATTATCTAAATATGGTTCTTTAAATAACTTGCCATTGATGTACATTTTGTCATTTTTGGAAACTAATTTATCACCAGGTAGACCAATAACCCGTTTGATGTAAAGGGCTCCGGGAGTATCTTTAGCTGCCTTAGGTGCTACTAAAACAACAACATCGTTGCGCTTAGGTTCAAAGTGCCGTACCGAAATCAAACGGTCATTATTTTCAAACGTTGGCTGCATTGACGGACCAGATACGCTATCGTTTGACAGAGCATAGGTGAAGACCAGCCAAAAGATACCTAAAATGACAACCATCATTACTACAACGTCAAGGATAAATTTCCCTAAACTTTCTTCTTCGTTTTGCTTATTTCCTTTTTTTGCCATAAAACTTCTCCTTTGTTTATTATCTTTTATTATAACTGAAATCTGTCTGTTTGAATGGTAAAATCAATAGAGGGATTGAAGTATGACAAATTTTTTAGACAAAATTAACCAATTAAACAGGCAAATTAAGCATCCAACAGTCAATCAGCAGGTTGCAGAAATTAACCAAATTATTAATAAGTTAGACCAGCACCAAGTGTTAGAAACGGCTCCCGCCAAATTAGGCTTATTGCCCGATGAAGTTGAAGCAGTTTTGCAGCAAGTGGGGGATAAGCAGGACGCAAATCTCAAAGTATTAAACCAATTACTGAACAGCTTGCGGCAATTTTTATCAATTAGGTATGGTCTCTGGTCATTGCCCAATCTAACAACGGCGCGCTTAATTAAAGAACAATTGCACGTGACAACCGCACTAGAAATTATGGCAGGTAACGCATACTGGTCAAAGGCTTTGGCCGAGGTGCAAATCAAGACAATCGCGACTGATTCTTTAGAATGGTCTAAGACTTCGGCAACGGGCAGTCAACCAGCCTTTGATGTAGTAGACTTAGATGCAGCACAAGCAATCAAGCAGTTTGCAAATGTTGATTTGGTTATTTGCTCATGGGCACCTAACTTTACTGAGAGTGACTTATTGGCAGTTGCAGCATGGAAAAAGTATAATCCTAAGAGCCACCTTCTCTTTGTCGGCGAAAAAAATGGTGCAACTAATTCGCCAGCTTTTTGGCAAACAATGAAGCTGCACCATTCACCACAACTGAGAAAGATTAACCAATCGTTTCAAAGTTACGACTTTATTAATGAACAAATATTTGAGATAGAACATGAAATTTAAAAAATTCGGATTAATTATAGTTTTTTTCTTGGCACTATTAGGAATAGGCAGCATGCTATCTAACGTGCAGTCACGTGAGGCCAACCAGTTGCTGGAAGCTTACGGTTTAAGCAACAGTACGCGCTACATTGATATTAATAGCCAGCAAAAGGTCAGCACTTTTTTACGATACTTAACTAAAAAATACCCCAAGAACAAAATTCAGGTGCATCTTGACCATCAAGATAAAGATCACCAGACGTTAATTTGGGCTAACCACACGATTATCAGTTTGCCAACTGAATCAGGGCGTTACTTTTCAGCGGATGACTTTACGGGACAAGTTTCTTTTGCTGTGCTGGGGCTAAATGCCAAGGTTAAAACGTTAAAAACACAAGGCAACCAATATGTTGCCCTGCACCATAGGTACTATTCGGTAATTGGAACGTTCAAACATTATCGCCAAATGAAACAAGACGGCTATTACTTGTCGACTGGTCCTAAGCAGCCAACAGGCCAATTTAAGCTAAACAATTACCAAATTATTATTGACGCTTCAGACAAGGTTATTCATAAAATTGCGGCACATTATGGCGGCAAGGTTAGAACACCGTTATTTGTAAAAAGACATCAAATCCACCGTTTTTCAGTTATTCGGGAGATTTTACTGATTGCTCTTTTCGGTTTGATTGCGGCGATTTGTAATCTGCTGCTTGCCTTAATTGATTGGCAAACAGTCAAACAGACGAGCCTTACCGGTAATTTACTACGTAATTGGCTGATTAACCGCGGTATTAGACTAATTTTAACTGAATTATTAGCCACCGTAGGCGCCTACTTCTTTTTATGTTGGCGAGCATTTTATTCTAAACCCGATCATCTGTTATGGCTACTAGCACTCAGCTGGTTTGTCATCATTTGGGCTTATATTCTTAATATTTTTTACCTATCACGAAAGGAACGGCGTCGTGCTTAACTTACCCGCAGAATTTACACTTAAATATCAAAAGTTACTTGGCAAAGAGCAAGCAGCCATCATGTTTGAAGCAATGGCAAAGCCAAGTAAAAAGGCCTTTCGCCTTAACCCACTGAAGTTTTCGCAAAAAGTTTCATATAATTGTGAAGAGCCCGTGCCTGAGATTGAGAAGGCTTATTATGGCCAAGTTGCCGGCAATGATCCAGAGTGGGTCAGCGGCACGGTATACTCGCAGGATCCGTCAGCGATGTTCCCCGCCAGTCTCATGGCAGTTAAGCCAGGCGACAAGGTGCTTGACCTCTGTGCTGCCCCAGGTGGTAAAAGTACTGCCTTAGGAGAGCAGTTGGCCGGCTCAGGTTTATTAGTTGCTAACGAAATTTCAGCGACGCGGGCTAAGATTTTACGAGAAAATATTGAGCGTTGGGGTATCACCAACTGCTTGATTACCAGTGAGGATCCAGCAAATTTGGCACCACAATTCCCGCAGTTTTTTGACAAAATCTTAGTTGATGCACCGTGCAGCGGCGAAGGCATGTTTCGTAAGAATCCGGATGCGGTTAATTATTGGTCACAGGATTATGTGCTGGTTTGTCAAAAACGCCAACAAGAGATTTTAACCCAAGCCGTTAAGATGCTTAAGCCAGGTGGAGAGCTAATTTATTCGACTTGTACCTACGCTCCAGAAGAAGATGAGCAGATTGTCAGCTGGTTAATGACAGAATTTGGCTTTTCTGTAGAGACGACGAATTTACATTCTACTAAGATAAGTCATGGTCGACCTGAATGGGGCGATAATCAGCCAGCCTTGAAGGAGACTCTTCGCTTTTGGCCGCAGGACGATTTAGGTGAAGGGCAGTTTGCAGCCAAGCTAAAATTACCTGGAAGTATTGAACAGCGTCCAGTTAAAGAAAAAAAACATAAAAAGCACCGCTCGAAATTACTTTTAACAAAAGAACAGACTGAATTAGTAGCTTCAGTTTTGGCTGAATTTGATTTGCCACAAGCATTATTAAACTGGCGTGACGAAGTTCGCGTTAGCCAAGATCATGTTTTCATTCCTGCACTCAAAACTTCTAACCTGCACCTCAAAATAATTAATAATGGACTTGAATTAGGCGTATTAAAGAAGAACCGCTTTGAGCCGGGACACCAATTAGCAATGGCACTAAGCCAAGTTAAGCAGGAACGGGTAGTTGATTTAAATGACGATGACTATGCGGCTTATTTACATGGCGAGACAGTGCGGGTAAAAACGGACTTACGCGGTTTTGTTCTAGTTAGCGCGCATCAGTTAATTTTTAGTTTTGGCAAGGTTACCGGCAACGGTGTCCTCAAGAACTTTTATCCTAAAGGTTTACGAACACTCAAGAAAGGTTAATTAAAATGATTAAGTTAATTGCAACAGATATGGATGGTACTTGGCTGACTGATGCCAAGACCTATGATGTTGACCTGTTTTTGCGCGAATTTAAGATTATGCAGGAACATGATATTAAATTTGTAGTTGCGAGTGGTAATCAGTATGAAAATCTAGTAACCCGCTTTCCTGAAGTAGCGAATCAAATTTATTTTGTCGCTGAAAATGGGGCGCTGGTTGCTAAAGGCAAACAGGTAATTCATACTGATAGCTTATCTGACAGTGATTTGCGGACAATTTTGCAGATTACGCACCAATATAAAGAAAAAGCCGTTGTTTCTGGATTGCTCAGTGCATACGTACTAGATCCTGAATCGATTGAAGAATTACGCAAGTACTACCACAAAATCACCCTAGTAAAAGACTTTGAGCACTTAGAAGATCAGGTCTTTAAAGTTACTTTTGATGTCGCTGAAGCTAAAATGCCGCAAATGCTGGCCGAACTGAAACGCAATTATCCTAATCTGGGCTTTGTTTCCGGTTCTGCCGGTTCGATTGACATGTCAGCTAAAGGCATGAATAAAGCTGTCGGCTTGCAGTATTTAAGTAAGAAACTCGGAATTAATCCGCGTGAGATGATTGCGTTTGGTGACAGTGGCAACGATGTCGGCATGCTTAAATATGTTGGTCGTGGTTACGCGACTGGCACAGCTTTGCCAAGTGCTAAAAGTGCCGCGAACCGAATTATTGGTTCTAGTAACGACAGTGCTGTCCAAAAAGAAATTTGGCGCCTATTGAATTAACTTAACATTTGAAGAAGGAATTAAGAATAGTGAATGATTTTATTCAAAAAATGACACAACATGTATCCGTACGCTCGTTTGTTGATGAACCCTTACCGACTGCAACTAAACAGGAGTTGCTAAAGGCTGCTAATAGCGCATCGTCGTCGAATTTTGTTCAAGCATTTTCAATTATTGAAATTACGGACAAGCAAAAACGTCAGCAATTAGGCACAATTGCCAATTGTCCAGAATATGTGGTTCACAGTGGGGCCTTTTACGTTTTCGTTGCGGATTTGTACCGGCAAAAGTGTCTTTTAGAACGAGCAAAGCAATCACTAGCAGGCATTAAAAATATGGAAGCACTGTTAGTCAGCGTGGTTGATGCAACGATAGCGGCACAGAATATGGCAATTGCGGCTGAAGGCCTTGATTTGGGTATTTGTTATATCGGCGGCATTCGGAATGACTTAGAACAAGTCAGTGAAATCCTAGAATTACCAGAATTTACTGTGCCTATTTTAGGGATGACAATTGGCGTTCCGACTAAGAAGAATGAGATAAAGCCACGAATGGCACTCGAGCAAAAAGTTGCCCAAAATAGCTATGACAAAACGAAGTTCACTGATTTAAGTAATTATCAGCAGGTGACTGCTGCATATTACGCTGCTCGTAACAGCAACCAGCAACAGACCGACTGGCTGCAGAAGAATATTGATTTCTTTAGTGAGGTAAGAAGGCCAGATGTAGGAGCTTTTTTGCAAAAACAAGGTTTTGAATTGAAATAGAAAAAGAACAAGCAAATATGCTTGTTCTTTTTTAATGTCATAATTTAGGTCATTTGCATTACACTTAACAGACATTAAAAAATGCCTGTTTTATTGTGCTAAATAAAAAAATATTTCGATAAAAATTAATTTTATGTAAAATCTTATTCAATTGTAAGCGCTTATGTGATAAAGTAAACTTGTTAATACTTATTAAATATAGTTTTAGTTTAGAAGAGGCATGTATTATGCAAATTAAAGCGGCTGTTTTAAATGAGCAAACAAAAGATTTAGATTTAGAAAATGTTGTTTTAGACGATCCCAAGAGTAATGAGGTCTTAATCAAGACTGTTGCATCAGGAATTTGTCATAGTGATATTGAATTTCAAGATGGTGGCTTTCCAATCCAATTACCAGTGATTTTGGGACATGAAGGTGCGGGAATTGTTGAAAAAGTAGGGCCTAATGTGACTGCTTTTAAGAAGGGCGATCATGTTGCGGTCGGCTTCGCATCAGACGGCACATGTAAGTTTTGCCGTAGTGGCTTGCCCGGATCATGTGTTAACTTTAACAAGCTTAACACTAGTGGTGGTGCAATGGGCGATGGCACCTATCGTTTACACAAGCAGGATGGGCAGGATATTGGTAATTTCTTTGGTCAATCCTCATTTGGCGATCATATGGTAGCTAACGTTAACAATTTAGTTAAAGTTCCCGATGACTTGGACCTAAGAATTGCTGGTCCTCTCGGCTGTGGCTATATGACTGGTGCGGGAACAGTATTGAATTCCTTAAAGCCAGAAGTTGGTTCTAACTTAGCAGTACTAGGGACAGGCTCAGTAGGATTATCAGCCGTAATGGGTGCGGCTGTTTCTAATTGTAAGCACGTAATTGCAATTGACAAGAACGACATGCGCTTAGAAATGGCTAAGGAATTTGGTGCAACAGACACAATCAACAATATTAAAGAGAATATGATTGAAGAAATTCAAAAAATAGTTGGCTCTGAAGGATTGAATTATGTAGTTGATACCACTGGTGAACCTGATGTTATGAAGGCAGGCTTGACCGCTTTAACAATTAAGGGACAATTTGCAGTGGTAGCGATGGGAACTAAGACAATTAAAGAACTTAGTCCAATGATTGATATTCTATCGTTTTCAAAGAGCATTACCGGTGTTATTGAGGGAGACTCTGTCCCGCAAGAATTTATTCCGGAAATGATTGATTTGTACCGTTCAGGTAAATTTCCAATTGATAAGATTGTTAAGTTTTACAAGCCAGAAGAAATTAACCAGGCAATTAAAGATTCAGTTGCAGGTACTACAATTAAACCAATTATTGTTTTTGATGACCAATATCAAGCATAGAAACAGGAGATTATAATGATCAAAGACGGAACATATCAAGGAAGTGCCCAGGGGCATAATGCTAATATCGAAGTAACGGTTTCTGTAAAGAATAGCCAAATATCAGCAATCAAAGTGACTGATCATCAAGAAACAGCACTGCTTTCAGATAATGCGCTAAAGTTAATTCCTGAAAAAATTGTTGCTAATCAGTCAACTGCAGTTGATGCAATAACTGGTGCAACTTTTACTTCAAACGGTATTTTAAATGCGACTAGAGCTGCTTTAACTGATGCCGGAGCAGAAACAACTGATTATTCTACTCCAGAAAAAATCACTAAGAAAGAACATGAAATTAATACAGATGTAGTCGTTTTGGGTTCAGGACTGGCAGGATTAAATGCGGCCATCACAGCTAAAGAAAAGGGAGCAGATGTTGTTTTAATTGAAAAGACGGGACGCTTAGGTGGTAATTCCGTTGTTTCAGGCGGCTTTATGTACGCTACCGGTAGTAAATTTAATAAGGAACAAGATAATGATCCTGAAAATTTGCTGCAATTTTATGAGGACTTTGCGCAAAAAGACGGTGGCGAAATCGATCATGATTTAGTTAAAACAATAGCTGATAATTCAGGAGCTGCAGTTGATTATTATGCTGATAAATATGGTGTGGAATTTTCAGCAATGCCGCTAGGAATTTCTAAGAAGCCACGGACACATATCAATTTTAAGCTAGGACCTGTAGCAATTATGGCACCGCTTCTTAAACGCATCGAAGAATTGCAGATACCTGTCTTATACGATCAAAGTTCTGAAGAAATTAAAACTGACAATCATCAAATCACAGGCGTAGTTACTGTAGGTAAATATGATGATTATAATATCACATGCAAGTCTGTAGTAATTGCAGTTGGCGGTTTTGATGGCTCAAGAAAAACTCGTGATAAATATGCACCAAGTGCTAAGGGTACTCGTTCAATGTCAACACCATACAATGATGCCGATTATCTTAAGCTCACCGAAAGTTTACATGCTGCTTCAGAATTTAAAGACGGTGTAATGGGAATCATGACTGCTAATTATCTATCAGTTGGTGGTGCAGCTAATTCATTAGTTGTCTTAGGCAGAACATTAGCAGTAAATAATTTGGGCAAGCGTTTCACTAAAGAAGGACAGCATTATTCTTTAATGTATAATGATGCTCTTAAATCTGATGGCAACAGGTTTTTCTGGATATTTGATAAAGATAATGAGTCCTATAAGGTAGCTGCTAACTTGCCGGAAGCAAAGAATTGTACTTCACTAGACGATGTTGCTCAAGTAGTTGGTTGTGATAAGCAAGTGATTAGAGAGACTGTCTCTCGCTATAATTCCTTTGCTGGTAAAGAAGATTCGGATTTTGGTAGAGACGATATTAAACCAATTGCTCAAGAAGGACCATATTACGTAATCGAAGGCTACCCAACAACTGTTGCTGGGTTTGGCGGTCTAAAGATTAATACAAATGCTCAAGTACTGGATATTTCTAATAAGCCAATTGCTGGAGTTTATGCAGCTGGTGAATCTGCTACTGGACAAATTTTTGTTCATACTTATCCTTCAACGGGAACAATGCTTACTACTTGTACTGTGTTTGGCAGAATTGCTGGTAATAATGCGGCAAGTTATGCTAAAAATACGGCACTTTAATAAGTAATTGAGGTAAAAATAATGATTGTAAATAAAAATACATATTACGATGCCAGCTATGATGTAGTTGTTTTAGGTTTTGGTGGTGCCGGTGCGACTGCTGCTCGGTTTGCTGCAGATAGTGGTGCAAAGGTTTTAATTATTGATTCAGCTCCAGAGGGTCATGAAGGCGGCAATACTAGATATGCAGCTGAACTAGTTGGTTATAGCAGCAATGAAACTGATTATCGTAATTATTATGAACATTTAGCACAACACTTTGAAATTGATCCCGAAATTGAAAATACAGTTGTGCATGGAATTACTCATATGAAAGAATATTTCCAAAAATATTTGGGTGTTGCTAATCCCATTAGTTATAAGACGATTTTAGGACTTCCTGAAGATGCTGTAATTGCGGATCATCCTGATCTTCCGGGTGCTAAGAGCTATGACATGATTACCTTGAAGCCGGGGATTTTTAATGCTTCATTATGGAATGCTTTAAGACAAAATGTTTTAGATCGCAGCGATCAGATTGATGTATGGTATTCGTCACCTGTGAAGCACTTATTGCAATTGCCAAATAAAAAAGTAGTTGGTGCGCAAATTGAGCGCGATCATGTTTTGCTAAATATTTATGCTAAAAATGGTGTTGTATTGGCAACAGGTGGGATCGAAAATAATCCGCAAAAGATTCAAGATTATATCGGCTCGAATAAATTAGTTCCTTTGGGAACGCTATATAACAAGGGAAAAGGAATTGATCTTGCCCATGAAGTTGGAGCAGATATGTGGCATATGTCAATGTATGCCGGTGGAGGAATGCAACAATCATTTGCATTTTACGAACCAGGAATGAAACGTGCACCATTTTACATGGGCAACCCAATTTTCTTTACTGGCAGTATCTTTACTGTAGGTGATGATGGTACGCGTTACTTTAAAGAAGATCAAGCAGCACGTGAAGGTTATATTGAAAACCATGGGTCATGGTATAAGCCGTTGAATCCAATTCACCCATACTTTGTCTTTGACCAAAAGCAATATGACCAGATTAGCAAGATTGATACATTCCCTGATAATAAGGCGCTTAATTCAGTTGTGAAAGGTGATACTGTCTCTGAATTGGCAGATAAAATGGGGGTAACTTTTGAAAAATTACAGCAGACAATTGATGAGTTTAATCTATTTGCGGAAAAGCAATATGATTATGCCTTCCATCGCGCCCCAGAAACCTTAACTGCATTTGATAAGACAGGTCCATATTATGCAGTGCCACTTGTTCAAACAATTGGCTGGTCAGAAGCTGGTCCAAGAAGAAATGCACGTGCAGAAATTCTTGATCCTGAACATAAACCAATTCCACATTTATATGGTGCAGGTGAATTAGGCAGCAACATGTCTAACTTATACCAAGGTGGTTCTGACCTTGGTGATTGCTTGATCTTTGGTAAAATTGCAGGTCAAAATGCGGCTCATCCAAAGGATGATAATGGTAATTGTGATGGAATTTGTGTTGCTGATAAATTAAATAAGCCACAAACACCTAAGTCATTAACTTCTGATATAAAAAAGGAAGATTACCCAACAGGACCTAACCAATATATTGGCAAATCCATACAAGGTATGGGGGACGAGATTGTTGTCAGAGTGACTGTCGACAAGGAAAAGAATTTAAAGAATGTTGAAGTTTTGAAACAAGCAGAATCCGATGATTACGGCTTAAAGGCAATCAAAGAATTACCACAAAAAATGGTTCAAGAAAATTCTGTTGATGTTGATGCAGTTTCAGGTGCCTCTAATACAAGCCGCGGTTTAAAAGACGCCGTCAAAGATGCACTAAATAAAGCTAAATAGAAAAAAAGAAGTTCTAATTTAGAACTTCTTTTTTATGTCCAATTAGCAATCTAAAAAGGACTAGCCGCTAATAAAACATCGGAAGCTAGTCCTAAATTTAATAATCTGTCATAATTTTAATTATGTAAAGTACCTAATCTAATTGCATTATTAAGTCATGCAAGGGTAGGTCAAAATATTTCTTAATACTTGTTAAGTTAGACAAATCTTTTTGACCATAAATTGCTAATAGACCAGCTAATTCATGCTGCCAATTCTGAATCATTTGCAACAAAAATTCCGGTGTGTTTTGTTCCATTGCTTGTAAAAAGACATTAGAAATACCGACATATTGACCGCCTAAGCATAGCCCTTTGAATACATCAAGAGGATTGCGGACACCACCAGAAACAATTAGGTTAACTTTTTCTTTTTGAGCCATCATTGCCGCGATAACTGTTGGCAAACCTAAATCTTCTAAATAAGAGAGGTCACTCTGGTTACGAGCATTTTCAATTTGGGCAAAATTGGTGCCGCCGCTGCCAGCAACGTCAAACCATTCAAAGCCTTCATTTTTCAATAACCGAATGGTTGCCTGGTCAAGGCCGAAGCCAACTTCTTTAATAATAATTGGAATGGTAATTTCTTGGCGCAGATTTTTAAGATTATCTAACCAGTGAAAGTCGCGTTCACCTTCAGGCATGGCGATTTCCTGAACTGTATTTAAATGGACCTGCAAAGCATCGGCTTGCAATTCGTTGACAATTTTTTGTGCATCTTTTGGAGCCGTTTTAGCATTGATATTAGCAATAATCACGCCATCAGGATTGGCCTCACGGGCAACTGAAAAACTATCAAGCTGTGCGTGCTCTTTGACTAAGATACTAGCAGAACCTAAAGCCAGTCCAATCTTAGTTTGATTAGCAATCTTACCCAATTCTTTGTTAATTGTCAGTGACTTAGGTGAACCACCAGTCATCGCGTTAATGAAGAAGGGTGCATTGATTTCTTTACCAAACATTGTTGTTTTAATTGCAGCTAAGTCAACTTTGGTTTCGGGTAATGCCGGCCGCAATAAATGCATTTGGTCAAAACTATTGGCTTTTTCGGATTGAAAAAAAGTTTGTGCTAAGGCTAAATGTTCTTCTTTACGTTTAGATCTGATTGACATTTTTTCTCCTATTGAGCAAGTTTAACTTGGTGCACGTGAAAGTTGAGGGGTTGAATTCCGTTTTCCTGCCACTGACTTTCTAAGGCAGCGACATTAGTTGCTCCGTCTACAATTACAATGCCGCAGTCACCGTTACCGGCACCAGAAGTCTTAGCTGCACCGCCAAAGTTTTCCGCAATATTGATTAACTTAGACAGGCGCGGAATTTCAATTGCAATTTGGTTAATTTGGGCAAAATGCTGCAATAAACCGCGATTGACACGGATCTGTGTTTTAATCAAGTCAATATTACTTTGTTCAAATCCAGTAATCATGTTCAACACGCATTCGCGTGACGCCCGCAAAAATTCTTGATACTCACCATTTAGAGCAGCACGATTAGCATTAGTTTCATCAACTAACCGTGATGTTGAAGCTGGCTTTTGGCTCCAGCCTATCATTAGATGCATCCCTTTTGGTGGCGTTAATAATTGGATTTTCAATCCCGGCCATGCCTCGTTAACGATTTCTGATAATGTTTTGCTGGTCAATTCACTAGTCAGCCATGCCTTATCAAAGGTTTGGTAAGCCAGCCAGCCGCCGTATACGCTGGCTGCAATATCGCCAGCAGAACCGTTACCCTGAACCGAATAGTGAGAGATGGCGGATAATTTATAAACTAATTCATTGCTAAAAGGCACATTATAAAAATGCAAAATTGACTTAACCGTTGCAACTGTTACTGCCGCGCTAGAACCCAAGCCGTACTTTTTGCCATCAGCCGAATCTAAATCTGAATTAACGTACAAGTCATAAACTTCCATGGTAACGTTTTGTTCAATACAGTAACGTTCTGTGTATGAAATTGCAGCTAAAATATATTCGAAAGGATTGTCACGATTATCAATTACCATTTTGGTACCTTTGCGTACCCAGTGAATTGAGTCTTGTGAATACTGCTTGGAGTGAATTGAACCCGTTGTTGATTTGCTTTTAGTAATCGAAACCCGAATAAACTGGTTAACCGCAACTAAGATTGCTGGGCAATCTTGTTCTAAGACGGCATATTCACCAGCAATATATAATTTCCCGGGTGCTTGCTCTGTGATCAATTAATTTAATCTCCTAATCAATTAAATTACATTAATTAGTCCAGGCATGAAATACCTGGACCAAAACTTGCATTTACTATCTTAGCATTCTTAAATACAGACTCAAATGAATTGGTCACATCTTTTACATTTCTTAACTGGCAGAGAACTTTAACATTAGGCCCAGCATCGATCGTGTAGTAACATTCAATTCCACGGGCCCGCAATTGCGCAACTAATTTAATCGCACGAATGGTATCCGGCTCAAAATAAGTAAAACCAGGTTGGGCAGTCAGATTAATTGCATGCATCTCACTGGCGTTAAGTTCGGCTAATTGTCCTAATTTAGTAAAATCATTTTCCTTGATCGCGGCAATCATTGCCGCCATTTCCTGTTCATTGCGCGCTAGCCACGGTTTAAAAAAGGGTGAGGATTGGGCTTGCTTCATCCCACCAGTTGACGATAACTTTTTCGGTTGCTGGTTTAACTCAATTGCTAAAAGGTGCAGATCCATCTGCGGCTTTTCATCCAAGGCGTAAGCATAAGAACTGGCATCATCCGTACCTTTTTGCCAAACCGCAAACCCACCATAAATTGACCTGGAGGCAGAGCCCGAGCCAAGTCGCGCTAAGTAGGAAAGTTCTTTACGTGTAACATCTAATTCATAATATGAGCAAAAAGCCCCGGCTAAGGCAGCAAAAGCCGAACTAGATGAAGCTAGTCCTGCAGCTGTCGGCACGTGGTTGGTCGAATGAACGGACAATGCACCTGTGACGTTAAAACGCTGTTGTAATTTTTTTAGATAGGTAAAAACACGCTGGGCACTTTTTCCCGTTTGTTCAATATTATTTAAGAAAAAATGGTCACCAGTTGTACTAGCCGTAATTTTCGTATCCGTATAAAACTGATCCAAAGTCATTGACAAGCTAGACATAAGCGGTAGGCGCAGCTGGTCGTCAGCTTTGCCCCAATATTTAATTAATGCGATATTTGTATGCGCGCGGACTGTTTTAGCCATTAAATTTCCTCGATCCATGAATTTGCGATTAGTGCTTGACTTGCGGCAATGATTTTTTCTGCTGCTTCTTGGTTAGGGCACAGGGCAATGACAATTCCGCCAAGGCCACTGCCAGATAACTTAAAGCCTAACGCTCCGTTAGCTAGGGCCAATTTTTGTAATTGGTCAATTTTAGTGGTTGCTAGGCCAAAGGCTTGCAAGATTGCTTGTGCCTGATTAAAAATATGCCCGACTTCGACTTGCTGCTGGTTAAGCCACGCTGTCTTAGTCGCCGTGGCTAATTGACCCAATTGCGCAATCATTTGCTTTTTAGCGGGATCCAGCTCCATTTGGGTATGTACCTGATTAACAGCTTCTTTAGTGCTGCCTAATTCGCCAGTATCCATGATAAGTAGGGTTGCTCCCAATTGTGCATTGAGAGTTTTTGGACCCATTTTTTGGTTAAAAAAGACCAAACTGTTTGAATTAACGGTTGCCGCATCAAGACCAGAGGCTTTGCCATGATTAATGGTTTCGGCATGATTGGTAATTGCCATGATTTCCTCTTCTGCTAAGTTTAAGGCAAAATACTGGTTTAAGGCTCTAGTTGTTGCCAAGGCAACTGTTGCACTCGAACCCAAGCCGCGTTCAGTCGGGATTTCTCCCGTATAAGTGATTTTAAGTGGTTCGCTGCTGTTAGCCTTAGCCCGCATTGTTTTAACAACGTACTTTAAGCCATCGTATTCATTTGGAGCAGTAAAAAAAGGGCCGTGGTAACGAGCGGTGTCTAACCACATTTGCGAGCTAGGTTCAACGGTCGCCTTAATCTGCAGGGACATAATCGGCAGAGCTAGCGCATCATAACCATAAACAACCGCATGTTCGCCAATTAAGATGACTTTGCCATGTGCTAAATAACTACATTTCATTTTATTTAAGATCCTTAATGTTAGTAAAAAATTGTGGCTCCTATGCTAAAATAATAGCTAAGGAGAAGTGAACAAATGATCAAGATTCTAGTCGGTCGGCAGACAGATCCTTTGCAAGAAAAAATTCTGCAACTAGCAATTGAAAATTATCAAAAGCAGCCAGAACATGAAACTTTTATTATTGTACCTAATCATATTAAGTTTACCACAGAAATTAGGGCAATAAATAAGCTTGCTGTGAGTCAAAAGCAGGTAGAACAGTCCGTGAAGAATTTGCAGGTTCTGTCATTTTCGCGACTGGCCTGGTACTTTTTAAAGGATGCCGAGGAAGGATTGCCCACGCAATTAGACGATGCGGCCGCCGCGATGCTATTAGCGAAGATTATTGAAGAAAAGCGCGACCAGCTGCATTTATTTAAGAACGTCAGCGTTAATTCCGGTTTAGTCAAGCAGCTTTACGATACCATTCTGCAGGTGCGAGCTGGTAATATTGATCTGGATGAACTCGATGACAGCAATTTAGATTTGGAAACGAAGAACAAGATTGCTGATTTACGTGTGATTTATGATGCCTTCATCACGAAAATCGCGGGTAAGTTTTCAACCAAAAATGAAGTACAATTACAGTTAAACGAACTCTTGGCCAGTAAGAAAGACTTAGGTAAAACCGATTTTTACTTTAGCGATTTTTCACATTTTTCATTACAAGAATGCTTAACTATTAAGCTGTTAATGATGCATGCCGGCAGTCTTACCCTGGCCTTCAAGACCAAATTAGGGCAAATTGATCCCGATGCCGAGGCTGGCGACTATGATTACGTCATTCAAAAAACAATTAGTCAACTGACGCATTATCTGGATGACCATAACTTAGATTATCAAGTTACTGCCACGCCGATTGCACCTAAACCATCAAATCGCGAATTATTAAACGAATATTGGACGGGAACAATTACACCGCCGGAAGAACTGAAGCAGGTGCAGCTAGTACGAGCTGATTCACGTTATGCTGAAGCGTATTTTGTCGCACGCACAATTTATCAGCAAGTAGCTCTGAGTAAGTATCGTTACCGTGATTTTTTGGTCTTAACACCTAATCTGCACGAATATGAGACCTACTTAACGCCAATTTTGCGGCAAAATAAGATCCCGTTTTTTAATGACTTGCAGCAGGAGATGAAATATCATCCCTTAGTAGTGCTAATTGAAAATATTGCCCAACTACTTGAACGCCCCCTGCAAACCAGCAATTTACTGGCGATTTTAAAAACACGTTTGTTAATTCCCGATTGGTATCAGGATGAAGCTGCCTATGTTCACGACGTCGATGAACTAGAAAACTTTGTCTTGGCACACGGGATTAACCATAACTTGTGGCGACGTGACTTTACTGATTATGTGGCTGCCGAAGTTATTAGATTAGACAAGATTCCAGATGAAGTAGCTAAGATTAGTAAGCTCAAAGATTACTTTGTCAGTCGGATTTCTGGCTTACTAACCGAGATGAAAGAAGAAACAGACAGTCAAAAGGCTGTTACCATCTTCTTTAACTTTTTAACGCAAAATGGTGTTCCCAAGCGTCTAGAAAAGTGGCGTGAAGATGCCCAAGAACAGGGTGAATTGCAGCAAGCCCAGCAGCCTGAGCAGGTGTGGGACTTATTGATTAATTTACTTCACGATTATCTGTTAATTAACCCTGATAAGTTCGATATAGACAGCTTTTTTTATGTATTAACTAATGGCTTTAAGGAAGCAACTTTTTCGCAGATTCCTTCGACTTTAGATGCAGTTAACTTGTCCGAAATGGGTATGATCCAAATCAGCGGCTACAAGCAGGTCTTTATTATTGGGGCAACCAGTAATAACTTGCCGTCAATTCAAAACATTCCGGGCTTTTTAAGTACGGAAAACTTAGACAAATTAAGCCAGGCATTTGGCGAGGATTCATATTTGGAAGACCACCAAGAGCTCAGCAATTTAGACCAAAATTACCAATTTGGTCTGTCTCTTGCCTTAGCGCAAGATAAGGTTTACCTTTCTTATCCGGTATTAAATGCTGCTAACGAAGAATTAGAACCGTCAATTTACTATGAAAGGCTGAAACAGGCTGGTGCTCCCGAATTTAGTCAACATAACCTGCCGGATAAATTACAGAATTTGTTGTCATTTTTGACTAATCCCGAGGCCAGCCTTGGTTATCTGACGTATTTAAGTCAAAATCAGCCAGAGCCTCATGTTCAGCAGTTACTGTCATTAACACAAAAATATTTGCCACAAAAGACGGCAACGGTGCTTGAGGCTAGTCAATTCGATAATCAACCGAAAGACATTGGCCCAGAATTAGCGCAAAAGTTATACGGGGAGAACCTTAATTCTTCGGTTTCACAACTAGAGACCTTTTACGAAAATTCCTACGAATATTTTTTGAATTACGGGTTACGATTGCGCAAACGCTTTGAAAATGAACTTGATGTTATCCAAGCCGGGAATTACTTCCACGAAACGTTTGACCGCTTAGTTAAGGAATTAAACCAGCATAAATTAGACCTAGCTGAGATCGACCAGACGACCTTGCAAAGGCTGCTTGAATTAGCCCGGGCAAAGATGCAGGATGAGACCAAATACCAACAGTTGATGAATGATCCGTTTAATAAGTACCTGTTTCGGTGTCTAGACCAAACAACAACTAAGGTGGCAGCTAATTGGCACCGTTCACTGCAAAAAACTCCTTTGCGGGCGCAATATTCGGAATTAAGCTTTGGTCTAGGCGAACAAGTTAAGGGACTAAACTTTGCCATTCCTAACTTAGCAGGAGACCACCACGTTAATTTGCGCGGTAAGATGGATCGGGTCGACCTTGCCCAAATTTCTGACCAGCAGGAATTCTTAGCTCAGGTCATTGACTACAAGTCATCGGCGAAAAAATTCAATCTTGGCTTATTTTATAACGGAATTTCCCTGCAAATGGTGTCCTACCTTGATGTCTTAGCACAAAATCAGGACTTTTTTACTGGCAGCAATTCCTTGTCACTACTAGGAGCCTTTTATCAAACAGTTACCCGGCAGATCGAACGGCTCAACGGTAAAGATTTGATTGGTACGGATTTACTTCTTAAAAAGCCGTCGCTTGATGGGCAGACACGGCTAAAATACACGGGACTAATTAATAATGATCCCGACTTACTATTAAAGGCGGAGCCGCTGCTTGAAGAAAATGGCCAAGTTTCGGAGCTGTATACTGGTGTTAAGACTAAGGCAAAGGGCGGTTTTAGTTTTAGCAGTAAGAATGACTTTACTGAAGATGAAATCAACCTGTTGTTAAAGTATGACGAAGACCTAATCAAGGAAGCTTCCAGTCAGATTTTGTCTGGGCAGGTTAAGCTCAATCCTTATAAGTATGGTAAGAGCAAAAATGCCTTAACTTATTCCGACTATCGTGATGTCTTCTTTTTTGACTCCATGCTTAAAGAAAACAAATATCATCAAATCAGTAATTTAAGCAAAAAAGAGCTGCTCAAGAAAATCAAAGAAAAATTAGGAGAGAGTGACTAAATAATGCCCCAATTTACTAAAGAGCAACAACAAGCGGTTAATGATCGCGGGCAGGATATTTTGGTCTCTGCATCAGCTGGCAGCGGCAAGACCACGGTCTTAGTCGAACGGGTCATGCAGGAAATTTTAGCGGGCACAGGTGTTGACCAGCTATTAGTTGTGACCTTTACCAAGGCAGCCGCGCAAGAAATGAAGACGCGGATTAAGCAGGTATTGGAAGAGCAATTAGAATCAGCCGCAAATAAGCGTTATCTGCGTCAGCAGCTGAATCAAGTTGACACGGCAAATATTTCAACAATTGACGCCTTTTGTTTGGATGTGATCCATCGTTTTTACTATGTAATTGACATTGATCCTAGCTTCAGCGTCTTAACAGATGAAACACAAGCGGCACTGCTGCGTGAGCGGGCACTGCACGAAATTGAAGCCGAATTTTTAGAGGCAAAGGATAAGGACTTCATTGCCTTTTATGATAACTTTGCCGGTGATCGGGATGCCGATTCTGCTCAAGGATTGCTGCTGGACTTATATGACTTTGCCATGGCCAAGCCCGATTATCGCGATTGGCTCAAGCAATTAAGTCGGCAATATGAAGTCGGCGATAGTATTATTAAGTCTTCTCTATGGCAGGAACAAATTAAGCCGTACCTAACGAATACTTTTGCAAGTCTTAATGAAAAAATTGAGCGGCTGCTGGCTGGCAGTCAGCTTGAAACTAAGGAATTAAGTAAGGTGCAGTCAAGCTTTACCCAATTTCAGCAGGCGTTAGCAAATTATCATAAAAGTTTGGCAGAAGATGAGGATTATGAAACGCAACGTGCATATTTACGCAGCTGCATTTTCACTGGAACTTATCGTAAGTCCAGCAAATGGGACGAGGATCTGCTTGACGTTTATCAAGAAAGTCAGACTTTAAAAGAAGAAGCCAAAAACCAGATTTTTTCAACGTATACTTCCTTTTACGTGACAGATGAACCTGAGCAGCTTGACCTGTTAAAACAGGGCAAGCAAATTATGACGGCAATTACCAAGGCTGAACTGGCTTTGATTGACCGTTTTAACCAGTTAAAGCGCGCTGAAACTCTGCTCGACTATAGTGATATGGAGCAATTAGCCTACCAAATCCTTAGTCAGGACACGTCAAACTCGCAGTTAGCCCGTGACTTTTATCGCAATAAATTTAAGGAAATTCTGGTTGATGAGTACCAGGATATTAATGCCTTACAAGAACGAATTTTGCAATTATTGAAAAAGGACGGACAGAACAACCTCTTTATGGTGGGGGATGTTAAGCAGTCGATTTATGGCTTTCGGCAAGCTGAACCCAGTCTGTTTCTTCATAAATATCACACGGCAGCACAAGCTGATAATAAGAATCAAGAACGAATTTTATTATCAGCCAATTTCCGGTCTGCTAAGCCCGTTGTGAAGCTGGTTAACCAAGTATTTGATAGCATTTTAAGTACCGACTTTGGGGGGATTGATTATTCTCGTGAAGGTCAGCTGGTATTTGGGGCGCAATACTATCCGTCTAATTTGCCAACAGCTAGTGAAATTCTTTATCATGAAAAAGAAACGCAAACAAATCAAGACGAAATTGAGCCGGATATTGATGCCAGCGAAATCACGATGGTCATTAACCGGATTCAGCAATTTAAAAAAGAACATTTAATGGTTTATGATGCTCATTTGGGACACCAGCGGCCCTTTAAATATAGTGATATTGCTATTTTAACCAGAAGCCGCAGCGATAACTTAACAATTATGCAGGAGTTCGCCAAGAACCAGCTGCCATTATTTGTGACTGATGCCAAGAATTACTTTCAGACCCTGGAATTAACGGTGATTATGAATTATTTAAAAATCATTGATAATCCGGATCAGGACATCCCGCTAGTCACGGTTTTGCGCTCCCCGCTGTTCAACTTTAAAGAGCCCGACCTTGCCAAAATTCGAATTCATAGTAAAAATTCCAGTTTTTACAGTGCACTGACCTCTTACGTGGTAGTCGGTGACCAATTAAGCGATCGCATTAAAGCCTTCTTAAATCAATTAGATGACTTACGGCAGTTTGCGACTAACCACCGAATTTCAGAATTAATCTGGAGTATTTACGAACGGACTAGTCTTTTAGAAATTATGACTGGACTGCCTAACGGTGAACAGCGCCGGGTTAATCTTGAAGCTCTCTATGAGCGGGCAAGTTCTTATGAAAGTGCCGGCTTCAAGGGGCTGTACCAGTTCATTAACTTTATTGAACGTATGCGCCGCAGCCAAAAAGATTTGGCACAACCGCTACTGACCAAAGAGGCTGGCGATGCCGTTCGGCTAATGACGGTTCACGGCTCCAAGGGACTAGAATTTCCGATTGTGTTCTATGTTGGCCTGCAGCATCGCTTTCAAATGCGTGATTTAAGTGGTAATTACATCATCAACGCCGATAATGTTGGCTTGACTTTACGGCGCAAACACTATCGCGCTGATTCACTAGTCAAGTCGATTGATAATATTAAGCAAAAGCAGCAATTATTGGAAGAAGAAGCGCGAATTTTGTACGTTGGCCTGACGCGGGCCAAGCAAAAGTTAATTTTGGTGGCGGATATTCCGAGTTTCCCGAAAAAAGTTGCGGCTTGGCATCTTCAACTGAATAGTAAAGGTCAGCTAGCTTTAGCCGATAAGTTAACAGCCACAAGCCCAATGAATTTTATTGGGCCGGCAATTCGTTTTGATGAACATCCTACTCAAAAGATCAGTGACGTAACGAGTGAATTAGATCAAAGTCAAGACTTGTTAATCATTAAGTATGACGAAGAACAAGTCACAGCCGCACCTACTCAAAAAGCCCAGCAGCAAGAAAAGCAGGATTTAACTTTGCTTAATCAGACTGCCCAGAAGTTATATGACTTTGTTTATCCGTTTAGCGATGCCAGTCAAACAACGGCCTATCAAGCCGTTTCCGAAATCAAGAAGGCCTTCAATGACCCAATTGATACCGAACTGGAAAATGCGCACCTCTTGTCATCTACCAACCGCTATCTGCAGCCAATCGACACCAAGCCGAATTTTCTATTTGAATCAAAATTTACGGGTGCAGAAATCGGTACCGCAACTCACCTAGTCTTGCAGTATTATGATTATCGCGGCAGTGGTGATGATGACCAGTTAGATAACGAAATTCAAGAATTGGTCAAGCAAAAGAAGCTAAATCCGCAAATCGTTGCCAATCTTAAAAAAGACGAGATTGACTGGTTTGTTCACAGCGATTTTGCTCGTGAATTTTGGCAAAAGCCAGATAAACTAAAACGTGAAGTCGACTTTTCTAGCTTAATTGCGGCGACAACACTGTTTAAGCAATTTAGTGATCCTGATGCCAAGATCCTGGTACACGGAACAATTGACGGCTATTTTGAAGCTGACGACGGGATTATTCTGTTCGATTATAAGACCGACCACGTTGATCCGACTAATCTGGACGCGGCAATTGCTAAGATTAAGCAAAAATACACGGGCCAGCTCAGGCTATACGAACAGGCGCTTAATTCTTTTGCCAGCCAAAAAGTAACCCACAAATATCTAATTCTGCTTGACGCAAAAAGGGTAGTAGAAGTTAAATAGAAGAGAACAGGAGGGCAGAACATGACATCATTTGCTAAAGATACTTTTGCGGTGGTCGATTTGGAAACAACCGGGACGCAGCGTGAAGACGATAATCATATTATTCAGTTTGGCTGCGCAATTATTAAAAATCTGCAGGTTGTTAAAACTTATTCATTCATGATTAATCCACACCGTGAAATTCCCTTGGCAGTCCAAAATCTGACCCATATTCATAATGAGGATGTCGCAAAGCAGAAGGACTTTACTTACTACGCTCCTAAAATCATTGAAATCCTTAAGGGAACGGTTTTTGTTGCGCATAATGTTAATTTTGATTTGCCGTTTTTAAATTATGAACTAGTCAGTCATGGCTTTGATGAGTTGCCCAACAAGGCGATTGACACGGTTGAATTAGCGAAGATTGCCTTTCCAACCTTGCCATCATATAAGCTTGGCGACTTAACAGCCCAATTAAATATCAAGCATTTAAATCCCCACAAGGCTGACTCTGATGCCTATGGGACCGCGGTATTATTGATTAAAATTATTCATGAGCTTGAAGCTTTGCCTCAAGCAACACTGAACACTTTGAGCTCACTAGCTCACGGCTTAATTCGTGATACTTCGTGGATTTTTACAACAATTGCGGAAAATGCCCGCCAGCAAAAGCGACCATTAAGTAAAGATCGCATGCAGGTACGCAATATTGTTCTGCAGAAGCAGCAGGTTAATCCTACTAGTAATCCGCGAAGCAGTAAGGCAAAGTTTCCGATTAATAATGAGGTTAAACATAAGTTATTTAAAGGCAAAATTAATTATCGCCAGCCGCAGGTTGACCTGATTAACCAGATTAATGGCTTTTTACGTGATGGTAAGCAGCGCGCAATGCTGGTTGAGGCCCCTAATGGTACTGGGAAAACTTTTTCTTACTTATTCGCTTATGCCTACCAGCTGTATTCCAGCCGAAAGCTTGTCATTGCAACACCAACTAAGGTGTTGCAAAATCAGGTTATTAGTCAAGAAATTCCGCAAATGCTGGCAGTTACTAAGCTTGACTTGACTGCAGAAGTGGTTAAGTCAAGCAGCCACTACCTTGACCTCGACGGCTTTTATCAAAGTCTCTATCAGGGAACGCAAAACAAGCCGACCTTGATTTTGCAGATGCGGATTTTAGTATGGTTAACGCAAACCAAAACAGGGGACTTAGATGAGTTACAATTGACCAATTATCGTGCACCATTATTTACAGAAGTGACGCACCCTGGGGATGCTCGTGTGGGCAGTAATTTTGCGGCCGTTGACTTTTGGAATTTGGCAAGGCAACGGCAGGAACAAGCCGATATCTTGGTAACTAACCACGCTTACTTGGCTAACCATTATAATGATTCAATCTGGGGGCAGAACCCTTACTTAGTAGTTGATGAGGCCCACAGATTTGTCGACAATGTGATTACTTCACGTAACGATTCATTTCAGTTTGAATCGCTTTGGGGTGTGCTTAGTCATATTCGCAACTTACTGTATTACGCTGATGACAGCATTTTAAATCAATACGGCAATGACTCACAGCTTAACTTTTTACTAGAAAAGTTAAATCCGGAACTGCTCGACTTAATTCACGCGATGAATAGTCTGCAGAAAATGTTGTATGGGCAAAAAGAGCAGGCACTTAATCAGAACTTACTGGCAAATGGAAAATTGCTCCTTAGTTTTCAAGGGACAGACTTATTCCCTAAAAAAGGAGACTTCAGGGCGCGGCTGAGTGAATTTCAACGGCGGCTGGAAAGTGTCCGCCAAGAACTTAACCAAATTTTGTTTAAACTGGATAAGGAAGCTGGCGACACCACCAATGATGAAGATGCGCTTTTAGGAGAGATTACTGCCCAGCTTGACCGGCTCGACTTTTACATTGAAAAGAGCTACCAGTTATCTGACCTGCTGCACGACCAAGCTAATTTGCAGCAGGAAGGATTTATCGTTACATTGACCAATCCGCAAGATCCGCTTAGTGCTAATATTAGTTGGTTAATGCTAGATGCCAGCAGTGAGTTAAAGCAAATTTATGCCCGCTTTGACCACCTATTGTTTGTCAGTGCAACTTTAACCAGTGAGAATAGTTTTGCCTTTGCAATTAACCAGCTGGCCTTAGCCGATTTAATGCCTAAGGAATACATTGGCAAAAGTACATTCAAGTTGGCTAAGCACCTTGAGGTCTTATCAGTTAAAGACATGCCGGATTTTGCCGATAATCAATATAATGAACTGCTGGCAGATATTTTGACCAATGATTTGGGTAAGAAAAAGCATGTGCTGGTGCTAATGACCAATTTAGACCAGATTAAAGAAGTCTTTACCGCGATTTTAAACTCACCCAACTTGCAGGACTTTGAGATTTTAGCTCAAGGACTATCGGGATCCAACAATAGAATTGCCAAAAGGTTCGCGATTGCTAACCAAGCGATTATTCTTGGTGCCGACAGCTTTTGGGAGGGCATTGACTTCCACCAATGTGGTATTGACCTGGTAATCGTTGCTAAATTACCGTTCGAATCGCCGGATCAGCCAGAAGTTAAATTGCGCCAAAAAAGGCTGCAGGACCAAGGGCTCAATGTCTTTCAAACTGATACAATGCCGCGCGCTGTTATTCGCTTTCGGCAGGGAATGGGTCGGTTAATTCGCGGCGAAGAAGACCGCGGCCAATTTGTCATTTTGGATTCGCGCATTTGGCAGCGAGATTATGGTAAAGTATTTCTGGATGCAATTCCAGTTAAAACACAAAAAGTCAGTTTAAAGGAGTTACGAGATAAGTTGGCTAATTATGATTAAAGATGATACAAGACAAACAATTAAGTTCGTTACTTGGGTGGTAATCATTGTAGTATTGCTCTACTTTGCATTTGTGGCCCTTTTTTACCAAGCAGGTCAACCAGAACGTAACGAAACCCAGAATGTTAAGCAGATCGCAATCAGTAAGACGCCAATTACGCTGGTAGAAGCACATTATCATCTCGACCGCGGAGTTAATAGCTATGCCGTCAAGGGTATTAGTAAGAAAAATGGTAAGTACTATTTTATTTACTTGCCTGGGTCCAAGAAGGGTTACCTTTATCCTGCTAAAAAGGGCGTCAGTGAAACTACGATTAGAGCAGAATTCAATCAAAAGCATACTGGTGGTAAGATTAATGAGGTTAACTTAGGCTGGTACCAGAATAAGCCAGTTTGGGAAGTAACTGCTAAAAATGCGGCAGGTGATTATAGTTACAAATTATATGAATTTAAAACCGGAAAATTTATCGGTTAAGTCGCGCAAAAGGTAAAACTTTGGTATGATTAAGTTGATACAATAAGGAAAGTGGAATAAGAATTTATGACAGAATTAATTTCAATTAGAGACTGTTCCAAGCATGTTGACGAAGAAGTTAAGATGCATGTTTGGCTGACAGACAAACGTTCAAGTGGAAAAATTGTTTTCTTGCAATTGCGTGATGGTACCGCGTTTTTCCAAGGAGTTATCCGAAAAAATGACGTTTCCGAAGAAGTATTTGAAGCTGCAAAATCATTGCACCAAGAAGCTAGCTTCTACATTAAAGGTACTGTTCATCAAGATGAACGGTCACACTTTGGCTACGAAATTCAAATTTCGGACTTAAAAGTAGTCACTAACAACGAAGGCTACCCAATCACAAACAAGGAACACGGAATCGACTTCTTACTCGATCACCGTCACTTATGGTTAAGAAGTCGGCGTCCATTTGCAATTATGCGCATTAGAAACATTATTTTCAAAGCAACAGTTGACTTCTTTGAAAATGAAGGCTTCGTCAAATTTGATGCGCCAATTTTTATGCATTCTGCACCAGAAGGCACTACTGAATTATTCCATACCGAATACTTTGGTGGGGATGCTTACTTGTCACAATCAGGTCAATTATACGGCGAAGTTGGTGCTGAAGCTTTTGGTAAAATTTTCACCTTTGGTCCAACATTTAGAGCCGAAGAATCCAAGACTAGACGTCATTTAACAGAATTTTGGATGATGGAACCAGAAATGGCATGGATGCATCAAGATGAGTCACTTGATATTCAAGAAAGATTCTTGTCTTATGTTGTTAAGCAAGTTCTTGATAACTGCCAATATGAACTGAAAATTTTAGGTCGTGATCCTAAGAAGCTTGAACCAGCTGCAGAAGGCAACTACACTCGTTTGTCATACGATGATGCTGTTAAGATGCTTCAAGAAGCTGGTCGTGACTTCAAGTGGGGCGACGACTTTGGTTCTCCTGATGAAGCTTTCATTTCCGAAAAATTTGACCGACCATTCTTTATCGTAAATTACCCAACGGTTATTAAGCCATTTTACATGAAGAAGAACCCAGAAAACCCTAAGGAATACCTATGTGCCGATGTTTTGGCACCTGAAGGTTATGGTGAAATCATGGGTGGTTCAGAACGTGAAAGCGACTATGAAATCTTGAAGAAGCAAATCGCTGAAGCCGGCTTAAACGAAGATGACTACAGCTGGTACCTTGACTTACGTAAGTATGGTAGTGTGCCACACTCTGGCTTTGGCATGGGCTTTGAACGGGTAATTGCTTGGATTTGTAAATTAGACCATGTTCGTGAAGCTATTCCATTCCCAAGAATGATTAACCGCATTGAGCCATAGAGTTACTAATAGAATATAATTAAAAGTTGAACTAAAATTTTTAGTTCAACTTTTTTAAAGGGGAGAATTTAATTGCACTACAATGATTTTCGCAAATTAGGTTTTACTACACTTCAGAATGGTCTAATTGCTTATTACCCACAGCTCAAAATCAGTGATCCTGAATTAATTCTAATCATTCAGTTAGAAGCCTTTGCTCAAAAAGGAGAAAACTTCCCAACAAATGAACAAATTGCGGCTAATACTAATCTCTCAACTGGTGAGGTGGCAAGTATTATCCAACAGTTGATTGACCAAAATTATTTAACAATTGACCAATTAACTGATAACCAGGGACGGATTGGGAATTTTTATAACTTGGCTAATCTTTACCAACAGCTTGATGACTTTTTAACGACTAACGTAATGATTAAAAGTCATCAGGACCACACCGAAAAAGTTAGTGATAGTTTAGATAATAATCCGCTTAATACACTTGCACGGCAGTTTGAAATTGAGTTTGGGCGCTATTTAAGTCCAATCGAGCGCGAAGAAATTGCTGCTTGGCTTAGTGTTGACCACTATGATCCAGAAATTATTAAATTAGCATTGCGAGAAGCGGTTTTGTCGCAAGCATACAGCTTAAAATATGTTGACCGAATTTTGTTAAATTGGCAAAGACATAATCTCAAAACCGTCGCACAAGTTCAAAAATTTTTACAAAGGAACCGTTAATGTCACAAGAAGAATTATTAAGCACTGAAGAAGCACGCAAAGTATTGCGTACGATTAATAAGATGTATCCTGATGCCAAAAGTGAATTGATTTGGGACAATAATTTTCACTTGCTTTGTGCAGTCCTGATGAGTGCCCAAACAACTGATAAAATGGTGAATCGGGTAATGCCCAAATTTATTGCGGATTATCCAACCCCAGTTGAACTGGCACAGGCAACAATTGAAGATATTGAAGATCATATTTCTAAGATTGGCTTGTATCATTCTAAGGCCAAGCACCTCAAGGAAACAGCACAAATTTTAGTTGATAAATATGACTGCCAAATTCCTGAAGATAAAAAGACCCTGGTTACTTTACCAGGAGTTGGCGTCAAAACTGCTAATGTTGTTTTAGCAGATGGCTTTGGTGTACCAGCAATTGCGGTTGATACCCATGTTTCGCGTATTTCTAAGAGATTTCATATTGTCCCACAAGATGCTAAACCACTTGAAATTGAAAAAAGACTAGAAGAGATTTTACCACCTGACGAATGGATTCATACGCACCACGCCATGATTTTGTTTGGCCGTTACTCAATGACGGCGCGGGATAAAGACGATCCGTATACATATTTAAAGTAATATAGTAAAACTTGAAAGCGAAATTATTTTCGCAAAAAACACTGCTTTGTTTTTACATACGCAGTGTTTTTTAATTTGTTTTTCTAAAAGTTATCATATCATTTTTATATCGACATTTTGTATATTCTAAAACTATGTATGCGCTTTATTTTATGTTGTTATTTAATCGACTTTTTTGGCAATATAGTGATATTTGGCTATATAATGAAAGTGGTATAAATATATATACTATATAATAAATTTATTATTAAGGAGAGGTTTATAATGAGCTCTAATCATAAAAAGAAACAAAGTCTCTTAAATAAAAAACATAGAAATAAAGTCCATAAGATAACTAGAAATATTGTTGCAGCTGGTACTGCAACAATTGGTGGTGTCCTCGGCGGTCTTGCTGTGTCACCAAGTGTTACTCATGCCGCAAGTGTAACAACAGGTAAGGTAACAACTACTGATGATGTCTTGGCAAATGCCAAGTCAGCAGCAATTCCAGCTTCCCAAAGCGCTTCATCACAGAGTACGACGAATTCTAACTCTGATTCTTCAAGTGCTTCAGAAGACACTGCTCAATCAGTTAGTCAAACAAGTACGAGTAACTCAACTACTGATTCACAAAGCGATCAGCTATCTGAGTCAACAACAGTTAAGAAGTCGCAATCAACTTCATTGACCAAAGATCAAAGTTGGGGAACTAAGGATATTCTTTCCGATATTGCTTCAGCTGCAGCTTCGACTTCGGCTTCAAATTCAGCCAGTTTGAGTGTTGTTGCTAGTACAGCGGCAAGTGCTGCAGCTTCTCTTTCAACTAGTATCCAAACTTCAACGATTAATAGTTTAAGTACATCAGCTAGTCAACTTTCATCATACTCAACCAGTTTGGTTAATTCATTATCAACTAGTTTGAGCATTGCGACAAGTACCGCAACTTCGATTTCAGACAGTTTGATTGCTTCACAATCTACCCAACAAAGTTTAGTAGAAAGTCAAGCTGCATCATTATCAACCAGTTTAGTTGACTCAGCTTCGACTAGTTTGTCAACAGCCGTAAGTTATGCTAATTCGGTTTCAGCTAGTTTATTGACATCAACCTCAACTAGTGCCAGCATTCTTGCCAGCACTCTTGAGTCACTGTCAACTAGTTTTTCTAAACTGTTCTCAACCAGCACTAGTCAAGAAAGTCTTGATTCTGTATCACTTTCTGCTAGTTTGTCGACCTTAATTTCTGCAAGTGAATCAACTAGTGTTAGTGAAAGTAATTCTAGATCTGAGGCAGCTGACGAATATAATTCAGAACAATTATCAAGTCTATCAGCAAGCCTTTCTACTGTTATTTCAGCAAGTGAATACGTGTCAGCTAGTCTAAGTACCATAGCTTCAACTAATTTAAGTACTGTTGCTTCAAATTCAACCAGCTTAAGCGTCCTGTCGAATTCACTGTCAACTAGTTTATCTGAGCAAAGCCAAAGTTTAGAAGCAGCCAGTGTTTCTCTTTCAGAAAGTATTGCTAGTGTAAGTGCATCAACTTCACAGAGTTTACTTGATGCTTACAATTCAGCTTCGACTTCAATTTCAACATCATTAAGTAGTGCAAGCGATAGCTTATCGGCAGTTGTTTCTGAATCAGCTTCAACTTTGGCTAGTGAATCAGCAAGTACTGCATCATCACTCTCACAAAGTTTAAGTGTATTGCAAAGCACGCTGAATAGTGTATCAACTAGTGTCAGTGAAAGTACTTCAGCTAGTTTAGAAACATCACTGTCAACAAGTGAAAGTATCGCTGAAAGTGGTATTAATTCACTATCAACTAGTTTAGAAAATTCACTGTCAACCAGTATCAGTAATCTTGAAAGCTTCGCTAGCTCAATTTCAACTAGTTTGGAAGATTCCGCTTCAGAAAGCTTAAGTACTGCTACGAGTACCCTTGAATCAATTTCAACTAGTGCATCACTTGCAGCATCAACACTTGCTTCACTTAGCGACAGCACTTCAGCAAGTTTAAGTACATCAATGTCTAACGCTAATAGTGAATACACTTCAAGTGAACTTGCATCAGCTTCGACTAGTTTATCAAGTGCAGTTTCAGCAAGCATTAGTACTATAACTAGTCTTAGTGAATCTGCATCAACTAGTTTGATTTCTGCTAGTGCATCAATTTCAGCAAGCTTAAATAGCCTCAGCGTTTCTATATCAACAAGTGCTTCAACTTCGTTACAGGAAGTATACAGTGCTCAAGCAAGTTACAGCTTATCTGCTGAACAAAGTTTAAGTTCTGCTAGTGCATCACTTTCAAATTCGATTAGTAAGTTCATGTCAACTTCAGTATCTGAATCACAAAGCGTATCAGGTAGTGAAAGCCAGTTAGCAAGTATTGTTCAGTCAGTTGCAGAAAGTGCAAGCTTGGTTGCAAACAGTATCTCTACCAGTTTGTCTAGTGTATCAACTTCAACTTCAGCTAGTCTAGCTTCTGCAAGTGAAGAACTCAGTCAAAGTTTATCTAGTGTAAGTACTTCAATTAGTGGATCAGCTTCATCAAGTCTTAGCGAGAGTGGAAGTACTTCAACCAGCACTTCAGTGTCACTTTCAGAAAGTACAAGTACAGCTGCAAGCAAAGTTGCTTCTGGTTTAATCAGTGCATCAGAATCACTTTCAGCAAGCTTAGAGTCAGCAAGTGTATCTACTAGTCAACATTTAGCAAGTATAAGTGAGTCAGCTAGTCAAATAATTTCAACTAGCATTGTTAATAGTGTAAGTGAATCAATCAGTACGGCAATGTCACTTTTAACTAGTGCTAGTGAAGCTGCTTCTAGTTTGGCAGCTGAATCAGCTTCAGCTTCAGTCAGCCTATCTTCAGCAAGTGCATCTACTAGTGCAAGCTTAGCTAGTGAGAGTGCTTCAGTAAGTGCATCTACTTCAACCAGCATTGCTGACAATATAAGTGCATCAATTAGTGCTGCTGCCTCACTTGTCAATAGTGCAAGTTTAGTAGCAAGCCAAATTGCTTCTAGTTTGGCTGCTGAATCAGCTTCAGCTTCGACTAGCCTAGAGGAAGCAAGTACATCAGCTAGTCAAAGCATACTTAATGCAAGTACTTCAATTTCAACTAGCATTGCTGATAGCGAAATGGCATCAAGCAGTACTTCAGAGGCAATTTCAGCTAGTGCAAATTCAGTTGCAAATAGCATCTCTGCAAGCCTAGCTAGTGCATCTACTTCTGCATCAACTGCACTTGAAAGTAGTGTTTCTGCTAGTGAAAGTACTTCTATTAGTGATGCATCATCACTTTCTGACGCTAACACTAGCTATACATCAGAGCAATCATCATCATTAGCTTCAGCTTCTTTAAGTGCAGCTTCTTCACTTTCAACTAGTCAAGCTAACTCAGTTAGTGATAGTACTGCTTCATCTAGCAATTTAGCTTCTTCTAGTGCATCAACTAGTCAAAGCTTAGCAAATAGTAGCACTTCAGCAAGTGCTTCAGCTTCTACCAGTACAAGTGAATCAAACAGCACTGTAGAAGAAATTTCAGCTAGTTTAAGTACGGCTGCAAGTGAAGTTGCTTCTAGCTTAGCTAATGCATCATCATCAGCTTCAAGCAGTTTAGCCGAAGTAAGTGCATCACATAGTCAAAGCTTAATTGATGAATCGGCTTCAACTTCAACCAGTGTTGTCGAAAGTCAAAGTGCTTCAACCAGTACTATAGAATCTGTTTCAACTAGTGAAAGTAAAGCTGAAAGTGAAGCAACTTCTACATTGGTCAGCGCATCAGCTGAAGCTTCACTTAGTGCAAGTTCATTAAGTACATCACTTAGTGCAAGTTTAGCTAGTGCCAGTGAATCAACTTCAACTAGTGTTGAAAATAGTGAACAGGCTTCAACTAGCACTTCGGAATCAGTTTTAACTAGTGAAAGTACGGCTGAAAGTGCAGCATCTTCTGCCTTAGCCAATGCATCGTCATCAGTTTCAACTAGTTTAAGTTCATTAAGTGCTTCAATAAGTGCAAGTTTAGCTAGTGCCAGTGCATCTACTTCAACTAGTGTTGAGAATAGTGAACAGGCATCAGGTAGTACTTCAGAGTCACTTTCAAATAGTGTAAGTCTAATTGAAAAGAGTGCTTCTGAAAGTCTATCTAGTGCATCCACGTCAGCATCAAGCAGCCTAAGTTCAGTAAGTGCTTCTGCTTCAAGTAGTTTAGCTGTCATCAGTCAATCAGTTAGCCAATCTGCTTCACTATCAACTAGTGACAGTTTAGCTAGTCTTTCATCGACTTCAGTTAGTCTGTCTGGTTCTACTAGTGCAAGTGTATCTACTTCAACCAGTACGACTATGTCGCAATCGAGCAACTCAACCTCAACTTCTAGTTCGACTTCAAATCCTGGTTCAACCAGCACTTCGGCATCTAATTCCGCAAGCAATTCAGCTTCAAACAGCGGTAGTAACAGCTACGCTCCTGAAGATAAGCTTCTGATCCACAATGCTTACATCTACAACAAGAAGGGCAAGCGTGTTGGTAAGAAGGTCTTAAGAAGAAGAAAGACCATCAGAATTTACGGCGTTAAAGTAATTAAAGGTCGGAAATTCTACAGCATCGGTAAAGGTAGATACGTTGCTGCAGGTAATATTGCCGGAATTAAGAGACGCTTAGTTCACAATGCCTTCTACTACAATAAGAAGGGGCATAGAATGAACAGAAAGGTAATGAAGAAAGGCAAGTTAGTTAAGGTATACACTATCAAACGAATTAGAGGCAGAGACTTCGTCTACATTGGTAATGGTATCTATGTTGCCGCAGGTAATATTTAATTCTAATCATTAAGAATATTAGTTAAAACATCCCAATATTTATCGAATTTAAGATAGATATTGGGTGTTTTTATATATTCAGATTTTATAATAAATGTAGGCGGTTTATGTTATAATAATCTTAGTATATCAATGAATATTATAGTTATCGTTCATTAGTTTATTTAATGATTATGAGGTCTAAGATTGTGGGAAATGTCTATCTCTTTTTTTGTCCCTTAAATTTGTTCTATCTCTATACTTACGGGGCTAAGATTAATTTTGGCGACGATAAAATTAGTTATGAAAATGCCATTTTGTCGCCGGGACAGCCATTAATAACTTGGCGTAATGCGCGGTTGGCTCTTGATGAAATTCCAAGTATGTATTTACCAATACTTGAAGCTAATCAAAGATACCAATTTTTAATTAATAGCACTGAAGAACCTCATAATTCATTGTCATTAGCTGTGACCCAGTTTGATGATGGTAATGGCCAGCTTAAGCATGATGTTTTTGAGCAAAAGGGCGGCGTATTCACTGTCTTACCAGAAACAAAGAATTATCAACTTGATCTGATTAATTTAAACAACCATAAGTTTGAATTTAGCGCTGTTATCCTTGCCAAAACTAAAACAATGAGTAAATGGAATATTCAGTTAAACTGCCATACTGCGTTTCGCTTAATTAAAATTCAAACTAAGAAGTGCAGCAATAAGCCGTTTGTATTACACATTCAGTCAAAGGCTGATGTAGTGCAGCGATTGAACTTTAACAAAAACTACAATCATGTGTTCATCACGTTGCCGCTTGACCAAAATGGACAATTTGTATTGAGTGCTGATGATTTAACACAGCTAGTTAATGAATTGTCACAGCTATTAACTAACGCGGAGTTGCGGCAGCTCATTAAGCAACGGGCACATGATGACATAACAAAAACTATTGTTGCCCAGCTAAAGTCTGTTTCTGAGACACAATAAAGCTTTATCTTATTAACAAGGAGGCTGATTTGATGAAAAGTCCACTTGATGAAAAAATCCAAAAGCAGTTTGGGAATGAAGAAAATAAATATCCAATAGTTAAAAAGAACCACAAGACAAGAACAGAAAAATTAACTATCTTGGTTAGTTTACTGTTAGGACTGGGAATTATTATTGGCGCGGTTTATCCGTTAATTCAACTATTAGTTAGATAATCTGAGAAAAAACATGAAGTCATATTTAAAAAATCACCGCTACTGGCAAAAGACAACCCAAATTATGAAATTGCGCGATCAATTTGCTGAATTGAGTGATGACGAAATTAAGGCTAGAACAAAGAAACTGCAACGGCAGTACCAGCAAGGCGCTTCACTTAATTCACTTTTAGTGCAAGCTTACGCCTTAGTCTGTGTTGCAGATGAACGGGTGCTGGGGTTACGGCCGTTTAAGGTGCAAATTTTTGGTGCTGTGGCAATGCACTACAATAATGTCATTGAAATGAAAACCGGTGAAGGCAAGACACTTACCGCAACGATGGTAATGTTTTTGCATGGCTTAACAGGTCCTGGGAACTTTTTAGTTACGGCTAATTCCTACTTGGCAAAACGTGACGCAACCAATATGGGCCGAGTATATCGCTGGCTAGGCTTAACTGTTAGCTACAATAGTGAAGACGCGACTGATAACGAACAAAAGCAAGAAATTTACCAAGCTGATATTGTTTACACCGATAGTGGCACCTTCGGCTTTGATTATTTAACCAATAACCTCGTGTCAACAACCGAAAAGCAATTTATGCCGCCCTTTAAGTTTGCCCTAATTGATGAAGTTGACGCGGTTTTACTAGATCTTGCCTCAACACCGTTAGTAATCTCTGGTCGGCCTAAGGGACAATCAAATTATCCTAAGTTGGCAGATACCTTTATTAAGACGGCAAAAGAGAAGCGTGACTTTGCCTACAGTAAAGACCGAAAGAAAGTCTGGTTTTTGAAGACAGGGATTAAGCGAGCTAGTGAGTTTTATGGGGTGCCTAATATCCTAGCGCAAAAATACGCTGACATCTATCGTTATTTGTATTTAGCTCTTAAGGCAAATTATGTTTTAAAACGCGATCAAGACTACTTGGTAGATGACGGCAAAATTGTCCTGATTGACGACAATAATGGTCGCAAGATGAACGGTATGCAATTGCAGGCAGGTCTTCATCAAGCAATTGAGGTTAAGGAGGGACTAGAGGTCACTCCCCAGCAGCAAGCAATTGCGACAATTACCTATCAAAACCTATTCCGTATGTTTACAAGTTTAGCGGGAATGACCGGGACGGCTTCAACTGATCGGAGTGAATTGATGCGTATCTATAACCTAGCTGTTGTACAGGTACCGACTAATAAAGAAAGTATTCGGGAAGATAAACCTGACCAGATATTTTTCACTAATAAGGCGAAGCTATTGAGCTCGTTAAAATTAGTAAAGCAAAACCATGAAAAAGGACGCCCAATATTAATCGAAACCGGTTCTTTGGAATTATCTAACCTATATTCTGACTTACTATTTCGTGAACACATACCTCATAATTTGTTAAATGCACGTAGTGTTGTTCAAGAATCAGCGATGATTGCGGTCGCGGGACAAGTAGGAATGGTAACTGTCTCAACGTCGATGGCTGGTCGCGGGACTGATATTGTTCTGTCTGACGAAGCTAAAAAATTAGGCGGTCTGTTAGTTATCGGTACCGAGCGAATGAGCATCAAGCGAATTGACAACCAATTAAGAGGGCGTGCTGGTCGGCAAGGACAACCGGGAACGACGATTTTTTATACTTCTCTACAGGATCAACTAGTTAATAAGTTTCCGTCTTCCAGAATTAGTAAGGCAATTAGACGCCACGAAAAGCAGTCTGCTCAACAAATTACCGGACATTTACGGTATCAGCATTTATTTGATAATTTGCAAAAGAATGTTGCCCACCAAAATGAATCTTCACGGTTTATGACGTTGCAATATGGTGAGATTATGCGTCTGCAGCGAGAGGCTGTCTATCATGCACGTGCACAAGTTATGGAAGAATACCAAGACCTTGATGAATTAGTAATTACGAACAGTGAGCAGGCAATTGATAATTTTGCAGCCGAAGACAATTTGCAGACAGCAACTATTATGGATTATCTATTAGAGAATATTGATCCGGAATTTGTGACGCAGATTAACATTAGTCATTCATCTAGCTATCGGCAGGAGCTTAAAAAGATCATGCTTGCTGCTTTAGATAAGAAGAAAAAGCAATTCAAAAATCAGGAAGCTTGGCATTATTATGAGAAGCTGACAATTCTAAAGGCAATTGATGATTCCTGGGTTACGCAGGTAGATACACTAGAGACTTTACGGGTAGAAACTGAACAAAAAACTACAGGACAAAGTAATCCGATGTATCAGTATCAGACAGATGCGCTAAACAGTTTTATTAAGATGCGGCAGGATATTGCTCAGCGGGTAATGAGAAACGTCTTATGTTCGGACACTGATGGAAGCTCTGATGAAGGGATGCAGATTTATTTTGCATAGTGACAGTAACTTGGGTAAAGAATAGAAATAGGAGGGCAATGCGCCGATGAAAAAGCGAACTTTACAAAAACGAATTCTGTGGTTGCTTTTTTTGGTGGCAGTTTATTGTTTGGGACAGTTTATCATTATTCCATTCGTGTCTACTAAAATTGCGGAACATTATTTAAGGAGAAACACTCTTTTACGGGTAATCGGGATGTACACTGGGGCGCAAACTAATCGGCCCTCGCTATTAATGCTAGGCATTGGCCCCTATATGTCCGCTAACATTGTTTTACAGGCAATAACTTCATTAGATATTGCTAAGTTAAGAAACATGTCTGCTCACGACACCGGGATTTTAATTAACTTTTTAAGTTTGTTTTTCGGAATTTTGCAGGGAATTATGTATGCCTACAATTTACGGCCTGCACTGATTTACATTGGCTTTTTTGGTCATAATGTCAGCTTTTTACTAACAACTATCGTTTTAATTGCGGGAGCAATGATTGCTGTCTTTTTAGCTAACCTTAATTCAGAAAAAGGAATTGGCGGCTCGGCAATGTTGATGTTACCGCAGCTGTTGGTGTCATTGCCGACAATTCTCAAGCACGGTTGGGGCAACGGCACTTACAAATTTACAACCAACAATCTAATTATTGTTTTTGCAGTCGTTATACTATTAATTCCGTGCGGACTAATCCTAACTAGAGCTGAGGAACGGCTTCCTTTACGCAACCCAATGTTAACCAGTAACTTTGCGGAATCATTCTTTCCGATGCGCTTACTATTAGGTGGTGCCATGCCCTTTATGTTTTCCAACACGCTCTTTATGCTGCCGCGAATGTTATCAGGCAATGCTAAAAAATTCAAAAATATCGTTCTTAGTCTAACGTCGCTCAACCAGGTAAGCGGCATTCTGTTCTATGTATTGATAATCATAATTTTGAACTTTATCTTTGGTATTATCTCGCTGCAGCCAAGTGTTAAGACAAGAGAGCTAAAAGAATCCGGTTGTTATTTTTACGAAACAGTTGCTGGGGCTGACACAGAAAGCTTTTTACTGCAACACTTTATCAGATTAACTTGGGTTAGCAGCTTATTTTTAATTTTAATTAGCGTGTGGCCGCTGATATTGGGACTGAAATGGCACCAATTAGCCAACTTGACACCATTTATCGGTAATGCATTCATTATTATTACGATTGTCTATGCCGCTAAGCAAGAATACCAAACACTCAATAATGAACGTAAGTACGTCATTAACATGTGGGCCAAGAACTAATGATTAGGTGGAAAAATGATAACTTTAATTCCTAATTTACGGGTAACAAATGATTTTTACCAAGAAAACAGCATTTTAAACTTGTATTCAAATTTTACTAAGGCAAAATTATCCTGCCAATTGCTCTTAATTGATGAATTTCCTGATTCTGAATTGCTGCTTAAGCAGGCAGGTATTACTCGCCAGCATTATTGTGCAATTTTTGATGAAATTCAGGGAATTGATGCTCCCGGTAGTCCTATGTTTTTGACGGATTTAAACCTTGCATCTGACTATGTTCCTTCCTATGGCGATAGCCAAAGCGGCATTGTGACATATTACCGTGATAATCAGCCAGCATTACAGGTCAAGTTGACCAAAAACGGCTGCGTTGACACGGTTACGCAGATAAGTGGTTCATCATCAATTAGCGACCAATATGATATTCGCGGTTTTCGCAGTAGTCGCAGTTATTTTTCAACCGCAGAACAAAAAAAGCCATTTAAAAAAGAATGGTTTAACTGTCAGAACGAATTGGTAATGACAGCTACTGATAAAGAGATTTTAATTGCTAAAGCACAGCAGAATCGCTTTAAGAAAAGAAAGTATGCTAATTTAGCTGAAATAATCGCTGAATTTGTCCAGCCGCACCTTAATCCTGCTGAGTCAATCATTGCTGATGCTTGGAATACTAGCATTAGTTTACAAGAACAATTAGTAGACCAGCGTTTTTACTTTTTGGTAGAAGACACAACGCAGCTTTCTACAGCTGCAGTTAATGCTACTTACATTTTTCCTAACGATAGTGTCAAAGATAACTTCCTAGCTAATTATCCCGTCAGCCAAGAGCAAACTCGAATTATTGCACCATATTTCCCTGATTTTTCATTTAGCAACAGCAATTATTTAGCCGAGCAACTGATTTATTGGCGTGTCGGGCACAGTAGCTACGACACAATTACCAAGATTTTGTATCAATTGCTCGACCTGCTAGTTGCATATCCGAGCGTAACTGTTGTTACAGATAGTGACCTAGTCCACGGTCAATTTTTAAAAGCATTAATTAAAATCTTAATCAAGCAATTTAACCAAGAACTTAGCAACTTGGACAAGCAAAAACCGCGTAATGAAGCAGCTGCTAAAAAGATTACCGAACGAATTGCGGCTATTAAACGAATTACCTTTAAGGAGTTAGCCGATTATCAAGCTAGAAAAAAATTATTGCAGCAGGTGCGGCTATACTTAGATACTGGAGACAATACTTGCTTTTCCTTACAACTAGAGGCTATTACTGCCGGTATTCCGCAGATAGTCAAGCAGGCTAATGGCATGGTGCACGAAGGAGTTAACGGTTATTGCATCAAACAGTCAACTGGATTAGCTCAACAACTTGAGCCGTTTTTAAGTGAATTTTCGGCTTGGAATGATGCGGCAATTGAAGATGTTAAACTAATCGAGCAATTTTCAGCAGAAAAATTAGTTAAGGAATGGAAAGGACTGATTTAAATGAAAAAAGCAAAACGATACCTATTCCACAGTGGTCAACAGTCCTATAACTTAACCGATAAATTTTTAACAACTTTTACTTATGTTTGGGCCGAACCATTTAATTTGCACAAGAATGATTTAGAACCCATTTTTGACAAATCAGAGTTCAATGAAGATTATTCTGACGCCTTTTTTCTGTTAGATGAGACTTCTTCGTGGCTGACAAATTATGAATTGTTAAAGCAGTTGCCCGCCAATCAGATAATCTATAGCAGTCAAGCAAAATTATCCGGTAAAGTGCAACGATTATTGGATTTACGCGGGGCTTTTAAGCTCGATTTTGGGACCGATTTAAGCAACTTACAGTTTACCCTCAATCATTATTTTTACGGTCGCGGCGAAGGGTACCGCATTACTTTATCTGAATTCGTCTTGCAAAAACAATTTATGGCTAATGCCAAGCTAGTCGGTAACAATTATTATGACCTCAAAGTTGCGGCAACTCATGGATGGACCAAGCTGGGTGAACTACGTCACAGTGTCTATTTACCCCTTGAAATGGATGAAGATATAATTATCGAATTTCAGCAATTAGGATCGGTTGAATTAAAAGTTGAAGCCGTGTGTTTTTCACTCAATCAAAGCAAAATAATTGGGAGATTTAGTAAGAGCGGCAAAGAATTACATGATGGCAAGTTAGTTATTGCCGGATTAAAAGAAGCAACCTATTTTATTCTTCAATTTTATGTTCGCGGTGAAGGTAATTTACACCTAGGCTATATCCATATTAGACGTTCACTTGGTAAGTACGGCAATAT
This sequence comes from Lactobacillus sp. ESL0703, assembly GCF_029433435.1. Classification (NCBI taxonomy): domain Bacteria; kingdom Bacillati; phylum Bacillota; class Bacilli; order Lactobacillales; family Lactobacillaceae; genus Lactobacillus; species Lactobacillus sp. ESL0703. Next base: position 303,274 of record NZ_JAQTIB010000001.1, read on the forward strand.
TGTACTTGGAGCTAAGACAGTAAACGATGACCGCCATTTGAGCGGAGACATTGCCTACTTGTTTAATGCTGGTGACTTGAAGCCACCATTAAACGTTATTTTCAGCGGTTATCATACAGCCGAATCATTTGAAGGTTATCGAATGATGAAGAACTTGCAGGCACCGTTTTTATTAATTAGTGATTTGCGTTATGAAGGCGGCGGCTTTTATATTGGTTCCGATCATTTCGAGCAAAAAGTACTTGCCGTCATTAAGAGCTACTTGAAAAAGCTGAACTTTACTAATCAAGACCTAGTATTGTCGGGAATGTCAATGGGTACCTATGGGGCAATGTATTATGGCTCGCAATTAAATCCCGGCGCAATTGTGATCGCCAAGATTTTGCTAAATATTGGAACAATTGCAGGAAATATTAGTATTGAGCGCCCAGAAGATTTCAGATGTGCCAGTGACTTGGTTTTAATCAATGAAGGTGCTAATGACAAAGCAGCCCAGAAGCGAATGAACGACCACATGTGGCGCAAACTTGCCAACAGCTGCTTTACTAATACGACCTTTGCATTGGGCTACATGGAAAACGACGACTACGATCCCAATGCCTTTACAGAGCTTAGAGAGTTTTTGGTTAAACGCAATCCGCAAGTTCACTTACTCTCTAAAGGCTTTCCTGGGCGACACAATGATGACACGCCAAGTATTGCCAATTGGTTTGTACGCCAGGTCGGTAAAACATTAAAGAATAAGTATCAACGATAACTTAAAAAGACATAGCTGAGCTATGTCTTTTTTATTTTGGTAATTAATGATAAAATTATTAAAAATATCATGATGTCGTAAGACAAATTCGTTTACAAGGAAGTGATTCTGATGAGAAGTTTACTAGTCAATCAAAATATGATGGAAGTTGCCTAACAAGAGCAATTTTTAGTTAAAGATCAACTTTTATTAGGACAAATTCCATAATTTAAAAATATTATTACTAAGGTGTGATAGTTATGGAATTTATTAAAATTATTGATCTTACAATTAGTTATCAAGGAGTAAAGCTATTTGCTATCCCTAATTTAAAAATTACTTCCAATGAAAAAGTCGGATTAATTGGAGCAAATGGTGTTGGCAAAACGACCTTAATGCGGACGATCTTGCAATTACCCGAAGAAGCACATGGCCAAGTTATTAAAAATTGTTCCCCCATTTATGTACCACAATTATTACCGCAAACAGACCAAAGTGGTGGTGAAAAGGAAAAGACTGCACTTAAACGTGCTTTTCAGCAGTTAAAGGGGCACAAAGACAGAATACTATTACTTGATGAGCCTAGCTCAAACTTAGATGAAGCTGGGCAAGTCTGGTTAACTAACCAGCTGCAGCAATTAAGTTGTCCTATGCTAGTAATTAGTCATGATCGGCAATTATTGAACAGAGTTACTAATTGCACTTGGGAATTGAAGGGGCAAAAAGTCACAGTCTTTAAAGGCAATTTTGTTGCTTATGAAAAATTTTCAGCTCAGAAAAAGGCACATCAAGAAGTTCAAGACCACCAACACGAATTAAAACGCAAGCGACTGCAAAAAGAATATCAACGTAAGCAAGCTCAGGGTCACACCGCACGGAAACGTAAAGCTGGTATCTCAGTTGCTGATTGGAAGTCCCGTGGTGACGCCAGTGGTACGCAGCGTAAACTACTAAGGCAAAGCCGCATTCTAACAAAGAGAATAGCCGCAGAAAATGCGGCAATTAAGCATCCCCACAAGCGACAACCAATTACATTGAAAAATATTGCAACTCATTTAAGTGAGTTGCAGCTGCCAAATAAAGCTAACTTAGTGACCATTAAGCCGCAGACTATTTGCTGGCAATGGCAAAAATTGTTTACAATTAATCATGAATTGAAACTGCAAACTGATAGTAAAATTGCTTTGGTTGGACCTAATGGCAGCGGTAAGTCGGTTTTTTTGAAAAAGTTGGCCCAGCAGCAACTGTCTGGCATTTATCATCTGCAATTAAATAGTGGGCTATTCAACCAAGACCTAACAACTTCATTAACTAATGAGACTATATTAGACAAGTTATTACACGAATCAATTTTCACTCGCAGTACAACAATTCAGTTATTGGGCGACTTGAATTTGGAGCCAGCTTTTAATGAACCAATTAGACAATTAAGTGGCGGACAACTAGTTTGTTTTAACTTAGCTCATGTCTTGTTAGGTCGGCATAATCTGCTCTTGCTTGATGAACCGACTAATTTCTTAGATATTGGTTCAATTACGGCACTAACTGACTTTATCAATAATTATCCGTTTGCGCTAATTATTGTGTCACATGACCAGCAGTTTATTGCCGAACTCAACTTGCCTAAATGGCAAATTCAAGGTGGGCAATTGCTTAATGGTGCTTATCTACAAGCAAACGGTGATAACAAGGAAGAGGAGATTGCACTACTCAAGTTTAAACGAGACCAGATGATTGCCGATCCGACTGTCGAACTTAAAGAAATAGCAACGATTACCCAGAAGTTAAACCAGTTAACTAAATAAAATAAAAACCTCACGGTAACTAACCGTGAGGTTTTCTTTGCTTATTAATCTGACTTAATGATGCTGCTTATTAGCAGTTGAATTATTTTCAGTCGTTGTCGTTGTTGATCCTTCATTAGTCGTTGAACTTGATGAGGAATTATTAGAGTTAGACTGATGATGTTCAGATTGATTATTGTTATTTTGGTTATTCTGATGTGTATTGGTATGGTGCTGACTATCATGGGACTGTGTAGTAGAACCATTTTGTTGCTGGTGCTGCTGATTTACAGCATGGTTTTCCTGCGTATTAGTCGTTGAGCTAGAACTATTTGTATCAGCTTTCTCATCATCTTCATCATAGCTGCTGCTATCGTCAACAATTCCACTTGGAGCATGACCGCGAACAAATAACTGCCACTGTCCACTTGTAGAAACTTCAGGTGGGTTAGAGTTTTTAGCAATTCTTGCCCGAATAACTGAATCCGGCTTTTGCCAATCAACATTGGCCTTGTTCTGCATCAGATACGACATCATGCTCTTATACAATAATTGGGCAGATTGCTGACCAATCCCAGAAATTGTCCCGTCTTTTAGATTATCATAGCCAGTCCAAACACCCATGACGTAGCTTTGCGTGTAACCAACAAACCAAGAATCTTTAGGCGTTGAAGCATAGCCAGGGTAGCGAGCTAAGTCTTGGTCAGAATACTTAACCGAACCAGTTTTACCAGCTTGGTGCAAGCCGTCAATTTTGGCACTAGTACCTGAACCAGTTTTAATTACGCCCTTAAGCATGTCAGTAATCATATAAGCGGTTGACTTGCTCATTACTCGAACACCAGCGGAATCATAGTTTCTTGTTAAACCATCTGGAGTTTCAATTTTAGAAACAAACTGCGGTTTGTGGTAGACGCCCATTGTCGCAAAAGCACTAAAGGCACCAGCCATCTGCATACTTGAAGCATTTGCCCCAATCGCTACTGACAAGCCGGAAGACTTAGGAACATTAATTCCTAATTTTTGGGCAAAAGCAGCAGCTCGCGGAACACCGACCTGTTTTAAAGTCTTAACAGCAGGGACATTACGTGATTGCTCCAAGGCATGACGCATGGTCATCATGCCATCATACTTGTTATCCCAGTCATAAAGCTGAACATTGGTACCAGGGTAATAGTATTTACTATCATCAAGCATTTTGGCTGTTGACCAATTTAGATACTGAATTGCTGGACCATAGTCCAAGACCGGTTTAATTGAAGACCCAGTTGAACGGCTAGTCTGAACAGCACGATCAAGACCTAACTGGACAGGAGGTAAGTGGCGGCCACCGATAATCGCAACAATATGACCGCTGCTAGGATCGACTACGGTAGCTCCAACTTGCATTTGGTCGCTGGTAAACGGCACTTGACCATTATTAGCAAGCTCATAAAGTTTGTTCTGAGCTTTTTGGTCAATATTCACTGTAATCTTGAGGTTATCACGGTAGGGGTCAAAGCCTTTAGCTTGTACTTCAGCGATTGCTTCCTTAATATATGGGTCATCAATTTTACGCAAATTAGTTTGCGCCTTTTGACTATGATACTTAAGACCTTTTTTAATGCTCTCTTTGCGTGCCTGATCGTATTGCGCCTGCGTGATTTTCTTATTATCAAGCATTGCACCCAAGACAATATCCCGGCGATATTTAGCATATTTTGGGTAAGTATATGGATTATAAGCAGTTGGTCTGTTAGGCATCCCAGCTAGTAATGCTGTCTGAGCTAAGTCAAGCTTACCAATGCTCTTACCGTAATAATAATTAGCAGCAGTCCCAATTCCATAATTACCATAATTCATGTAAACCTTATTAATGTAAAATTCCAGAATTTGGTCATGTGTATATTCGCGTTGAACTTTCATTGCCAGCCAAGCTTCTTGGGCTTTACGGCGCAATGTTCTTTGCGAAGCATCAGTAGAAAAGACGGTCAATTTAACTAGCTGCTGAGTAATTGTTGATCCGCCAGCGGCAATGCTTTTGCTTTGAGCATTAGTTAACATTGAACCGGCAATTCTGATTGGGTCAACACCTAACTTATCTTTATAGAAGCGTTTATCCTCAACCGATACAATTGCATCTTTGAGTAGCTGCAGCTTAGGACTGTCCTTAACGTAGATGCGCTTTTCTGAACCAAGTGATAAGAGAAACTTGCCATTAGTTGTATAAAAACCGGATGATCCACCGCTTTCGAGTTGGGCCTGACTAATGTTAGGTGCATCTTTTGCATAATATGCAAAAAGACCAATTCCCGAAACAATTAGCAGTAACGCAGCTATCAGACACCACTTAACTATCCGCTGCCACAACGGTTTGGGCTGTTTTTGCCGATATTCTTGACGCGACTGGCGCTGATTATTTGAACTAGATTTATTGTTTGCCATTATTCATATTCCTATCTGTAATAAAATGATCTACAGCAATTAAATAGGGCAGCGTAGGCTGAAAACCACTTTTAATTTCAACTGACCACTTTTCTACCTCGGATAAAGTCACTGAACTTTTATCTTTAGTCCACCAAGCTTTAATAATAAAACTAGCAGGAGTGACAAAATACCGTTTTAAGCTTGTAAAGCCAATAATTGTAAAACAAATTCCCTGCTGCTTCAAGCATTCTTCTAAATGGACAATTTGGTGTTCATGGAAATTTTTTAGCGGGAAGTTCGTCTTATTTTTGGTTTCTTTAGCTTCAAAGTCTAAATAATAACCTTTATATACTCCATTATAGTCCGTTGTTGACTCTTGGCGAAAATATGCTTCGCGAATTACTGCTCTTGACCGTTTAGGATAATCTACCTTCACAATTTGCACTGGTGTTGGCTTTTTGTGAACAACGGCCATTTCCTTTAGACGATAATATTTATTTGATTCGTTAATCATTTGTTCCAAAGTCATTCCACGTCCCGAAAAACTGACGTTTTTACGGTGCTGAAAATTTGTGCGGATTTTGGGTTCTTCAGTTGATTTACGAAATGTGGCTAAACTGCCGCTTGGATATTTGACCATCAATCTCACTCCTGCTAGCATTATAGCAATAAAGAAAAAAATTTTGAACAAGGAGCTATCTGTTTCACTATGCAACGACTATGGGTTACCGGTTACAGAAATTACGAGTTGAGTACCTTTGGCGATAAAGATCCCAAGATTAAAATTATCAAGCTTGTTCTGGAAAAATGCATGATAAAACGACTAGAAGATGGCCAGCTTGATTGGGTAATTACTGGTGCTAACCTAGGCGTTGAGCAATGGGCCAGTGAGGTTGCAATCAGCTTACGTGACCGCTATCCTTTACGCATTTCAATGATTACACCGTATGAAGAATTCGCCGGCCGCTGGAATGAAACTAACCAAGGCAAATTTCTCAATTTAAAAAATCAAGTTGATTTTTATGCCTCAACGTCAAGTCATCCATATCAAAGTCCAGTCCAACTGCGCAACTACCAAAATTTCATGTTGATGCATACAGATCAAGCACTAATGATCTATGATCCTGAAAATCCGGGTAAACCGAAATTTGATTATAATTTAATCAAAAAACACCAAGAAACCAAGGATTATCCCTTAGAATTAATCGATTTTTATGATTTACAAGATGCAGCAGAAGAATATCAAGAAAGTCTTGCAGAAAAAAAGCGTTCAGAATAACTTAAAAGTTTGTTTAAAGTTAAATTTGCGGTTTTAAGCACGCACTCTTTTTGCTAAAATAAAAGGGTATGATAAAGGAGTTGTCGTCACTATGCCAGATTTAAATGATATTCAATTATCCACACAGGATATTTTAAAAAAGCAATTCAGAACTAAAGTTAAGGGGATTGACCCAGACGAAGTTGACGCCTTTTTAGACAAGGTGATTGCTGATTATGATACTTTTGAACAAATTATCGAGGATCTTTATGGTCAAATTGGTGATTTGCAAGGAAAATTAATCAATGACCAACAAAAAGAAAAAACCGCAGAAAAGCCAAAATCACGCCGCGTTGCGCCAACTGAACCAACCGAAGATACTGTTCGGACGTATACTCCAAGTAGTCAATCAAGCACCTTTAACTCTTTTGCAGATAACGATCAAGAAACCGAAAATTCGACTAACATGGCGATAATTCAACGCATTTCGGCACTTGAACGCAAGGTTTATAACCTGGAAAGACAAGTTTATGGGTTACAAAAGTAATTTCTTTTGGTATAATCTTTTTTAGTGTGAATTTTGAGCAGTCGCGGTTTGGCTTTATGCCAAGCTGAGGAAAGTCCACGCACGCACGAGCTGCGATGCTTGTAGTGTTCGTATTTAGCTCAATAAGCTAAAGAATTTTTGATTACGGCGGAAAAAGTGCTAAGTCTTTGATATGCATGACTATCCTGAAAAGTGCCACAGTGACGAAGCAGCAGTGGAAACGCTGCTGGTGGAACGAGGTAAACCCTGCGAGCGTGCAACCCAAATTTGGTGGGGGCGTCTCAACCTAAGAAATTGAACTAAAGGTTGGATTACTTTATAGTAAAGATAGATGGCTGCTGAAGGTGATTTTGCCAAAATTACCGGAACAGAACGTGGCTTATAAATATTTGCACTGGCAGCGTTGAGCTTTTCGAAGGGCTCAACGCTTTTTTTAAGAAATGAAAAGGATTATTTATGAAACAATACCAACTTTATACAACAATGGGCGCGGGCTTTGAAAGTGTCGTTGCCAAAGAATTGCAAGCACTTGGTTATGAAACTAAAACAGAAAATGGTCGGGTTTTCTTTAAGGGTAATCAAGAAGACATCGTTAAGACTAACCTCTGGCTGCGGACCGCAGACCGCGTTAAAATTCTGTTAAAGGAGTTTAAGGCGACTGATTTTGAGACGCTTTATAACCAAGTTTATGATATTGACTGGGCTGAATTGTTGCCGATTGATGCTAAGTTCCCGGTTCAAGGCCGCTCTGTTAGATCAAAATTGCATTCTGAACCAGGTATTCAGTCAATTGTCAAAAAGGCAATCGTTAACAAAATGTCTGACCAGTATCACCGGCGCGGCTTTTTGCCAGAAAGTGGTAATGAATATCCGCTCGACATTCACATTTATAAAGATACAGCGCGGATTTCATTGGATACAACTGGCGCCAGTCTCTTTAAACGTGGTTACAGAATTGAACACGGTGGCGCACCTCTAAAAGAAAACTTTGCGGCGAGTTTAATTAAATTAACTCCTTATGATGGCACTCATCCGTTAATTGACCCAATGACAGGATCGGGGACCCTGGCAATTGAAGCGGCATTAATTGCCAAAAATATTGCACCAGGTACTTGGCGGAAGTTTGCCTTTGATGGTTTTGACTGGTTTGATACCAGCTTACACGAAACAGCTTTGGCAGAAGCAAAAACACTGGTTCGACCTTTAGAGCAGCCAATCTGGGCAAGTGACATTGACCAGTCAATTTTGGAAATTGCCAAGTTAAATGCCCACAATGCTGGCGTGCTGCAGGATATTAATTTCAAGCAGGTGGCAGTTAAGGACTTTGCGACAGATTTAGAAAACGGCATTATTATCGCCAACCCGCCGTACGGTAAACGTTTGAAGGATAAAGAATCTGCCGAAGCTCTCTATAAGCAAATGGGCGAAGTTTTTCATAAGTATGATAGCTTTAGTCAATATTACCTGGTTGGTGATCCTGATTTTGAAAAATGTTTTGGTGCACGCGCAACTAAAAAGCGTAAGTTATTTAACGGTAACCTGCGCGTAGACTTCTACCAATATTGGGCAAATAAAAAATGATTACAGATAAGTTAAACACTGAATTTTGGGTAATTACAGATACACATTTAATTGCGGACAGTCTTCACGACAATGGTCCAGCTTTTGTGCGCATGCAAAACACCAGTCAAGGTAAGGACTTGGTGTATCAAGAAGTAGCTTTGAGTGCTTTTTGTAAAATGGCCCAAGAAAAGAAGCCTGCCGCAATTATTGTAACTGGTGATGTCACTTTTAACGGGGAATTAATTTCCGCACAGAAGTTTCAAGAAATTTTTAGTAGTTTAACCGAAACTAAGCTATTAGTTTTGCCTGGTAATCATGATATTTACGATGGTTGGGCCCGCAGCTTTAAAGGTGAAAAACAAATTCTTACTCCGCAAGTTGGGCCCGCAGCTTGGCGGCAGATCTTTAAATCGTCATACGATTGCAGTTTAAGTCAGGACCCACATTCACTGGCATACAGTGTGCAGCTAAATCCGCAATATCTATTGATAATGCTGGATTCAAATATTTATGGCACACAAGAAAATTTCACTTCGCCAATTACTGCAGGGCAGATTAGTGATGACCAGTTTGTCTGGCTTGAGAAGCAATTAATCAACGCGCGCAAACAACATTTACGGCCTCTGCTCTTTATGCATCACACGCTTTATGTTCATAACCCTGCAGTTAATCGCGGGTTTGTCTTAAATAATGCGCCAATGCTTAGGCAAATATGCAGAGAGTTTGACATCAAGATGGCTTTTTCTGGTCATATTCACGCACAAAATATTGCTGGACCGGTTGGTAAGACACCTACAATTGAAGTTGTGACTTCGAGCTTTTGTTCTTACGATCAAGCATACGGTGTTGTCCAAGTAAATCCTGAAAAAGTTACGTATCAACGGAAAACTTTTGCCATGGAGCCATATTTGACTAAGGTTCAGCAACAGAATTATACCTTGACCCATTTTCACCAATATTTAAAAGATATTCAGTTGCGTAATTTAAGCAGCAATTCTGCTATTCCTGATCCTTTGGCCGAAAATCAGCCACCATTAATCAAACAGGTAAATGAGTTATTTCTCAGTATGAATTATAATTATTTCACTGGTCATAATCATATTAGTCAGAAAGAACTTGACCGAATTCATGATTCGGTAGCTTACCGAACGCTTGAAGCACAACATCCTAAATTCCGCAATTACATGAGAACACTGTATGACACAACAGATCATAGCAACTTGGAAGCCACAGTTGAATATTAATCAGGAGTAGCTAAATGAATAAAAAACACTTTATTATTCTTGGCCGTGTAGGGTTAGTTTATTTTAGCTGGGTATTTATCGTTCTGTTCCTCAGCTTAATCTTGGCCTATGAAGGAACTCACGTCAAAAATTGGCCGGCAATAATTCTTGGCATAATTTTTGTAATCTTGCTCATTTATACCTTTTTAACTTCTTATTGGAATAAAGAGTACTTGAAACTGCCGTTTAGAGCTAAAGTAACATGCAATAAACAACCTGAATTATTCTGGCAGTGGCATTATTTGCATATTTATGTAATTACTGTTGCCGATTTAGAAAAATATTATTTATTACGAATTGCTAAAAATTAAGTCAAAAAATAGCCAGCTATCAAGCTGGTTATTTTTATTATCTGTAAATTAACCTGCAATAAAGAAAATGTTCCTAAAATTTGTTATAATAGCAGTTGATTTTAAATAAAGGTGGGACCTAAATTCTAATATGAAAAGGCAAGCAGATATATGACAACTTAATTTTAAAAATAGAAGGAAGAATTCTAATTGAAAACAGATATTCAAATTGCTCAAGAAGCACAAACTTTACCAATCAATGATATTGCAGCTAAGGCAGGTTTAGCCAAAACTGACCTTGAACCTTATGGCTATGACAAGGCTAAGATCAATTGGCCAGCTATTAAAAGAATTCAAGCTAACGGACATCTAGGTAAGCTAATCTTGGTGACTTCAATTTCACCAACTCCAGCCGGCGAGGGTAAATCAACAATGACGATTGGTCTTGGCGACGCCATTAACAACCAATTGCACCAAAAAACAATGATTGCTCTGCGTGAACCATCAATGGGACCTGTTTTTGGTCTTAAGGGTGGTGCAACTGGCGGTGGTCAAGCACAGATCATTCCTATGGAAGACATTAATTTGCACTTCACTGGCGACATGCATGCATTAACTGCCGCAATTGATACTTTGGCAGCACTTGTTGACAATTATATTTATCAAGGAAATGACTTACATCTTGATCCTGATAAGATTGTCTTGAAGCGCGGAATTGATGTTAATGACCGCAGTTTACGAAAAGTCACGGTTGGCCAAGGATCTAAGTTCAATGGTATTGAGCACGAATCAAGTTTTGCGATTACAGTTGCCAATGAACTAATGGCCATTTTGTGCTTAGCTACAGATATTAATGACTTGAAAAAGCGGGTTGGGGAAATGCTAGTTGGTTATACAACAGATGATGAACCCGTTTACGTTAAACAACTTGGTTTTCAAGGTGCAATTGCTGCTCTTCTTTCTAATGCACTCAAGCCTAATTTGGTACAAACAATCGAACATACACCCGCATTAGTTCATGGTGGACCATTTGCCAATATCGCTCATGGGGCTAACACAATTATGGCAACTAATCTTGCCTTACACCTCAGCGACTATACTTTAACTGAGGCCGGCTTTGGTAGTGACCTTGGCGGTCAAAAGTTCATGGATTTTGTCTCTACTAAACTTGATAAAAAGCCAGATGCCAGTGTTGTTGTGGCAACTGTACGTGCATTAAAATATCAGGCTGAAGGTTCAACTGACAATCTAGGTACCGAAAATCTGTCTGCTTTACGCAGCGGTTTTAAGAACTTAGAACGTCACATGAATAACATGCGTAATTATAATGTTCCCGTAATCGTCTTAATTAATCGGTTTGCGACTGATACTCCAGCAGAACTTGATTTATTAAAGCAATTGGTTAACGAACAAGGAATTGAAGCCATGGTTGTTGATTACCATGAATTAGGTTCTAAAGGTGGTATTGAAGCTGCTCAAGCTGTTGTTGATTTAGCCAATTCCGGAAAAGCTGACTTAACGCCAACTTATCAGGAAAATGACGACATTAAAACTAAAATTAGTAAAGTTGCCGAAAAGATTTATCACGCAACAAGTGTTGAATACAGCGAAAAGGCCGAGCAAGATATTCATGAATTAGAGAAGATTGGAAAAGATAAATTACCAGTTATCATTGCTAAAACCCAATATTCATTCACTGATAACGCCAAATTGCTGGGAGCACCAACTGATTTTACTTTACATGTTAAGGGTGCAAGTTTAAGAAACGGCGCTGGCTTTATCGTAATTACGACCGGACATGTTTTAGACATGCCAGGATTGCCTAAGCATCCAGCAGCACTTGATATTGACGTTGATAACGATGGTAAGATCAGCGGTTTATTCTAAAATTTATTTATGCAATTTTTATATTTAATTATTTCTTTCGTAGTTGTTTTTGCGGATCAGGGGCTTAAATCCTTTATTAGCAATAATTATAGCCTGGGTGAGGTTCATCAAGTCATACCGCATGTTTTGTCATTTACTTATGTCCAAAACAATGGTGCTGCTTGGAATATTCTCACTGGACAAATGTGGCTGTTTTATTTAATTAGCATCTTTGCAATTGGTGTTTGTCTTTATTATTTATTCAAACCTAAATACAAAAATGGTTTGTTTGATTGTGGACTAGCCCTTGTTTTAGGCGGAATTATTGGTAATTTAGTTGACCGGATTCACCTCAAATATGTCATTGACATGTTACAAGTGGATTTTATCCATTTCAATATTTTTAATATTGCTGATTCGGCAATTACTGTTGGTATTATTTTGATTTTTATTTATCTATTGTTTTTTGATGAAAGTGGTAACGTGAATGACTGAAACCTATCAGCTTGAAGTTAAGAGTGAGCAAGGCCGGCTCGACAAATTTATTGCAGCTCAAATTGCAACCTTATCGCGCACACGGATCAAAGAGTTAATTCAAGATAAACAAATATTGGTTAACAACAAACTTGAAAAAGTGTCCTATAAAGTCCAGAACGGCGATCAAATTTCAGTAACTGTTCCGGCACTTAAACCCTTGGCTGTTACTCCGGAAAACATTCCACTAGACATTGTTTATGAAGATCAAGATGTTATTGTCGTTAATAAGCCGCAGGGAATGGTGGTGCATCCAGCAGCTGGACATCCCGACCATACCTTAGTTAATGCACTTTTATATCATACAAAAGATTTGGCAGATAGCCCTGAAGGTTTTCGTCCGGGAATTGTCCATCGCATTGACAAGGATACATCAGGCTTATTAATGATTGCCAAAAATGCCAATGCTCGCGAAAGTTTAGAAGATCAATTGGCCCATAAGACTAACAAGCGTCAATATTTGGCCATTGTTCATGGCAACTTCAGTGAGAATAGCGGTGTGATTGACGCGCCAATTGGACGCAATCATTATAACCGCAAGAAGATGGCCGTTGTTGAAAATGGCAAAGATGCTGTCACGCACTTTACAGTTTTAGAACAATTTAAGGACTACAGTTTAATCCGCTGTCAACTAGAAACCGGCCGGACGCACCAAATTCGTGTTCATTTGTCTTATATTGGGCATCCCGTTGCTGGCGATCCACTATACGGACCACACCATACTCTGGAAGGTCATGGTCAGTTTTTACATGCCCAAGTTCTAGGCTTTTCACAACCATCTAGTGGCAAATGGCTTGAGTTTCAGGTAGACCCACCTCAGATCTTTCTAGAGCGGCTATCCGAATTAAGAGAAACTAAGTGATTAGATGAAACGATATTTAATTCTTGAAGACGGCAGTTCATTTGAAGGTGAGGGCTTTGGTGCCTCAATCATTTCAACTGGCGAATTAGCAATTCAGACCGGTAATTTTGGGTATCAAGAGGCATTAACCGATCCAACTAATGCTGGCAAAATTCTTGTCTTTACAGCACCAATGATTGGCGGCAACGGGATTAATGCAATTGATTACGAAAGTATTAACCCCACTGTTAAAGGCATTATTGCCAACGATGTTGCCCGTAACATCTCTGATAGCGAAAACTTTCAAGATTTAAATTCTTTTTTGCAGGAAAAGAACATCCCTGCACTATATGCAGTTGATACACGGGCATTAGTGCACCTATTAATTACAGAAAAGACAATTAAGGCGTCAATTATGGACGCCAGTGATGCGCATGCTTTTGACCAAATTAAGGCGCTTGTTTTACCCAAAAATAAGTCGGCCGCAGTTTCAACTAAGAACGCCTATGCGGCGCCAAATGTTGGCAAAACCGTTGCCGTTTTGGATTTGGGGCTCAAGCACTCAATGCTGCGCGAGTTATCTTTAAGAAAGATTAATGCGACCGTACTGCCATTTGATGCTTCCGTAACAGACATTGATAATTTGCGACCGGATGGCATTATTATCTCAGGTGGACCTGGAAAAGCTGCTGAAGTTAAGGCTACTTTAGAACCAGTATTCTCCCATTTTTATGGGAAATATCCAATTTGGGGTATCGGTTTGGGCTTTTTAGCACTTAGCGATTATCTCAATTTTGAATTAGTTGACCTGCCTGAAGAATTTAATGGGACTAATTATCCGGTTATCGAACAAAATTGTAACCACATTTGGCAGACAGCGATGAATATTTCACAATTGGTGTTAGCTGATAGTGTGCAAATGGAAATGAAGCAGGAATATTTTGACCTGCACAGTGACTTATTAGCAGGATTTTGCAATCCACAGAAAAAGATAATCGGCACAGCTTTCAACGCTGAAGGTGCACCTGGCAGTCTTGATGCACTATCTATTTTTGACGATTTTGTAAAGATGATGGGGTAGAAGTATGCCTTTAGAAAATGATTTAGGTAAAATTTTAATCATTGGGTCAGGGCCGACATTAGTAGGAAGTGTGGCAGAGACCGATTTACTTACTTCAGATGCCATCAGGGCACTGTTAGAAGAAGACATCCATGTGGTTCTTGTTAATCCTAATCCAGCAACAATTTCAACTGATAAAAGACCAGGAGTAACTGTTTATTTAGAGCCAATGACCTTGGACTTTCTCAAGCGAATTATTCGTATGGAAGAACCTGACGCAATTATTCCTGCATACGGCTCAACCACTGGCTTATCGGTGACTCTTGACCTAGTTAATGACGGTATTTTACAGCAGATGGGTATTAAGCTGCTCACGTTAAATAAAGAAACGTTGATGATTAATTCCCAACAGAAGATGACTGCTTTTCTTAAGCAAAACGGTCTTGAAATTAATCAAAATTGGAAATTATCGGACTTTTCTAGTGATAACTTAGCTCATGAATTGGATACTAAAGTTACTTTCCCGATTTTAATGGTTAAGAGAGAACGTTACTTATCCAATAAGCAAATCATTTTTCAAAAGTGCCAAGACTTAGTTGCTTATATCAAAAAAGAGCGGCAGTGTGAGGGCTTTTCCTGTGATAATTACCGCTTAATTGAGGATTTATCTTCATGGGAAGAAGTTATCGTTAACATTATTCGCGATAATGACGGTAATGTCTTGTTTACCAGCTTTGCGGATTCAATTGAACCAGTTGCAGTTAACGCCGGTGATTCCGCAATGGTCATGCCAGCATTAACATTAAATAACGACCAAGTTCAACGGATTAGACAAATCGCACAGAAAATCGCGGCAAGTTTAAAGATTGTTGGCATTTTAAATATTCATTTTGCCGTCAAGCATCAAGGGACAAAATTTGATGTCAAGATTCTAACAATTAAGCCGCGCTTAACTAGAAGTGCAATTTGGTCGCAACGAATTGACCTTTATAGTATTGGTTACGTTGTTTGCAAAATTGCAATTGGCTATCGCTTAAATGAAATTACTGATCCAATGTCAGGATTAAATGCGGCAATCGAGCCAACCCAAGATAAGGTTGCTGTCCGTATGCCGTATTGGTCACTAACACAATTAGGAACCAATCATTATTCTTTAGGCAAAAGGATGCAGTCAGGCGGTGAAGCTATCGGAATTGGCCGTAATTTCGAAACAGCCTTTTTGAAAGGACTAGCCTCAACTGTTAATCTCAATACAGCAGTGCAGCTATTCATTTCTGAAAAAGACAAAGACGAGGAAGAAATTAAACAAGATTTACTTCATCCTGATGAACTGCACCTGATTAGATTATTGGCAGCTATTGCCAAAGGTTTTTCTTATCAAGAATTGCAGCAGTTGGTGCAGCTGCATCCCGTTTATTTTCAAAAATTGCAGAATATTGCCGAAATCGGCCGTAAGTTAAATGACACTAAGCCAAGTGATGAGTTACTAATTGAAGCAAAAAGACGCGGCTTTCGTGATGAGTTGATAGCCACCTTAACTGGTATTAATCTTGATGCCTTGCAAAAACATCTTAAAAAATTGCACCTGACGCCGTCTTACTTACAGATTGACGGGTCAGCAGGTGTTTATCAGCCGAAAGTTCAAGCATATTACAGTGCTTTTGGCGTTCAAGATGAGGTTCAGCCTCTAATAGCTGATAAGAAGGTATTAGTTATCGGCATGCTACCAGCACAGGTATCGGTTACCAGTGAATTTGACTACATGGTTAGTCATGCGGTAGAAACTTTACATAAAAATAATTATGCCACTGTGTTGATTTCCAATAATGATGAATCAGTAGCTACCAGTTATAAGTACACCGATCGCATCTACTTTGAACCGGTCACGGTTGAGAACATCGTTCAGGTTGCTCACAAAGAAAACATCAAGGATGTTTTGCTTCAATTTTCTGGCAAAAAAATTAATGCCATGGGGGAGAAGCTGGTTCAACGTGGGTTAAACGTCTTAGGCAATCATAGTGAAAATCCCGTTGATAAAATCAAGCAGCTTTCGGCAACACCAGTCAAATCACTCAAGCAAAATTCACTGTTAACAACTACTGATGCAAAAGAAGCAGAAGCATTTGTTAGTGAACATAATTTCCCGATTTTAATTGGTGGCTTTAATAATCAAGGCGTTAAGCAAAAGTCGGCCGTTGTTTACGATCAGCCAGCTTTAGAAAAATATGTCGCGGAAACTCAACTATCAAAAGTAACTTTGTCGCATTTCATTGAAGGCAACAAGTACGAGATTACGGCAATTTCTGATGGTAAAGATGTTTCTATTTCCGGAATTATTGAGCACCTAGAACAATCTGGCTCACATGCTTCGGATTCAATTGCGGTCTTTAAACCCCAAAATTTATCTAAGCAAGGCAAGAAGCTGTTAATTGAATATGCATCTGAATTAATTAAACGGTTAAAAATGCGTGGGATCTTTACACTGCACTTTTTAATCGTTGATAAAAGCATTTATCTATTGCAAATTAAGCCGTATGCCGGGCACAATGTTGCGTTCTTATCGCAATCATTGGGTAAGGACATTACAGCCTGTGCCACAGAAGTATTAACTGGCAAAAATTTAGCTGACCTAGACTGTAAAATGGGTTTGTGGCATTCAAACAACTTTATTCACGTTAAAATGCCTGTCTTTTCGTATGTTGACTACAATAGTGGCAACACTTTTGATTCGAAAATGAAATCTTCTGGTTCAGTAATGGGCCGTGACACGGAACTTGCCAAAGCTCTTTACAAGGGTTATGAAGCCAGCGGCTTACACATTCCAAGCTTTGGGACAATCTTTATTTCTGTTCGTGATGAAGACAAGAAAAAAGTAACAGAGTTAGCACAGCGATTTGACCGCTTAGGCTTTAAAATTGTTGCGACTGAAGGAACCGCTAATGCCTTCGCTGAAGCCGGCATTACAACTGGTGTGGTGAGCAAGGTTCATTCAGATCCAAATAATTTATTGGAAAAAATCGGCCAGCACAAGATTGTCATGGTAATTAATATTACTAATCTTTCTGATACAGCAAGCGGTGATGCAATTAAGATTAGAGACGAGGCTTTGAACACGCATATTCCTGTCTTTTCCAGTATTGAAACTACGGAATTAATCCTGCATGTCTTAGAATCACTATCTCTAACCACACAGCCAATTTAAAAATTGAATTAAAAGGCGCAAAAGCGAGAATGCATTGCATTCTCGCTTTTTTTAATCGATTCTTTTATTCAAAACACTGTCTTTTTCTGGTGTAACTTCAATAGAATTCTGACCAGTATAGATAACAAAACCAGGTTTAGCACCATTAGGTTTCTTAACCCGCTTATCTTGAACATAATCAACTTGCACATGTGCTGAATCCTTTGCCTTAGAAAAGTAGGCGGCAATTTCAGCGGCTTCGACAATATCCGTCTCGGTTGGTGAATCATCCTGCAGGATAACATGTGATCCAGGAATGTTCTTAACATGGAACCAAAGATCAGTTTTATTAGCCTTTTTTAGCGTTAACCAATCATTTTGATAATTATTTTTTCCAACCAGAACTGTTTTACCAGAAGTAAGTTTGAACTTATTTAAATTATGTTCGGTAATTTTCTTACGGCGCTTTTGCTTTTGCGGCCGGCGAAGATAACCTTGACTGATTAATTCATCAGTAATTTGGTCAATGTCTTGCGGCTCTGCATTATCAATTGCCGTTTGAATTGAATCAAAGTAGGTTAGGTTATTTTGCGCGATTTCAATCTGCTGCTTAACATGCTTAATTGAATCGCGTAATTTTTTATAACGAGTAAAATATTTTTGACCATTACGTGCTGGGGATAGGGCCGCATCAAGTTTGATCTCAATCGGCTCGTTATTGTCATAATAATTAGGTAAAGATATTTTTGTCATTCCAGGTTTAACTTGACCTAAATTCGCATTTAGAATTTCCCCCCGAATACGATACCCTTCAGAATTTTCTGCCTGGTCGAGCTGCTTATTAAGCTTAACAATTTTTTTGCTTAACTTTTTTTGCTCATTTTTAACGATTCGCTCAACTTGGCTTGCCTTTTGCTTAACCCAATCACGGTTAGCTTGATATTGGTAAAATTCATCTAGAGCATGATTCAAGTCAGGATCCGTACTTTCCTGGACCAAATCTAAGTGGTAGGGAAGGTAGGGGAAGATTTTGCGCTTGTTGTTTGGCGTTTTTAAAACAAAGGCACCAGATTTATCAAATTGCTGCATAAAAGTGGTAAAGGATGAATAAGTATAATCATCTTCCAAATAACCGGTCAATTCATCACGGTCATCTTTATCCAAGCCGCCAATCTTTTTAACAAAAATAGCCGGTTCACACCCAGTTATTTCCTGCTTAAAGTCATCTTCTGTTAGGTCAAAACCATTCAAGCCCGGGTTAAGAGGCGGCAGTTCATATTTTGCCTTTGGCAGTAAAATTCGTGCCCGGTTTTCATCTGGATTAATTCGCTTTAACAAATCAATAATATGGCCACTTGTTTGGTCGTACAAAATCACATTACTGTGGCGACCCATTAACTCAACTGACAGAATAAGTTGTACTTGATCGCCAAGTTCGTTGCGATTACTGAAGCAAAGATTGATAATGCGATCAACACCAACTTGATTAATCGATTGCAAAACTGACCCTTCAAGATATTTTCGCAGCACCATCACAAAAGTGGGTGCCTTATCCGGATTACTGATCGCTTGCTTAGTTAAATAAAATCGTGGATATTGTGCGTTGGCTGAAATCAGCAGTTGCTGATTTTTACGCTCTTTTCTAAAAGTCAAAATTAAATCCTGACTGAAAGGCTGGTAAATCTTTGATAAGCGCCCGCCAACAAGGACAGGGGCCACACTGTTTAATAGACTATGAATGAATAAGCCGTCAAATGCCATATATATCACCTCAAAATACGAACTCTATTATACCAATTATTTCGTAATAAGTATAAGATGTCCTTTAAGCAATTTTCTTAAAATAACGTACATCAACAATATATTAATTAAATTAATTTTAACTAAACAAATCATTGCAAAAAGATGCTATACTAGTAATATATATTAATGGATACTTGTATTTATTAGTTATAAGTTAAAATTAATACCAAAATGTTTCACAATAAAATTATTTGCATACTAGCCATTGTTGTTTCACACTCTATCTGATATGATAAAACCTCATTTAACAATGTTATTTAGCTTTTTAATTGTTAAAAATTATAGTATGAAAAATAATTTTGTCTTTTAGTTATTCAGAGGAAAAGGGTTAGTTGAATGGATATTTTATCTTTTAGCACGATTGCCGCGCAAATAAAAAATGAAATCAGTCGTACATGTGGGTTAAACTTATCGCAAACTAGGATTTTACTATATTTTGATAAAAATGGTAATCAGCCATTAAAAATGGGAAGTTTAGCAAATAAGCTAAATATTTCTTTATCAACTTTAAGTAGGCAATTGCAGCAGAAAAAGACGTTAACATTAGTAAAAATCATTCGTTCAGAGAGTGATTCTAGTAAGTCAGTTGTTTTAAATGATGCTGGCGTTCGTAAATCAGATGAATTAAAGGCTACTTTAAAGCAGATTGAACAAATGCTCTTTGAAGACCTATCACAAGGTGAAATCAGCCAGTTGAATGCTATCATTAACCAGCTATTAACTAAGTTAGAAACTGCAAAGTCTCTTTAGGTAGTAGAATGACCGCCTATTTTTATGCTATAATTTCTCTGTATCACATATTAATAAGCGAAAGGTTAATTAGATGAAAATTGCATTAGTTACCGATAGTACTAGCGTTATAACTAAACAAGAAGCTGAAGACAATAATATTATTGTTGTACCAATTCCAGTTATTATTGGTAATCAGGAATACTTAGAGGGTATTGATATTACTTCCGACAAGCTTTTTGAGCTGCAGAGAGAGGGCGCAGATTTTCCTAAGACCTCACAGCCAAGTATGGGTGACATGATTACACTTTTTGACAAGCTGCATGATGAGGGATACGAGGCAATTATTGCAATCACACTTTCTAGTGGTATTTCTGGTTTTTATCAGACTTTATGTAATATTGCTCAAAATCATCCAGCATACAATCTTCATCCTGTTGACACTAAGATGACTGTGCGTTTGCAAGGTAATTTAGTATTGGCTGCTGCCAAGATGATTAAAAACGGTTTAGATTTAACAACAATCCTTGACCATTTAGATAAAATTAGAGCAACAATTGATGAAGTTTTTGTTGTTAATGACCTTAAGAATCTAAGTCGCGGCGGTCGGTTAAGTAACGCTGGTGCATTTATCGGCTCAATGCTCAATATCAAGCCACTGTTAACTTTCAAAGACGGTGACATTGTTGCATTTGACAAAATTCGGTCAATGAAACGTGCTTTTACCAAAATGGAAAATTTGACGGTTGAAAAAATTAGTCAATTGCCATACAAAGATAAAATCAAGTTATTCATCATTGATTCAAACGATGAAAGCCAAGTTAAGGAAGCCAATGAATTCTTGCTAAAAGAATTTCCAGATAAGACAATTTCAATCACTAAATTTAGTCCCGGAATTGCGACACACTTAGGTGAAAAATCACTTGCCATTGGCTGGATGATTGATATTGACAAAATTGATTTAACAAAATAAAAAGCAGCTGCTATAGCTGCTTTTTCTGTAGTATTCAAAGGAAAAAGTTATGGATAAAAAAGATCAGTTTACTAATTGGGCAATTGAATTACAAAGTTTAGCGCAAAATGGGTTAGAATATGGTCATGATAAATTTGACCGGGAACGCTATGAACGAATTAGAGCTATCGCAACCGAAATGATGGCCGCTAAAACCGGCTTGCCATTAAAGCAGGTCAAATCATTATTTAGTAGTGATGACGGCTACCAAACCCCTAAATTAGGGACACGGGCCGCAATTTTTAAGGACGATCAAATCTTGCTGGTCAGAGAAACTATCGACGGTGCTTGGTCAATGCCTGGCGGCTGGTGTGAACCCAACATGTCTGTTGCCCAAAATTGTATTAAGGAAGCCAAAGAGGAATCAGGACGTGATGTCGAAGCTGAACGCGTGATTACAATTTGCGACCATAACCATACAATTCGCGGTGAACGGGCAATTAATGTCGTTAATGTATTCTTTTTGTGCCGGGAAATCGGCGGGGAGTTTGTTAAGAATACTGAAACAAGCGACTGTCGCTATTTTAGCCTTGAAAATCTGCCGAAATTATCAATTGAGCGCAATAGTGAAGCCGAAATCAAGACATGCTTTGATGCATATCACGATCCTAACTGGCAGACAACTTTTGAATAAAACTTCAAATACACGATTGGCGGAAAATTACTGTCAATCGTGTATTTTTATTAGTTAGAAAAAGGATTGACAAAAAAGGTCAGAATAGTAAGATTAATTAAATTAATAAATAATGAAATAATATTTAATATAATTAATCAAAGGAGTGCAGAGCTATGACGAAAAACATCGCACCGGAAGACCTTTATCAGTTAAGATCAGTTTCGCAAGTACGATTTTACGATGATAAAATCTTTTTTACTGAAAATTTCATTAAAAAAGACAGCAACAGTTATTTAGCCAATTTGGTTAGTCTCGATCAAGATAAAAACTATCGCATTTGGAGGCAGGGAGGGCTAAATAGTAGTCCACGAGTATTGGGCGATTTTCTCTATTATCTTCATCAAGAAGACGGCGAAAAGCCGCAACTTTACAGAATGCCAATTGATGGCGGTAGTGCACAGCCGTTCTTGTTAACTGATAATGATGACGTTTCCGTTCAAGAATTAGTTGTTTCAGATGATGCGCAAGCTTTGTATGTGAAGACTAAGAAAACTAAGGAACAACCTAAATTCAAAACGGAAAAATTCCCAGAAGTTAGACACGTAACCAAACTGAATGGCCGCTTAGATGGGTATGGTTGGTTTGAAAATGATGCCGAATTTTCACTGATTAAGGTAGATAAACTAACGCAAGAAGCAACAGTTTTATTTACAACTAAGGACGATTTTGAATTAGCAGCAGCCAAAGCAGGGACTATTGCTTATATCAGGGGGCGCCAGCCTGAACTTGATACTGATATTGATTACACCAAGGCAGTGTATCTTTATAACGAAAAGATGGGTACTACCGAATTAATTACTAGTGAAGTTGCTCAAGGGAGTTTTTCTGCCGCGGCATTTTCACCGGACGGGACAACTTTAGCATTGGTCGGCAATGATAACAGCTATCCAGGGCAAACCGTTAACGATCTGTGGCTGTATTCTTTAGCAACTAAACAATTGACTAATTTAACTCAGCAGTTGCCCGACGTTGATGTAGGATACGAAGCAGCTCTAACTGCAGACTTTACCCAAAATTTATGCAGCAACAGTGTAGTTTGGTTAGATAATGAACAGTATGCTTTTACTGCTTTACATCACGGTCACAGTCAATTGTACCTTGGTAATCAAGATACTGTGCAATTAATTCGTGATGAAGCCGAAGATATTACTGACTTTTGTGCAGCTGGTCCAAAGCAATTGCTTCTGACAGTTTCAAAACAGGCATTGCCAAGTGAATTATTACTCCTTGACCTTGAAACTAACACCACGAGCCAGTTGTATAATCCTAATCATGACTTCGAACAGACCCATAGTTATCTTAAGGCACAAAAATTCACTTATCTGTCCAAAGACAAAACACAAGAACTGGAAGGCTGGTACCTGCCTGCAGCAAACCAGCCTAAACATTCTCCGGTATTGTTATATGTTCACGGTGGTCCACATGCAGCTTATGGTGAAGCCTTTTTCCATGAATTTCAAGTTTTAGCTAGTTGGGGCTATGGAATAGTTTACGTTAATCCACGTGGCTCAACCACATACGGTCAAAAATTCTGCAATGATGTTGACGGCCATTACGGCGAGAACGACTTTTCTGATGTCTTAGCTGGTTTAGATTATGCCTTAGAACATTTCCCTGAATTAGATAAGAACCATCAATACATCGCTGGTGGTTCTTACGGCGGCTTCATGACAACTTGGGCTGTAGGGCACACCAAGCGGTTTAAAGCAGCGGTTGCCCAGCGCTGTGTTAGTGATTGGATCAGCATGAACGGCACCTCAGATATCGGTTATTGGTTCGACCGTCAAGAACTGCAGGCAGGCTTATTCAGCGACGACGAAGCCCTTGAAAAATTTTGGCGAATGTCTCCGTTAGCTTATGCCAAAAACGTAACAACGCCGATTAGATTACTCCATGGTGAATGGGATATGCGTTGTCCAATCTCACAAAGTGAGGAGTTCTTTACTGCCGTTAAACTGGCAGGGGCAGAGACCGACATGATTCGCTACCCGCAATCATTCCACGGCGTGTCACGTAATGGCTTGCCGTCTATTAGAATCCACAGAATGCATGATATTAAAGAATGGTTTGATAAACATCAATAAAAAATATCGCAGTTTTATATCAAAAAGCCCAGTTATTTAACAATAACTGGGCTTTTTGTCTATTTATTTTCGGTTTCAGAAATTTCGTTTAATGCGTCACGCTGTTTCTTTTGATCGACATGCGTATACAAATCAGTCGCTGAGGTGCCTTTTTGGCCAAGCTGCTGTGCTACAAGCACCTGGTCTTTAGTCACGCCATAGAGCTCAGAAGCAAGCGTATGACGCAATTTATGTGGCGTTAACGGGTGACCGAAGCTAGCAGAATACTTGTTGACCATTTTTTCAATCGCGTTAGTGGTCATTCTTTTTGTTTGTTGGTGCCACCGCGTTAAGAAAAATGCCGTTTCTTTCTTAGTGGCAGAATAACGTTCACGTCTAACTTTTTGATATTCAGTAATATAGTCTAAAGTCCATTCGGCAATTGGAACACTATCGCGCTGGCCACCTTTACGAGTTACATCAAGTGTAGCTTTTTTAAGGTTTAAATCTGCTAAATTAACGCCGGCACATTCAGAAACTCTAATTCCTGTACCTAAAATCAAGGCTATAATTGCCATATCACGTTCTTTATTGATTTTGAAGGCTGGCAATGCCTGCTTATTGCAGTGCTGCTCGTATTCATTTTCAATAAAATCAAGAAACTGATATTTTAATTTACCAATGTACATGTGTGACTCAAGAATGTGCGCCCGGTAATTCAGCGTTTTAGTATTATTAAGCGAGTCGATTTTAAGCATGACATTGCGTTCAAAGTAGGGCTGACCATCATTGTTGTCAGCTGTAATCGTTAAAAATTTAAATAGAGAGCGTAAGGCATTAATTGACCGATTAATCGTTGTCGGTGAGTTTAAATGTCCCTGTTGATTTTTCACGTGCCCCAAATAGTTAATGTACAGCATAATGTCATTGCGCCGTAAATTAGCCAGCGTGTCAACACTAATCTGACTATTATCTGGTGCAGATGAAATTCCTTCTTGACGCAACCAGTCAAAAAAGCGCCGAATTTCGGTTAAATATTGGTATGTTGTCGTTAAAGAATGGGTAGTGCCGAAATTATACTCTTTAACAAAATCCGGCATACCCTTAAGTTCGGTTTCAATTAAGTCTAAATACTTTTTAGTTTCCACAAATTTGTTCTCCTTAAAAGGTTGATTACATTTAATAATTATAAAGCAAAACTAGAATGTATGTTCGTTTTTTGATTATGCAAGTATTATAAACGAGCAGAGGAGGGAGACTAGCAGGCTTGAAGAGTCACAAAAATCAATATTCTAAGGCTATAAACTCTTATTCTTGCTAATGAAATAAGTTTTGCAGCAAATAGATTTTGTCAAAAATACGTTCAGTCTTTACAGATAATTTTATGAATTTGAAAAATTATATTTCATAAAATTTATCTACGAGTCATTAAATAAATTCAGTTAGTCAAACTAATTTAGCTAAAAATACTGTCACGTAGCCATTTATACCTATCATTAAAATTATAGTTTTAATGATAGCATGTGAAAATTTTTAAGTAAACCCGACTTAACCAAACACCAAGCCCGATCAAGTACTCCTCTTATGAATTATGTAACTTTATTAGCAAACAAACAACAATTTTCGAATTGCCAATCTCTTATAATTAATTACTGTTATTTGCCTTTAAACTCTTAATACTAATTCAAACTAGGTAATTAAGTTTTACAGTTATCGGGCAAAACCAGTTAATTTGACCGTAGAATTGCAATCTCAGCAATAAATAATAATGATTACTGCTCACAAAATTAATTTTGCTGCCGCTTATTAACTAAATAATCTTATTAGTAACAATTTGTCATACTACTAGCAATTAACAGCGACTCTTCCAAATTATAGTGATTTTTTGATATTACTTTACATAATATATATTATACGAAGTTATTACTTACGTAATTCTACCAATTACTCTTTTATATTCTCCTTCCCAAGTTCTTTCCTCTTAATTTTTTCTTGCACCACATAGCAACACTAAAAAAGGATTTGCACTAAGCAACTTCATAAAATAATTGCTGCCGAAAGAAAAATTCAGCTACTAAAAATTAATAAATATTCACTTAAATCAAGTAATTATTTAATTTATCTATCTATTTAATAAAAATCGTCTTTAAAAATTTAAATTTAAAGCACTTACTTGACCAAATTTAAATATATAACATTTAATAATTAACTATCCTTTAATCTTGCTATCCTACACTCCCATATAACAAGCTATTTATCCATTTAAGATAATATTTGCCACTTTTTCCCTTTTTTATTTTAAGTTGACTTTTTCTAGGTGCATTTTTATTTGAATTTTCAGCAAAATGTCCTACAATACTATCTGGGGTTTTTAAAAGTGAGCTTTAAGTTTTAAATTCATTAGTTAAACTTAAGGCTTGCACTTATTAATTTTATTGTTTTATTTTGTAATATATTTATTTTATAATATATAGGATAGAGTTTATTTTTTGAAAGGGTTGTTTATTCCATGAGTATAAATTTAGGAAAAGAAATATGCCGTCGTCGACGTGAACAAAAGCTGACACAGGAGGATCTCGCTGAATTAAGTGATTTGTCAGTTAACTTTATCTCACGTCTTGAACGTACTAAGAACCAAAACATTAGTATCCAAAAACTTGATTCAATTGCTAGAGCTTTGAATACAACAACACCGGATATTATCATGAATGCTTACCGCTTTAAGGAAGTTAAGGCTGAAAATCATCAAGATAATACTCCAGTATTCATCAAGAAGGTTCTTAACGAATTAAGAAAAATGGCTCCTGAAAAGGCTGAACGTGTATGTAAGTCTTTCATTATTTTAGCCAAAGAAATTAACAAAGATTAATTTTTAAAAGCAAAACAAAAAAGACGAAGTAGGATTAATTCCCTACTTCGTCTTTTTTGATATTTACTTTTAGTTAAAAGCTTCAGTCAATGGTGGGACAACTTGCTTCTTACGCGAAACAACTCCTGGTAAGCTGATTTCTGAATCAGTAACCTTACCAAATGCCTTCTCAAATGCTGCTTGAGCCTCATCTGAGCCCACTACAAGAGCCTTTGAATCAGAATCAAGCACATTGGTAATTAAGAGCATAAACATGTCATAGCCGTTAGCAGCTGATGCTTCTTGCATTGTCTTTAAGAACGCATCTTTACGTTCCATTGCTTCTGGCAAATCAACAACATTGATTTGAGCAACACGAACATTTTTGCCGTTAAGCGCAAAACTCTTGGCATCCAAATCAATTAGGTCTTCTTCTGACTTAGAAGCAATGTTGGTACCAGCTTTTAATTCTTCAAGACCGTAAGTTTGGTAGTCAACACCAGCAATCTTAGCTAAAGCTTCAACAGCTTCTTTGTCATCATCTGTAGTAGTTGGTGACTTGAGCAGCAAAGTGTCAGAAATAATTGCTGAAAGCATAATTCCAGCAATGTTTTGCGGAATTTCAACACCAAAGTGCTTGTATAACTTCCACATAATTGTACTTGTACAACCAACAGGTTCTGCTAAGTAAAACAATGGTGAACTAGTATCAAAGTTCATGATCCGGTGGTGGTCAACGACGTGAGTTACTGTCACTTGATCGATATCGGAAACACTCTGTTGCGGCTCATTGTGGTCAACAAGCATTACCTTATCAACTTCATTAGCAGCCGTTTTAATTACCCGTGGTGCTTCAAAGCCAAACTTCTTTAAAGCATAAGCAGTTTCATCGTTAGGCTCGCCTAATGCTACAGCTTCGGTATTGAAACCCAACTTATTTTGCAAATATGAGTAAGCTATCGCTGTCCCAATCGCATCAGTATCAGGATTTTGGTGGCCAAAAACTAACTCTTTTTCCATTAATCTTCCTCTTTCTTCTTTATAAAATAATCGTTCTATTCTATTTTAGCTAATAGACGTTATTTATCCAAGAAATTTTTGAATTCGGTCAAAATATTATTAATCCGCGGAACATCCTTTTTACCTTTACGATAAACCAGCGACACAGCAAATGGCTTGATTTCCTTTAAATGAATCGGCGTCAAGGTAATCTCATTCTTATGAGATTGGTAATATGCATCACTGACAAAGGTATCGTAATCAGTCTCCTGAGCTGTCTTAACTAACTGCTCAGTTGATGAAAAGCTAATTGGAACCGTCAGGCAATCCTTAACATTTGTCTTAGCGCCGAGTTTTTTCTTCATTAACTGGGTCAAGTAAAAATCATCCGGGTAAGCAACCCATTCTCGATGGGCAAAGCGTGAAATTGGGTATGACTGCCCTGCTTCAACTGTATCTTTATGGGTTAATACCGTTAATTGGTCTTCATAAATCGTGCAGTGCTCATATTGGTGTTGCAGTTCAGCCTGGCTCTTTTTGGTGCTGTCAGGTAAGAACATAACTGCAATATCAATTAAATTATTGTCTAAGTTAGACCATAAATTTTTGCGGTCATAATATGTCACGTTAAGTGTCACATCTGGGTTCTTCTGGTTGAAAGCAACCAAGAACTGCCGCAAGACTTCTGAATTAATGCTATCTAAGATACCAATTGAAACTTGACCCTTGTCAGCTTGAGTAAACTCCTGAATACCGCTGACAACTGAGTTAATTGTATTCAATAATTTAATTGCCCCAGTCTGCAGTTCCTTACCAGCCTCAGTTAAATAGAGCTTCTTACCCATTTGACCAAATAATGGCGTACCAATTGCATGTTCAATCTTTTTAATCTGCTGTGTCAACGCTGGCTGCGTAATTCCCAATATCTGCGCAGCTTGCGTATAGTTCATCGTATCAATTAATTGTAAAAAATAATGTAAGGACTTAGTTGAAAGTATTGTATCTGTTTTAGGCATGTAATAATTTCCTCTATCATAGCAAGAATATATTTATATTTACATGCTATTATCAAATAAAATTACGCTCATGTCAAAGTATAATTCAAAAACTTTTAACCCAACTATAAACATATTTTATTAAAAATCCGCTTATAAATTGTAAGCCCTTTAATTATTATCAGCTAACGGTTGGCCCAGCAGTAAGCTGACAGGCTGGCCATCACTGATTGTATCAATTACAAACGAACCATTTGAATAACGGTCGCCCACTGGATATTCATTAGTTTGTAATGTTACTTTTCTTTTACTGCTAGTAATAATATTTAAAGTGTGATTTTGCCCATAAGATACCAGTGCAGAAATTCTGTGTGGCTTCGTCTTTAATTCACGTAAAACAAGTACCCCACGCTTAGCCCGTGATACCTTGTTAATTAACTCTGCCTTGAATTGCTTAAAGGCTCCGCGCTGTGTAATCAATCCCACTTTAATTAAGTCCAGGTATTCAGGCTCAATTAAAATGTAAGACACGATAAAGTCATCATCTTTCAAATTAACTGATTTAACCCCAATGGCCTTGGCACCAGATGTCGGCACTTCACTTACATCATAACGAACGGCATAAGCATCACGCGTGAACAAGATAATTTCTGCTTTTGTATCCGGCTGAACAACATCAACGCGAACCACTTGGCTTTCTGTTGACTTCATCTTCATGGCAGTCATTGCCCTAGAGCGATATGTTCTCGTTGGCTGTAAATTAGCCAGCTCCAACTGTTTAATGTAGCCATCATTGGTAGCCAGCAAGAAGTTGACCTCTTTATCTAACTTATCAAACGCAAAAACCCGAATTACTTGTTCATCACTTGGCAAGCCGATTTCCTGAGACAAGTGCTGCCCTGTTTCTTTCCATTTAGCCTCAACTAATTCATGAACCGGACGATAAATAACATTACCGCGATTAGTAAACAAGTATAGACTAGCTAATGTTGAGATTGTCTTTTCAAAAACAACATCATCGCCATCAGGTAAACCATTTTCGGTATCATCACTTGATTGCCATGAGCGTAATGATGAACGCTTCAAATAGCCGTCACGACTGATTAAAACACGAACTTGTTCATCAGTCACTAATGCTTGTTCATCAATTTGGATTTTGGCAGTGGCAGTAGAAATTTCTGTTCGCCGCGGATTGCCAAATTCACGCTTAACAGCTGATAATTCGCGAATAATTTCTTTGTCCAAAACCTTAGGATCAGACAACAATTGTTGATACTGGTCAACCTTCTCGTTTAAGTCCGTCTGTTCTGCAACTAATGCATCAACATCGGTGTTAGTCAAACGATACAGTTGCAGGGAAACAATCGCTTCCGCTTGTCTTGAGGTAAAGTCAAAATTAACCGTCAAATTCTTCTTGGCATCAGCTTTATTCTTCGACCCACGAATAACCTTAATCACCTGATCTAAGATATCCATTGCATGGATCAGACCTTGAATGATTTCTAAACGATTTTGTGCCTTATTCAAGTCAAACTTAGT
The DNA here is from genome assembly GCF_029433435.1 of Lactobacillus sp. ESL0703. Lineage (NCBI taxonomy): Bacteria > Bacillati > Bacillota > Bacilli > Lactobacillales > Lactobacillaceae > Lactobacillus > Lactobacillus sp. ESL0703. Next base: position 333,287 of record NZ_JAQTIB010000001.1, read on the forward strand.
TCGCTTGATGACAACATCCTTTTCGTGGTCAAGATAAGAAGCCAAAATATGCTTCAATCCCACTTGAACTGGCGTCATATTATCAATTGCAACCATGTTGAAGTTATAAGAAACTTGCAGTTCAGTATTCTTGAATAGATAATTCAAAATATTTTGCGCGTCAGCATCCTTTTTAAGTTCAACAACGATTGATAATCCGTGACGGTCAGTTTCATCACGAACTTCTGCAATCCCGTCAATCTCCTTATTAAGGCGGATTTCATCCATTTTCTTAACCATTAGGGCCTTATTGACAGCAAATGGAATTTCGGTAATCACAATTTCTTGGCGGTGGCCACGGATTTCTTGAATTGAAGTCTTAGCCCGAACCTGGATCCGGCCGCGACCAGTCTCATAAGCTTCACGTAGTCCCTTTTGCCCCATGACAATTGCCCCTGTAGGAAAATCTGGACCTTGAACATACTTCATCAGGTCGTCAAGCGTAGCATCTGGATGTTTCAATAAATATATCGTGGCATCAATTACTTCAGACAAGTTGTGTGGCGGAATATCAGTCGCATAACCTGAAGAAATTCCAGTTGAACCATTAACCAGCAAATTAGGAAATCTAGCTGGCAAAACTGTCGGTTCATATTCCGTGTCATCGAAATTCAGCACCATATTGACGGTTTCTTTATCAATATCCTGGAGCAGCATGTTGGAAATCTTGTTCAGTCGTGATTCCGTATAACGCATGGCCGCTGGACCATCGCCGTCCATTGAACCATTGTTACCGTGCATTTCAACTAGCGGCTCACGCATTTTCCAATCTTGTGATAAGTGAACTAGCGCCCCATAAATCGAACTGTCGCCATGTGGGTGAAAGTTACCCATGATGTTTCCTACAGCCTTGGCTGCTTTTTTAAACGGCTTGTCGTAAGTGTTATTATCCTGATACATTGCGTAAAGGATTCTTCTTTGCACTGGCTTTAAGCCATCACGAATATCCGGCAGAGCCCGTTCTTGAATGATATATTTGGAATATCGTCCAAATCGTTCACCCATGACCTGCTCAAGCGGCATTTCACGAATTCGTTCTTGTATCGCCATTAATTAAAAACCTCTTTACTCATTTTCTTCTTCTAAGATTGACGCGTTCTCGCCCATTCTAAATTTAACGTTCTGTTCAATCCATTTCCGTCTAGCAGCAACCTTATCACCCATTAGTGTCGTAACACGCCGTTCAGCCAGAGCAGCATCATCTATCTTCACCCGAATTAACATTCTGGATTCTGGATTCATGGTCGTCTGCCATAACTGTTCGGCATTCATTTCACCCAGACCCTTAAATCTTTGCAGCATATAGCCACGACCCATATTCTTTTCATCGGTTGCTAATTCTTCATCAGTCCAGGAATACTTAACTTGTGCCTTCTTACCGCGGCCCTTTTGCAGGCGATAAAGCGGCGGCAGAGCAATATAAACCTTACCTTGTTCAATCATTGGCCGCATGTACCGGTAGAAAAATGTCAGCAGCAGAATTTGAATGTGCGCACCATCGTCATCGGCATCCGTCATGATAATTACTTTGTCATAATTGGAATCTTCTGCCTTAAATTCGGCTCCAACTCCAGCACCAATGGTATAAATCATGGTGTTGATTTCTTCATTTTTGAAGATATCTTGTAATTTAGCCTTTTGGGTATTCAGAACTTTACCCCGCAGTGGCAAAATTGCTTGAAACTTTCGGTCTCGGCCTTGCTTAGCAGAACCACCGGCAGAATCACCCTCAACCAAGAACAATTCATTCTTTTTAGGATTACGCGATTGCGCTGGGGTTAACTTCCCAGACAAAACTTCTTTCTTGCGGCGTTTTTTACCATTACGGCTTTCATTACGTGCCTTTTTGGCTGCTTCCCGAGCATCCCTCGCCCGTTGCGCCTTCTTAACCAAATCCTGGGCTAACTCCCCATTTTCCATTAAGTAATATGACATCTTCTCGTAAACGAGTGTATCAACCACCGAACGTGCTTGCGGCGTACCCAATTTACCCTTAGTCTGACCTTCAAACTCAAGTAATTCTTCCGGAATCTTTACTGAAAGAACGGCACTAAGACCTTCACGATAGTCAGACCCATCAATATTTTTATCTTTTTTACCAAGCAGACCCTGCTTTTTGGCATAATCGTTAAACGCCCGTGTAAAACCACTTCGTGCACCAACTTCATGAGTACCACCATCAGCTGTACGAACGTTATTAACAAACGAAACCAGATTTTCTGAATAGCTGTCACTATATTGACCACTAAACTCAACTTCCATCCCGTCTTGCTTGCCTTCAAAATAAAAGACATCGTTCAGAGTGTCTTTACCTTCATTCAGATAAGACACAAAGGACTTAATCCCGTCATCGTACTTAAAATCATCATGATGTTCCGGCTCACGTTCATCAGTCAAAACAAACCGAACACCCTTTAACAAGAATGCCGACTCACGAATACGTTCCTGAATCGTTTCATACTTATACTTAACCGTTGAAAAAATAGTTTCATCAGGCTTAAACGTAATTGTTGTTCCAGTTTTTTCCTTAGTCTTACCCAGTGACTTTAAAGTTCCTACTGGATGACCGCCCTCAGCAAACTCTTCTTCATAAGCTTTACCGTCACGGACAACCCTAACTTTTAGATAACTGGACAGAGCATTAACAACAGAAGAACCAACACCGTGCAGACCACCTGATGTCTTATAATTTTGTTCAGTAAACTTACCACCTGCATGCAAAACAGTCAGGATAACCTCAATCGTCGGCTTTCCTGACTTATGCATCCCTGTTGGCATTCCTCGACCAAAATCGCGCACAGTCACGCTATTATCCTGATGAATTGTCACATCAATTTCTTTACCATAGCCAGCCATTGCCTCATCAACTGAGTTATCGACAATTTCGTAAACCAATTGATTTAGACCATGGATGTCAGTTGACCCGATATACATCCCCGGCCGTTTTCTGACTGCTTCTAAACCGTGAAGAATCTGAATTGACGAGTCATCATAAGAACTTGTTTTTTTATTTGTTTTAACCAAATAAACTCCTCCAGTTATTAAATCATTTAAAAATTCACCGCCAACTTGGATAATTTTTGCTAAAATAGCTTTAATACACTAAGAGAGCAGGATTTAAATGATAAATTTGAAATTATTACTGGTATTTATTCTAGCATACTTAATAGGATCCTTCCCGACGGGGGTAATTGTCGGCAAATTATTCTTCCATGAGGACATCCGTAAATACGGGTCGGGAAATATCGGTACCACCAACTCATTTCGGGTATTCGGACCGGTTGCCGGCAGCTTCGTACTAGTTGTTGATGTTCTCAAGGGAACACTTGCAACCTGTCTGCCACGCATCTTTCATTTGCCGTACCCTAAGTATGTTTTACTAATTTGCGGTGGGCTAGCTGTTTTAGGCCATACCTTCTCAGTCTTCCTTAAATTTAAGGGCGGGAAGGCAGTAGCCACAAGCGCCGGTGTCTTCTTAGGCTACAATCTCCAATTCTTTGGTGTTTGTGCAGCAATCTTTTTACCGCTGGTCTTTATCACATCGTACGTTAGCTTATCAAGCCTGATCGCAATTACAGCAATATTTATTGCGTCATTTTTCTTTCACGATATTTTCTTAACCATCATTGCGGGCGTGATGCTCATTATTCTTTTTACAAGACACCGCGATAACATTAAACGCCTTGAGCACCACAGTGAGAATATCATCCCGTTCGGTTTGCTTTATTGGTATAAAAAGCGGCACCACAAATTATAAACTAGAAATAAATACAGCCAGTTAAACCTTAGTTTACTGGCTTTTATATTATAGCTATTCGAACAATTGTTCGCAAGCATTAATTATAAGTAAAAAGAGACACGTTAGTGTCTCTTTTTTGCCTAATTTTGATCATGAAAAGCCATGCCAAAACCTGCTGTAAAAGTATCTTCTTGAGCCAGATGGTTCATGCCGTACTTTTCTTCTAACTTACCATTCGTATCACTTAGATCCGCAATTCCCCACCAGGGTTCAATACAAACATAATCGGCTGTTTGCGGATATTGTGACCAAACACCGACAAATGGTGCATCCCGCAGCCAAACATTAACATGAAAATCACTCGTTTCCGTTCTAAGTGAGACCTTATTATCATGGCCCTTCATCTGAAAAATCAACGCGTCATTCTTAAATAAGTGATCGCTTAACGTAATCAGACTGTTGGTTGAGGCTAGCGAACGATTATCCCAGTCTAAATAGGAACCCTTTAACGGAATTTGTACTCTCGCAATCGAAGGCTTGGTACTAAAGTAGTAATCTTCCTTAGTAATTGAGTTAGTCGTTGGAATATTAAATCCCGGATGGCCACCAATACCAAAAATCATTTCTCCAGCTGACTTATTCGTCACGCTAAAGTTCTCTTCAAGCAAGTTATTTAACAGATTATAGTTGACCCGCAATTCAAACTTAAACGGATAAATCTTTCTTGTTTCGGGAGTATCCTTAAGCAAAAAGGTAATACTCTCTGCCGTCTGCTGTTCAACGCTAAACTCCATGTCACGTGCAAAGCCGTGCTGCGTCATATGATAAGTCTTACCCTGGTAGGTATACTCATCATTTTTAAGCCGGCCAACGATTGGAAATAATACTGGCGCATGGCGTCCCCAGACATTAGGATCTGCCTGCCAGAGGTATTCATAGCCGCTATGCTGACTCTTAACGCTTTGCAGTTCCGCACCCTTACTTGAAATAACAACTTTTAAAATTGTATTTTTGATAATGTAGTCCATCTCACTCATCATCCTTTGTTAAAGAATAAACTTAGTTAAATCTTTATTTGTTATTATATCACTAAGTTTTCCATTAACATATGCTTCAGTTACCGTAATTTCACCCATTTCCATGTCTGGGCCTTCATACAGAACGTCTTCAAGCAATTTCTCAAGGATTGTCGACAGTCGTCTAGCACCAATATTATCTGTACCTTGGTTAACATCGAAGGCAATCTGGGCAATTCGTTCAACAGCTTCTTGTGTAAAGATTAATTTAATTCCGTCAGCCTTTAATAAAGCAACGTACTGCTCTAAGAGGGAATCTTCCGGATCCTTAAGAATTTTAACGAAGTCATCCTTAGACAAAGCATTCAGTTCCACTCTAATTGGAAACCGTCCTTGCAATTCGGGAATTAAGTCGCTTGGCTTAGTTTCAGCGAATGCTCCTGCGGCAATAAAAAGAATATGGTCGGTTGAAACTGGGCCATACTTTGTCTGCACGGTTGAGCCTTCAACTATTGGCAGAATGTCACGTTGAACACCTTCACGAGAAACTTCACCAGAGTTTTTCTTATTACCGGAAGTAATCTTATCAATTTCATCAATAAAGATAATCCCGTTGTTGGTAGTCCGCTCAATTGCCTTTTGGTAAAGCGTGTCGTAGTCAATCAACTTATGTGATTCTTCTTGAATTAAGACTTCACGAGCATCTTTTACCGGTAAAGTTCGCTTAACCTTCTTCTTAGGTACCAAATCGCTTAGCATGGAACTCATATCAATGCCCATTTGCCCCATCATGTCACCCATTGGGTTAACTTTTGGTGCCTGTTCGACCTCAATCGTAACTTCACGGTCTTCTAATAGGCCCTTGCTTAATTGTTCAGCGACCGTTAACCGCTGGTTGCGAATTTCATCAGTTACTTCTTCTTGATCGGCATCTTTAGCTTGCTGATCGTCTTGTCCGCTGCCCATTAACATTGACATCATATTTTGCATTTCCTGCATCTGATTTTGATGTTTTTCATGCTTAATGCCGGGTACTAATAACCGTACCAAAGTCTTATTGACTTCCTTAGCAGCTTGAGCGCGCACATGGTCAAATTGATCTTTTTCTTCCATCCGCACAGCTTCATTAACTAAGTCACGCACCATTGATTCAACATCGCGGCCGACATAACCAACTTCAGTAAACTTAGTTGCTTCAACCTTAACAAAAGGTGCATCGACAATTGCGGCAAGCCGCCGTGCAATTTCGGTCTTACCAACACCGGTTGGACCAGCCATCAGCAAGTTCTTTGGGGTAATATCCTCCTGCATTTTCTTTGGCAGCTGCATGCGGCGGTAACGGTTATAAAGTGCAATCGCAACCGACTTTTTAGCTTCATCTTGCCCAATAATGTATTCATTTAGCAAATTGACAATTTGCTTTGGTGTTTTTATTTCCATGAATTTTTCTCCTAATTAGAGTTCATCCGTAATAATTTGATTATCAGTAAAAATATCAATTCCCGAAGCAATTTCAACGGCTTCATGGGCAATTTCTTCTGCTGACATCCCCGAAGAATGTCTCGTTAAAGCAATTGCGGCAGCTTGCGCAAAGTTACCACCAGAACCGATGGCAACAACGTTTTCATCTGGTTCCAGCACTTCACCGTTTCCAGAAATCAACAATAAGTCTTTTTCATCAAACGCAATGAGCATTGCATCTAACTTTTGCAATGTTGCATCCTTACGCCATGATTGTGCCATCTCAACAGCTGCCCGGCGCAGATCACCGCCAAAAGCTTCTAGTTTGCCTTCCAACATGTCTTGCAGACTAACGGCATCAGCTACACCGCCGGCAAAGCCGATTACAACGCGGTCATGATAGATCCGGCGAATCTTTTTAGCTGTTGCCTTGGCGATTACCTTTTCACCCAAGGTAACTTGACCGTCACCGGCAATTGCTGTTTTACCATTAAATTTTACTGAACAAATTGTTGTCATTATTTTGCCTCATCTTTCTGATTATTACGAGTAAAAAACTGCTCGTAATTAGCCTGTAAGTGGCTCATTGTAACATGGGTATATATTTGAGTTGTCGATAAATTGGCATGCCCCAGTAATTCTTGCACACTGCGTAAGTCGGCGCCATTATTAAGCATTGCCGTCGCAAATGAGTGCCGCAATTCGTGGGGATGCACCTTACCGCTAACCCCCGCCTTATTAAATACTTTTTGCATGACATATTCAATTCCCCGCGGCGTAATTGGGTGCCCCTGATTATTTAAAAAGACTGTCTGGGTATCATCTTGCTGACCAAGAAGCTGCGGCCGTGCATCTGTTAAATACTGCACCAAAGCTGTCTTGGTTTGCTCATCAAAGGCCACATAACGATCCTTATTGCCTTTACCATGAACCAGAATAACTTTTAGGTCCAAATCCAGCTGCCCGATTTTTAATTCACTAACTTCGCTTACCCGCATGCCAGTTGTATAGAACAATTCAAACATCGCAAGGTTGCGCTCTGTTAGTGGATCAGTCGCCGTCAAAGTCGCAAAAACCTGCTTCATTTCCGGAGTATAGAAAAATTGCGGCAGCTTACGGTTCTTTTTGTGCAATGTAATCGTCTGTGTTGGATTAACCTTGACGATCTTACGTCGCACTAAAAAACGATAAAAGGATCGTAAACTAGACATCTTCCGCGCTTGTGTCGTTCGCGTTAAGTTTCGCTCTGCAAGACTTTGTAAAAAAATCTCAACATCACGTTCACTAATCTTTTGCCACGACACAAAACCACCATTAGTCTGCCAAAATGCCTTTGCCTCAAGCAAATCAGTTTGGTAAGACTTAATCGTTTTGCTGCTGTAATGCCGCTCATTTTGCAAATAAGAAATAAAGCTTTGCAATTCTTGATCCTGCGTTGACATTTAACCCAAGACTTCCTCTTTAAATTTAGCCAAACTTGCTAAACCACGTTCACTAATCTTTTCGTGCCGTTCACGCTTATTCCGGATTTTTTTACCTTCAAGCCCAGGAATAAGGGCAAAGCTGGCATTCATTGGCTGAAAATGCTTCGCACTAGTTGTAGTGACGTAGTTAGCCATTGACCCAAGCGCTGTCACTTTAGGAAAGGCAACGGTATCTTCACTCATCGCCCGTCTAGCAGCATTAATTCCAGCAACCAAACCACTGCCGGCACTTTCAACATAGCCTTCAACCCCAGTCATTTGACCGGCAAAGAACAACCCCGGTTGCTTTTTGGCTTCATAACTAGCAGTTAAGACCTCTGGTGAAGCCATGTAAGTATTGCGGTGCATTTTACCATAACGGACAAACCGCGCATCGGCTAATCCCGGAATCATTGAAAAGACCTGCTTTTGCTCACCGTATTTTAAGTGAGTTTGAAAGCCAACAATATTATACATCGAAGCAGAAGCATTATCTTGCCGCAATTGAACAACAGCATACGGTGTCTTACCAGTATGCGGGTCTTCCAGACCAACTGGCTTCAAAGGACCGAACAACATGGTTTTGCTTCCCCGAGCAGCCATGACTTCTATTGGCATACAGCCCTCAAACACGTCACTATTTTCAAAGCCGTGCATTTCAGCAGTTTCCGCATTAACCAATTCTTGAGCAAAGCGATCGTATTCTTCTTTAGTCATTGGGCAGTTCAGATAAGCGGCTTCCCCGCGGTCATAGCGTGACTTTTTATAAACAATGTCTTGATCGATCGAATCAGCGGCCACAATTGGTGCTGCCGCATCAAAAAAGTGCAGGCTGTCAGTTCCAGAAAATTGCTGAATTTGACCAGCTAAGGCATCACTTGTTAGTGGTCCTGTTGCAATTACCGTAATTCCATCTTGAGGAATAGCTGTGATTTCTTCATCATGGAAGGTCACATTAGGCAGTGAGCGTAACTTTTCAGTGACATACTCGCTAAATTTATCCCGATCAACGGCTAATGCACCACCTGCTGGAACTTGTGTCTTGTCAGCAGCTTCCAAAATAAGCGAGTCTAACTGCCGCATTTCTTCTTTTAACAAGCCAACGGCATTTGACAACTGGTTGGACCGCATCGAGTTAGTGCAGACTAATTCCGCAAAGTTGCCAGTCTTATGTGCTGGCGTTAACTTTGTAGGTCGCATTTCGTACAGGTCAACCTGGATTCCGCGCTTTGCTAACTGCCAGGTTGCCTCACTACCGGCAAGGCCACCACCAATTACTGTTACATTTTTAGGCATTCTAAGATATTCCTTTTCTAAAAAATATTTTTCTAAATACAAGAATATCATCAAACCATGTCTGACTTGATGATATTAACTTAAATTTAACTTTCTTTTACAGCGCCTTCATCCTTAGGCTCTTCCTTATAGTCGCCGTTAGGACAAAGAACAACCAGGCCTTTTTTGTTTTTCTTCTCAACCAAAAAGTGACCATCATTAGGACAATTACGGTTGATCGGTTTATCCCATGAGACAAAGTCGCATTCTGGATAACGGGAACAGCCGAAGAATTTACGGTTACGCTTAGATTTCTTTTCGACAACATCCCCCTTGCCGCATTTCGGACAAGTGACACCAATCTTCTTCACAATTGCCTTGGTATTACGGCAATCAGGGAAGCGTGAACAAGCATAGAACTTACCGTACCGACCCATCTTAATGACCATTGGTGCCCCACAGATATCGCAGTTAAAGCCAGCTGGTTCATCCTTAATCTGAACCTTCTTAATATCGGTATCTGCCTTATCAAGTTCCTTTTTGAATGGGTGGTAATACTCGTCAATGACCTTGACCCAATCTTTCTTCCCCTCCTCGACACTATCGAGGTCATTTTCCAATTGCGCGGTAAAATCAACGTTAACAATGTCAGGGAAGAACTTCTCAATTAAGTCATCAACAATTTCACCTAATTCTGTTGGGACAATTGCCTTACCCTCAAGTTTGACATAATAGCGTCTTTGAATTGTATCAATGGTTGGTGCGTATGTCGATGGCCGGCCGACGCCGTTTTCTTCAAGTGAACGCACCAAGCTAGCTTCAGTGTATCGTGCTGGCGGCAACGTAAAGTGCTGCTTGTTATCCGACTTAACTAACTTAACTTGGTCGCCTTCATTTAAATCTGGCAATTCGACATTGTTTTCCTGTTGATTATCGTAAACCTTGGTAAATCCAGGAAACTTCATCTTCGAACCAGTTGTTCTGAAAGTAACACCATTTTGCTCAATATCAGCTCTGACTGTGTCATAAACAGCCGGTGTCATTTCACTAGCCAAAAAGCGTGACCAAATTAACTTGTACAGCCGGTATTGCTCAGTGGTTAAAACATCTTTAAGCGATTCCGGTGTCCGATAAATACTGGTAGGTCTAATTGCTTCATGAGCATCTTGGGCATCTTGAGCATTCTTAAAGTGCCGCTGACCCTTTGCCGCATATTCCTTACCATATTTTTCATTTAAAAACTTGGATGCTTCAGCTTGCGCGATCGGTGATGTCCGCTTAGAGTCGGTTCTCATATAGGTAATTAAACCAACTGTTCCTTCTTTACCCAAGCTAATTCCTTCATAGAGCTGTTGGGCAATACTCATTGTCCGTCTTGTCCGGTAATTAAGTCGCTTATTGGCTTCCTGCTGCATTGTCGAAGTTGTGAATGGCGCAGCCGGCTGCCGGCGCCGCTCACGAGCAACGACTTTAGTGACATTAAACGGCTGCTTCTTATCAATTTTAGCTAAAACGTCTTGAACAGCCTCATTATTTGGCAGTTCCTTCTTTTTGCCGTCAACACCCCAAAATTGTGACTTGAAAGCTTTCTGGTCCTTTTTAAATTCGGCATCAATTGTCCAATACTCTTCCGGTTTGAAGTTCTTGATTTCCTTTTCGCGGTCAATTACCAACTTTAAGGCAACTGATTGCACCCGGCCGGCACTCAAGCCCTTCTTAACCTTATCCCATAAAATTGGGGATAATGAATAACCAACTATCCGGTCAAGGATTCGCCGTGCTTGCTGGGCATTAACCGTATCCATATCAATCGCCCGGGGATGCTTAAAGCTTTCTTTAACGGCATCCTTGGTAACCTCATTAAAAGTTACCCGGTTCTTCGCTGTATCATCAAGGTTTAATGCGTGAGCAACATGCCAGGCAATTGCTTCTCCTTCACGGTCGGGGTCGGATGCCAGATAAACATCTTTGGCCTTCTTAGCTTCCGACTTTAATTCCTTAATCGTGTCGCCTTTACCCCGAATTGAAATATATTTTGGCTTGTAATTATTATCAAAATCAATTCCCATTTGTGACTTTGGTAAATCGCGAATATGTCCTTTAGAAGCAATTACACGATAATTACGCCCTAAATATTTTTCAATCGTCTTGGCCTTTGCCGGCGATTCTACTATAACTAATGTTTTTTTACTTTTACGTTTCTTTGACTTAGTAGGCATCAAATGCCTCCTCATTAAAATTCTATTTTTAAAAAATACTATTCTGAGAATAGAATATTTAATGGCTAGTTGTCAAATCTTTCATTTAATTTAAAGTCAGTAATTGGGTTAGCGCCAACTGCAATCAGCTTGTTAGGACCTGCCGATAATGGACTAGTAATTGGACCTGGCACCGCATAAACATTGCGATTTTCTTGCAAAGCCAAATTAGCCGTAATCAGGGAACCTGACTTTTCCTTTGCCTCCGTGACTACGACACTTTCGGCTAGACCAGCTAAAATGCGATTACGCTCAGGGAAGCGAAAGGGCCGCGGCGGTGTATCAGGTAAATATTCACTCAAAATTAGCCCCTGCTGGACAATTTTTTCTTGTGTGTTGTGGTTAATCATCGGGTAATAATGATTTAAGCCGTTACCGACAACCGCTATTGTCTGACCCTGATTTTGCAAAGTTGCCTGATGTGCTAAAACATCAACGCCTTTAGCTAAGCCACTAGCAATTACAATGTCATGCTTAACCAAATCAGGCACAAGTTGCGCCAAAACTTGCTGACTATAGACCGTTGCCTGCCGTGAACCAACAATGGTCACAATTCTTTTTTGGAGCAAGGCAATGTTCCCGCGAGCAAACAAAATTAGAGGCGGCTGGTATATCTGCCGCAATTGTTCAGGATAATTATCATCAAAGAAGCTGATTACCTGACACTGCTTTTTAATTCGTTTAATCACTTTGCCAAATTTTTCCGACTTAAAAGCAGCTATACTGGCTTCTTTCACTCCCAGTGGCAAGGTCATCTCTTTCAGCGTTTGCAGATTTACCTGCTCATCGTCCAATTGACTGGCAATCTGCAGCATTTTGACGTAGCCCAATCCCTTTTGTAACTTTAGGCGTAACAAAAAATTTGTTTTTTCCATTAAAAAAGCCTCCTAATTACAAATACGTAAAAAAGGAGGAAATATTCTATTTTTACTTAAAAAAATCGCTGACCGGGGCAAAAGTCTTACGGTGAATTGGGGTTGGCCCGTACTCCTTTAGTGCAGCAAGATGTGCACTAGTGCCATAACCAGCATTATGGTCAAATTGGTATTGCGGGTAAATCTTGCCATAATCAGCCATTAATTTATCACGAAAGACCTTGGCGACAATGGAAGCAGCGGCGATAGAATTAGACTTTGCATCCCCCTTAATTAGGCGCACCTGCGGCAAGTCAACCGGGACATCCATCGCATCAACTAACAATGCATCTGGCTTACGGTCAAGATCCATAACTGCCTGCGCCATCGCTAACCGGTCAGCTTCATAAATATTAATTTCGTCAATTACCTGGGCACTTTTAACACCCACGGCAACACTGACTGCTTCTTGCAAGATTTTCGGATATAGTTCTAGGCGCTTTTGCGGCGTCAGCTTTTTAGAATCATTAACATCAAGCAGATCAAAATTGTCATCGATAATGACGGCAGCCGTAACTACTGGTCCCGCCAAGGGACCACGACCTACTTCGTCCACACCGGCAACGATCTGTCCTTTAGCCCAAAATTCCTGTTCATACTGCATTCTAGTTAAAAAGTCGGCCTTTTTTTGCGCCAGCTTTTCTTTACGACGGTAATAACTGGCTAATAACTTTTGGACTCCTGCACGTGGATCAGCGCTTAACGAGGCTAATTCTGCTTCACTAACCTCAGTTGTAAGCAGCTCTTTTATTTCTTTAATTGTCATGGGCGATCCAGCGTAATTCGACCAACTTTACCCTTACGCAGCCGCTGCAGTAAGTAAAGTGAAAAGCGGTCATAATCATCCCGCATCCCGTAAGATTCGGTCATTGCCAGCAATAGGTCAGTATCGTTAATCTTAGCAATTTCGTCCTTAGGTGTACGGGCAAATTTTGCCAAATTAGCCAAATAATATTTACGCAAATTCTTCATTAAAAACAGCGCCACGTCATCGGCATGAAAGATACTGTCCTTAATGGCACCAAAGGCAGCTAACTTGTAGCCGACTTCTTGGTCGTCAAATTTAGGCCATAAAATTCCCGGTGTGTCTAAAATTTGAATATTAGTCTGGGTTTTAAGCCATGTTTGACCCTTAGTTACGCCTGGCTTATTTCCGACTGCAGCCACATTGCGGCCAACCAAACGATTAATAATTGTTGACTTACCACAGTTAGGGATGCCGGCTAAGGCAATTCTAATCACCGGATTAGAAGCCCCCTTGGCTTCAAGCTTTTCTACTTTAGCCGCCGCGGCTTTTTTAACCATGCGAACTAGCACCTGCATGTTGGTATTATGCAGTGAGTCCATCGCCATGACAAATTTGCCTTTACCGGTCAATTTCTTTTGCCAAATTTTAGTTAATACCGGATCAGCTAAGTCTGCCTTATTTAAAATTATTAAGTGCGGTTTATTACCCACTAATTCCTCAATCATTGGATTTCTTGATGATTGCGGGATACGGGCATCCAAGACCTCAACTAGAACGTCAATCAGCCCCATCTTGTCTTCAAGCTGGTTGCGCGCCTTGTTCATATGTCCCGGATACCATTGAATTGTCGCCATCTTTTGTCCTCTTTAACACTAAAAAAGCCCCAAAGGTTAGGAGCTTTACTTAATACGCCATCTTTTCTTGATACATCTCATAGGCCCGATCAAAAATACTCATGCTGGATAAATAACCGGCATTTAGTTCAAGATAATCAGATAGCTTTTCGTAATCTTGTTCCTGTTTAGGAAAAGTTTGATCATTCTGAGCATTGTTTGCAAACTGCGCGATTTCATCATTCGAATCACTGTCGCGCTGCGTCATTAAATAACGATAAAAACTTTCTCGATAAGCCATGATTACTCCGTATAGTACAAAATTGCATAAGCGCCTAGTCCCGCATGCGTCGCAATCACTGGACTAGTCTCTCGTACCAACACGTCAATCTCAGGATTAATTTCCCTGATTTTTTGGGCAAAATCCTTTAACTTTTGCGGCACACCATCAAGGGAAACGTAAGAAATACCTACTTCCTTAATCTTATCCTTGTTAGCTTCGATATCAGCTAACACCCGATTATCAAAGACTGATGAGAATTTTTTGCCGCGGCCTTTTTTAGCCACCTTTAAATGACCACCTGGCATTTGCAGCTCAAGGCGAATGTTCAGCAGAGTAGCAATTTTACCAGAAACAGGTCCTAGTCGTCCACCCTTGACGATATTTTCTAAATTAACAATCATCATGCGCAGGCGCTGCGTCTTTTTAATATGCTCTAGATGCTCTAAGATTTCTTGGACAGTCTGTCCTTTCAAAGCCCCACGAGCAGCTTCTAAAACTTGCAATCCTTCAGCACGGTCAGTCAATTCTGAATCGACCAAACTAACTTGGTCATCCTTACCGGCAATTTTGACAGCTTGGCTGGTTGCGTCAATTGTTCCGCTCAAGCCCTTACCTAAAAAGATGCCGATAACTTGACTCCCGTCAGCAGTTAACTCGTTGACTGTATCAACCAATTGGCCAATTGGCGGCTGGCTGGTCTTCGGTAATTCTTTTGCTGTCGTCATTTTTTCAACAAACTCTTGTCGTGTAATATCTACGCCATCAACGTATGTTTGGTCATCAATTGTTACCAGTAATGGAATAACTGTGATATGATATTTTTCAATTTCCTCTGGCGTTAGCTGCGCTGAAGAATCTGTCATGATTTTTATCTCTGACAACGTATTCGCCCTCAATTCTAATTCGCGTTACATTTATGATAAAATGTTACCAATATCAATACAAGCATTATAGCAAAAAAACTTAATGCAGAAGAAAATGATTGGACTATTTTGATAATGAAATTAAAACAACTTTGGCAAGAGCCAACAACAAGATCAAAAACATATTACATTCTCGACAACACCTTTAGCGCCATTACCCACGGAATTGGGTTTGGCTTAGCTGTTGCCGGATTAGTAATGTTAATTATTAGGGCCGCAGCTACTGGTAATGCCTTGCGGATCGTTACTTTCAGTGTTTATGGAGCTTGTTTAGTCTTTTTATACCTGTTCTCGACCCTTTTTCACAGCCTAATCTTTACCAAGGCACGCAATGTTTTTCAAATTTTTGATCATTCATCAATCTTTTTGTTAATTGCTGGCTCATACACGCCATATTCCCTAGTTGCCATTGGTGGCATGTGGGGTTGGATTTTGTTCATCCTTATCTGGGCATTAACCATTTTTGGCATCATTTACTATATTTTTAACCGCGGCAAACACACAATCCTTGATACCGTCTTATACGTTGCCATGGGCTGGCTGGTGATTTTTTCAGGACATTCACTCTATATCCGTCTCAGCCCAGTCGGCTTTTGGCTGCTTGTCGGCGGCGGGGTTGCTTATACTGTCGGTGCTCTATTGTACACGATGCGGCGCATTCCCTTTATCCATGTCATCTGGCACTTGTTTGTAATGCTCGGGTCAGGGTTAATGTACTTTTCCGTCTTACTCTACGTTTAGTTATCTGCCAAAAAAGCAGTGACGGCCTCTACCGTGTTTTCAAGTTTACCAGAAATTATTTTTTGCTTAATTTCGGTCAACAATTGGCCCAATTGTGGTCCTGGGGCAATTCCCGAATCAATTAAAAAGCGGCCATCAATAGCAAGCTCGGCTGTGGACTTAATCGGCAAGGCAACGTAGCGGTCAACTAACGCCTTAGAGTTAACTGGCTGCCCCAAAATATGAGCAACATCAATGGCGTTTAACAGGATTTCTTTTCCTGCTTCAAAAAGCTCAAAATCGGTTGGTGTCCGCTCCGAAAGCAAATCAAACAGGGCAACAATTTTTTCAACTTCGCTGGTCATGGCATTTGAATTCTTCCAATCACGCATAAATTTTGTGATTTGCTCATTAGGAATTTTCAGCAAAATTATTACAATTGCCCAAAGACTGGTCTCCATATCCGGATTAAATTCCAAACTGGGATAGATTGCCAATAAGTCACTCTTACCGCCAAAGTCAGGAACATCCTCGCTTAATTGCGTTTCTAAAAAGACCTGAAATGCTTGGCGTGAGTGCGGGCCAATACCCATCTTAACAAATTCATCACGAATCCGTTCTACCGAAATTTTTTGTAAGAGCTGGTGGTTATCCTTAACTGCCTGCTCTGTTTTTGTTTCTAAATTAAATTGCAGCTGGCTCATGAAGCGCACGGCACGCATCATTCGCAGGGCATCTTCGTTAAAGCGCTTTTCAGGGTCGCCAACCGCCCTAATCACATGCTTTTGCAGGTCGCCAAGCCCATCAAACAAATCAATAATTTCACCATTTGTATTCATTGCCAAGGCATTGATTGTAAAATCGCGCCGTTTAAGGTCTTCACTCAAATTCTGCACAAACGTTACATGATCGGGCCGGCGATAATCCTGATAGCCAGATTCGGTTCTAAAAGTAGTAATTTCGTAGCTTTCGCCATCATATAGGACAGTTACAGTTCCGTGCTTAATCCCAGTATCAATTGACCTGTTAAACAATTCCTTGACTTCTTCTGGATATGCACTAGTTGCAATATCAATATCATGGATATGCCGACCCAATAATAGATCACGAACGGAGCCGCCAACAAAGTAGGCTTCAAAACCTGCTTCTTCCAATGTCTTAAGAACCGGCAGCGCCGCTGTAAAAATCGCGGGTAATTCAGTTATTTTCATCATTAATAATCAACTCATTTGTTTTTATTTTTAATTTTTGTTAGTTAAATAAACATTATTATTTTAATTTATAATAGTGTCACTGCATATTATAGCCTATTTACGGGCAGAACACGACTTCTCTTGTATCATCTCGAAAAATTGCCAAACAAAAAAGGCCACATTATGGTCTTTTTGTGTTAAAAAATTTAATTAATCAGCTAACTGATTGTATAATTCCTGCATATCGCCGTCTTCTGGTTCCAGCTTTAAATAGCGCTCTAACAGCTGCAGGACGATTTCAGTAGAATTAGCCTCAGTATTAAAGAAACGAATCATTTGCTTCAAAAAAGAGGGATTACTTTGAAATTCTGGATATGCCAGCAAGAACTCACTCTTGGCCTTGTCGCTATTATCCAAGTTTTCATAAGAAAGAGCCATGTTCCAATGAGCTTGCGGCTCCAAATCACTCTCATCAAGCTTGGCAAACAATTTGAGGTTTGCTTCGTCTTTATTTTCGTGTAAGTAAAGATTGGACAATTGCAGCCGCAAATCATTGTTTTCTGGTTCAACCTTTAAGCCCCGCGTCAACAAATCCTCAGCGGTCTTTAAGTCATTCAAATTGGCTGCTGCACGGGCACCCTTAGAATACAATATCGGATCAAGTTCGTTATAAGCCAGTCCTGCCTGACTGGAACGCAAAACCTGTTCGTTATCATTTTTGTGTTCATAGGCGGTAGCTAAGAGTGGATAAGCATTCACGTAATCCGGACTTTGATCGATCACGTCATTTAAATAAGTAATAGCTTGATCGTCCTTATTAACATTAAGCATAATCAGCGCAGCTTGATATTTGCTGTCAATATCCAAAATATCGCCGCTATGCTCTTCAATTACCTTGCTGGCTTCTTCATAACGGCCTAACTTAGCCAGAGTTTGAAACAGCCGGTCAGTCAAGTTAACTTCACTAATATTCTTATGACGCGTTAATAAATCCTGATACAAAGCCAAAGCCTGCTCATTATGGCCGCTCAGGTAATCTAATTCAGCCAAGCCAAACTTAATGACATCTTCGTCTGGAGCTAATTTAGCCGCCTTCATCAGCTTGCTATGGGCTGTCTCGAGCAAGCCGTTAGTTTGATAATAATCAGCTTGAACTAACAAACTGTCAAGATAGGCAGAAGAATCTTCATCAATGTTGTAGAGTAATGACAAACCATCGTCTTCTTCGCCATCATTTAACAAAATTTCGGCTAAGTAGACTTTAAATAAGTCTTCCTTTGGAAATTGGGCAATCAAACTCCGATAAACTTCTTTTGACAAGTTAGTAAAACCCAAGCCAGTTAAATTTTCGGCTAAAGATGCCAAGACTTCTGGGTCATCATTATCCAAGGCCTTTTTTAGTAAGACTTTTTCCTGCGAAAAATCTTGTTTTTCAATTGAATCAAGTAATTGTTCAGAATACATTTAGTCCCTCCAATATCCTTAATTATGCCATAAAATCAGTAGAACAAGAAACATCCTGAATTATTTATCCCGATCAAAAAAGATGGTAACGATCATGTTACCATCTTTTAGGATAAAACTATTAAGCTATTTAACAGCTTCTTTAAGAGCCTTACCAGGTCTAAATGCAGGAACCTTGCTTGCTGGGATTTTAATTTCATCACCAGTTTGTGGGTTACGACCCTTGCGAGCTGCACGTTCACGAACTTCAAAAGTACCAAAACCAATTAATTGAACTTTGTTACCCTTTGCAAGATCATCTTGGATTGAGCTAAAAATTGCATCAACAGCAGTGGCTGCGTCTTTCTTAGTTAACTTAGTTCTTGAAGCTACTTCAGAAACTAATTCTGCTTTATTTGCCATCTGGACTTCACCTCCCAAAATTTGGGTCCACTTAACTAAACCCAAAGCCTATTCTTCAAACTGAAGAACGAGAAATAATGATTCTGATTTAATCACTGTTTCCATGAACCCAAAATAGCACAAAAGCCTTACTACAACAAGCTTTTTTGCCAAAAAGATTAATTTTTATATATTTGTAATATACAAATTACTTTCGCTTACGTGCAATTATTTTAATTGGTGTACCTGTAAAATCAAAATTTTCTCTTAATTGATTTACTAAGAAACGTTGGTAAGAAAAGTGCATCAATTCCGCATCATTAACAAAGACCACAAACGTCGGCGGGTTAGTTGAAACCTGGGTCATATAGTAAACTCTTAAACGTTTACCCTTAATCATTGGCGTTGGGACTAGTTTACTTGCCTCTAGTAGTAAGTCATTGAGGACACTAGACTGAATCCGCTGGTTTTGATTTTGGTAAACTTGCTTAACCATCTTAGGTATTTGGTCAAGCCGCTGGCCAGTTTTAGCCGAAACAAATAAAATCGGCGCATAATCAAGATACTGGAATTCTTGCCGAATTGTTTGCTCAAACTCTTTAGCACTAGTACTGTTTTTCTTTGGCAAATCCCATTTGTTTACGATGATAATGATCCCGCGGCCAGCATCATGGGCATAGCCGGCAACGTGCTTATCTTGCTCGCGAATTCCGGTACTGGCATCTAAGACAAGGCAGACAACATCTGAGTGCTCAATTGCTCCCATCGCCCGCATGACTGAGTACTTTTCCGTCTTTTCGTAAACCTTACCACGACGTCTGATTCCGGCCGTATCAACAATTCTGAATTTGGTACCATCTTCTGAGACGAATGGACTATCAACCGCATCACGGGTCGTTCCTTCTTCATTGTTGACGATAACTCGCTTTTCACCAACTAATTGATTAACAATTGATGATTTACCAACGTTTGGTCGCCCAATAACACTAAAAGAAATTTGGTCGTCGTCCTTTTTATCTAAGTCTTTCGGCAGTTCACTGACAATCCGGTCAAGTAAGTCACCAATCCCAGTACCATGAACACTAGATACGGGAATTGGGTCACCAAATCCCAAACTGTAAAAGTCATAAATATCTGCTCGCTGCTCGGGATTATCAGCCTTATTTACGGCTAAGATAACCGGCTTTTTGGTGCGGTAAAGTAAATGTGCAATTCGCTCATCTAAGTCGGTTAAATGATTAGCGACACTAGTCAAAATTACAATTACGTCAGCTTCATCAATCGCGATTTCTGCTTGAGCACGAATTTCATCTTCAATGCGCCCGTCTTCCCACGTAATACCACCAGTATCAATTAGGTCAAACTTTTGCCCCATCCACTCAGCTTGGGCATAATTACGGTCACGAGTTACGCCGGGCTTATCTTCAACAATTGCCAAACGCTCATTAATAATCCGGTTGAAAAGCGTTGATTTACCAACATTTGGTTGGCCAACAATTGCCACTACTGGTAAAACCATCTTTCAGCCTCCTTTATAATATAAAATAAAAAAAGCCGGCTATTCAGTCGGCTTTTTTATTATGATTAACGACGGTCCTTTAATTGGTCACCAATAATGTCACCTAAAGCGAAACCGCTGTCTTCGTTGTTCATGTACTTCTTGTTAACAGAGTTGTTTCTGTTGTTGTATGAACTGTGTGAACGAGAACCTTCATTGTCAGAGCCTTTAGAATCAGCTGCCTTCATTGAAAGTGAAATCCGACGTTCACTTGGGTCAATGTTCAAAACCTTAACCTTAACAGTTTGGCCAACTTCCAAAACATCACTAGGTTTGTCCACGTGCTTGTATGAAATTTCTGAAACGTGAACTAAGCCTTGAATACCATCAGCAACTTCAACGAAAGCACCAAAGTTAGTCAATGACTTAACTTCACCTTCAAAAATGTCGCCTTCATGTAATTCTGAAGTAGCTTGTTCAAATGGAGAAGGTTCTGTTTGCTTGATTGAAAGGGAGATGCGATGTCTGTCATCATCAATACCAATAACTTTGACCTTAACATCTTGACCAGCCTTTAATACATCGCTAGGCTTATCAACGTGCTTGTATGAAATTTCTGAGATGTGAACTAAACCGTCAACACCACCAACATCAACAAAGGCACCAAAGTTAGTCAAACGAGAAACTTTACCTTCAACAACATCACCAACAACTAATTGTGATGCTACTTTATCAAAGGCTTCTTCACGTTCTTCTTCAATTAAATCCTTGTGTGAAAGAATCAGACGATTCTTACCTGGATCAATTTCGGTAATCTTAAGTTTCATTGTCTTACCAATGTAAGGCTTAAGATCAGAAACGTAACGGTTAGAAATAAGTGAAGCTGGTAAGAATCCTCTAGTACCAACATCAACTAATAAACCACCACGAACAGAAGCTGTGACAGTACCTTCGATAGTTTTACCTGCTTCGAAGTCTTTTTGTAATTCGTCATAAGCTTCTCTTTCCTTAAGACGAGTTACTGAGAAGAAGAACTCACCGTTTTCCTTGTCGCCGCCGGCTTTTCTCAAAACTAAAGCCTTAAGCTTGTCGCCTGGCTTAACAAGGTCACGTAAATCGGCGTTGCGGTCTGAAGTGAATTCACGACGTGGGATTACACCTTCGACACCGGCATTTTCAACACCGACATCGATTTGGCCGTCTTCAACGTCTAATACTTCTACATCGACGATATCTCCGACCTCAACTCCTTGCATTTGTTTCAATGCATCTAAAAATTGATTACTGTTTTCTGACATTATTTACCTCCCAATATCATAATCTAATTCTAAATGAAAGTGAGATATTTTTCTACTGTTTTAGCCCCTTTTTTATAGTTTTTTTTGACTTTTTTTAATTTCGTCTAAAATTGCGGCCACTACTTGGTCGATTGACATCGATGTTGTGTCAATTTCGACTGCATCTGCTGCCTTTTTTAAGGGTGAAACTTCACGATGTGAATCCTTATAGTCACGACTGGCAATGTCTTGTTCGATTTCAGCAACCGTCTTGTCAGACTTAATGCCCCGTTCCTGCAAGTCAAGCATCCGCCTTTTGGCTCTAGAAGCTGGAGTTGCCACTAAAAAGATTTTAACTTCAGCATTAGGCAGAACCGTTGTTCCAATATCCCGGCCATCCATAATCACATTAACCTTGCCGGCCATTTGCCGCTGCAGACTGACCATTTTAGCCCTCACGCCAGCTAAAGCAGATACCTGCGACACATTAGCCGAAATTTCGGGGGTGCGAATTTCTTGAGAAATATCTTGGCTGCCGACAAATACTTTTTGTTCACCGTTAACAACCTTGAGTTCGATGCCAACCTGGTCAATTGCCGTTAAAATTCCAGCTTCATCCCCATAATCAAGATGCTGCTCTCTGGCAATTACCGTACATGCGCGATACATCGCTCCAGTGTCAATATAAATAAAATCTAATTTTTGCGCAATAATTTTTGCGACTGTACTTTTGCCAGCTGAAGCTGGTCCATCAATTGCTACTTGCATTCAATCAAAAAGGGACGTCTTAGTCCCTCTCCTTTCTCAATAATTATTTTAATTTAAGTGTTTGACCAGCATTCACATGTCCATCAGCATCAAGATCATTGAGCTGAGTTAATGTTTGCGGCGAAACATTATTCTTTTTAGCAATGCTATTTAAAGTATCACCATCTTGAACGACATATTGGTCAGCCTGGTCAGTCTTTTGGTTAGTCTGGGTCTTCTTTGTCTTGGTCTTAGCTGCTGATTTAGCTGGACTTGTAGATTTCTTCTTAGTAGTCAACTTATTTTTATGCTTGGACTTCTTAACCTTAATCTTAGTCTTTCTTTTCTTTGCATGCTTAGCGGGCTTTTTAGTCGTTTTTTGTAGTTCGACAGCCTGTTCCGTGGTCTGACCACTTGAAGCCAAGTGATGAACAACAGGAACAAGAGCAACAATCACAATGGCAAGAATTGCCATTGTTGCCAGCCAGCCCTTAGAATGCGACCTATAAGTTACAGTCCTCGGTTCATCTGGACGTGCATAATGTTTATATGGTTTTTCCTGTTTCTGATTCATCAAAATACCTCGATTCACCTAACTTGTTTAATTTTAGCATATTTATCAATCTTTTTGGATAAAAAAATCGGCCATTTACATGACCGACCTTTTAAATTATCTCTTTAAATTAAAATTCTTTTGAACAAAAGGTTTTAAATTACGTAAAACTGCTTCAAATAGTAGGTAAACAACAATGCTGTTGATTAATCCCTTTAAGAGATTAAACGGAACAATTATGCCAAAAATATATGTCCCCATTGATGGAATATGCAGTAATTGTCCCAAATAGACCTTTTCGGTGAAGCCCAATAAACCGGAATAACCATGAATTGCTGGCAAGTTAGGTACCGTAGTTACGGCATACATTGGCGTCAAAATCAACGCATTGAGGGTTGCCAAAACTACTGCCATCGCAATTGTCCCGCAAATCAAACCAATAATCGGCTTCACGTGCCGCTTCATGCCACTGGTTTCATCACGCTTTACGTGTCTAGTAACAAAATAGAATGGTAAGGCGTAACAAACTGATGCAATTAGAGCTGCTAATTGGCCAACAATACTTGCCAAATTAAAACCACTATAAATTAAACTTAACAACATTCTGATAATCGCAATGAAAATCCCCGGCCAAATGCCAAACAGAAACATTCCAATTGTAACGATGACGTCAGAAAAATCAAACTTTAAGAAATTCGCATTTGGTAAAATAGGAATCCCTGTAAATTTAATAATGACAAACCCTACTGCACCAAACATCGCACAAGCGATTAATAATGCCAAATTACTCGTACTCTTACTCTTCAAAAAACTTACCTCCAAACAAGAATAGGTCTGTTGCTCCCCAGCAACAGACCTATTAAAAGTAAGCGTTTTTAATTTACTTTTCTTTTAGTTTAGTCTGTCTTCTTTCATCTAGACTCTAACTATCGGTATCTCAAAAGATTCCACCACTTACGTGGGTCGTGGACTTGCACCACCGGTCGGGATTTTCACCCTGCCATGAAGACAACAAACTCTGTATTTAATTCTATCAATATATTAGTCCACGTGCTTTAATCTGTCAACTTCTTCGTGAGTCAATTCGCGATATTTGCCAGATACAAGCCCATCAAGTGTTAAGAACGAATATTTTTCTCGGGCTAACTTTTCAACTTGATGATTAACTGCCTTAAACATGTTTTTAACTTGGTGGTAGTGACCCTCATGAATCGTTAATTGGACAATTTGGCGGTTACGCTTCTTATCTGTGCGAATAACTTTCACCTTAGCTGGGGCACTCTTATGGTGGTCAAATTCGACCCCGCGTGCCAACTTTTTGCTTTCTTCGGGTAATAATTGGCCTTCAATACGGGCAACATAAACCTTGGCTACCTTATTGCGCGGATGCATCAATAAATTAGCCAGTTCGCCATCGTTAGTCATTAATAATAAACCCGACGTATCATAATCTAGTCGACCTACTGGGTATAAACGGTATGGTAAATCACTAAAATAATCAACTACCGTTTTTCGCCCTTTATCATCACTGGCTGTCGAAATAACCCCGCGCGGTTTATAAAATAAATAAGTATGCAGGCTTTCGCGCTCAATTGGTTCACCATCAACCGTAATATTACTAAAAGTTTCTACTTTAGTTCCAAGCTTAGTGACAATTTCACCATCTACAGTGACGCGACCCTCCGTAATCATTTTTTCAGCCTTACGTCTTGAGGCAATTCCTGCCTCAGCAATTACTTTTTGTAAACGTTGTAACGTCATTATTTTTCTCCCTTTTGCATGCTGGCCAAGTTCTTGTCAGCCTGACCCTTAGCCGCAAATAAATCTATTTCGCCATCCGCATTAATACTATCATCTTCAAAGTTTTCAATTAATGGCAAATCTGCTAAACTTTGGTAACCAAAATACTGCAAAAAGTAGTCACTAGTAACATACAAGTTAGGATGCCCCGGTGCTTCTTTTTTCCCGTTAACCTTAACCAGTCCGCGCCAAATTAAAGTCTGCAATGCACCAGATGAATTAACCCCGCGAATATCATCAATTTCAACCCGAGTGATTGGCTGGCGATAAGCAACAATCGCCAAAATCTCCAAAGCCGATTGACTTAATGTCTTAGTTAAATCTTTTTGAAAATAACCTTCTACCGTCTTGGCAACCTCAGGACGGGTTGTTAACTTGTAATTTTGGTTGATATGTAATAATTGCAGCCCCGAATCGGAATTCTCCTGCAGCTTATCAGCCAAATCTTTAGTTAATTCGCGTAAAGCTGACTGACCTACCGCTAATAATTCACATAAATTATCATCAGCAATCCCGTTATCGCCTGCCACATACAGCAAGGCTTCTAATTGCGCAATCTTACTTGGCATCGACATCAATTCCCTCTAATTCTAAATCGCCATATGCTCGCGCCTGACTGACCTTGATTTTTTGTTTTTTGCATAATTCCAATAGTGCCAAGAATAGACCAATTATATCTGACAAATTACGCATTTGGTCACTGCACGCAAAAAAGCTGACCTTTTTGCGGCCGGCAGTTTTTTCCTGCAAAAAATTAATCATTTCTGTAATCGGCGTTTCTTTTACTTCTACTGATGCAATATCGGGCTGCCTAATTTTCAGCCGCTGCAATACAGCAATAAAAGTATTCGTTAATTCTGTTGCCGTAATCTGACCACTTGGCAATGGCTGGACCTTCTTAGTCTGCGGAATACTTTCTTCCTTAGCCGCTGTAATTGGTACCATTTCGTTGCGCTTCTTAAAATATGCCGATATCTTTTTAAAGACTGAATACTGCACCAATTGTTGAACTAACTCATCCCTTGGATCGTCTTCAGGCTCATCGGCGATAAAATCATTCTGAGGCAACAATGACTGTGACTTAATGCGTAAGAGAGTTGATGACATTACAAAATACTCGCCGGCAATTTGCAAGTTCAATTGCTGCATTTGCTGCAAATAAGCTAAATATTGACTTGTAATTTGGGCAATCGGGATATCATAAATATCAATTTTTTGCGACTTAATCAAGTGCAGCAGTAAATCCAGCGGTCCTTCAAAGTTAGGCAGTTCTAAAGTTAAATTATCACTCATGATGTTTATCTTCTATTAAATATTTAAGTAAGTAGGTCCATTCAGGCAAAGCTGTTACCTTCTTCTTCGGGTTCGTGGCTGCTAATTCGCGAACTGCCGCAGATTCGCACTTGGCATTACGATAATCCGGCGCAAATGACAGATAACGAATAATAATAAAATTAGCATCATTTTGCGTGCCAATAACCCCAACAAAGTTAGCCTCATCTCCGCGATATAGGTAAAGCTGAAACTCCGAACTAGTCTTATTCAAATTTATTTCTTCTTTTAAATTGGCAAGATTTTTAAAATCCGGTAAGTAAGACAAGAGGCCCATTGCAACCTTTTCTTTGTCACTTTTACATTCAATTAACATTTAATCACCTAAGTTCGTGGATGCGTTTTGGCATAGACTTGTAAAATATGCTTTTGCGATAAATTGGTATAAATTTGGGTGGTGCTGATATCAGAATGACCCAAAATTTCCTGTACAACCCGCAAATCAGCACCATTTTCCAATAAATGCGTTGCAAAAGTGTGTCGCAAAGTATGTGGTGTCACGTCTTTAGTTATTCCCGCCACCTGGCAATAACGTTTAATAATCTGCCAAACAGCTTGGCGAGTTAATGAGCCGCCGCGATTATTAAGAAAAATATAATCGTTAGCCTTCCCGGTTTTTAGGAGTAGTGGTTCACGAACCTTAGTCTGATAACTTTCAATCCACGAAATAGCAACCGTACTAATCGGAATTAACCGCTCCTTAGAGCCTTTACCCAAAACCTTCAGCAGTTTTAATTCTTCATGCAAATCATCAAATTTCAAATTAATTAACTCGCTGACCCGAATTCCTGTCGCATATAGTGTCTCAAGTAAAGCTCGGTCACGTAAACCCAACTTTTGGTGAACATCAGGTTGTGCCAGCAAACTTTCAACTTCATCAACTGTCAAAGCTACCGGCAACCGCTGCTCCTTTTTAGGTGGGTCAATTTCCAGCATGGGATTTAATTTTTGAATGTTTTGCCGTGCTAACCACTGGTAGAACTTGCGCAAACTTGAGATCATCCGGCTAATCGAACTAGTCGCCTTGTTCAAGTCGCGCTGCTGGGCCAAAAAGGCATCAATATCTAATGCCTTAGTTGGCCAAGATGTGAAATTTTCCTGCGTTAAAAAAGCAAGAAATTCCGTTAAATCTTGGCGGTAGGCTGTAATCGTATTGGCACTCAGACCACGTTCAATTTGACTATAACGTAAATAATCTTCAATCTGTTCCTGCAATTTACTCATTTTGGTCATCATTTGGATCGTTGACTAGGCTGATTGTTCCACTAACCTTGTCTTCAGTAATATATCTTCCCTTTAATAGGTGGCCCAAAGCACGTTTAAAAGCAGACTTAGAAATGCCAAAGTAATTCTTGATCTCTTGGGCATCGGACTTATCGTAAAACGGTAAGGTTTTCGTCTTCATTCGGCGCAAACTCATCAAGACCATTTGGGCATCATCGTCAATTTCTTCAAAAGCCCGCGGTAAACTACTCAAATTAAGCCGGCCATACTGACTAATGCCAACAACACGACCCTTAAACTGTTCACCTAACCGCAATGGCCGCGCCATCTGTGATGAATGGACAAAACCTAGGTAATATTCCTTAGTAATTACAAAGGCACCTAGTTCCCGACTAGCATAAACCGTACCAAAGATATTTTTATTTTCCATATCATTAGGAAAATGTGCTGACAATTGCTCAAAAATATTTTCATCAGCTAATTTGGCCCAAACACGGTCTTTCTCGTCAGTTATCAAATGAACTAACAGCTGATCGTCTTTGCGAGGCCAGCGATCCTTATCAAAAGGAAGGTCATCAACCGACAAAACGACATCTTTATCCGGCAAACCGATATCGACAAAAACACCTAGGTTATACTTGACTTCAGTAACCTTGCCCCAACCATACTGGTCTTTCTGCGCAAATGGTAAAAACTGTGTCATTTCACGATTGTGCTGCTTATCATCATACAAAAAGCCGCGAACTTCATCACCAATCTTTGGTTTTTCCTCTTGGGTAATTTCCTTACGCTTTAATTCATAAGTAATGCCGTCAATTTGCACGTAATACGCGTCTTCATTTTGATCAATTACTTTACCTGTTTCAATCGTGCCTAACATAGTCACTTCTCCTAATTTTACATAATTCTATCTTTATTAAGTATAAAAGAAAATCGTGCAAAATAAAATAGCCAGCACTCAAGCTGACTATTTTATTTAATTTTAAGCATTATTACAGGTTAGAAATTTCACCTTGGTAAATGGCACCACGACGTGCATCAACCGTAATGGTGATACCACTGGCAATCTTTTCTGTTGCGTCAGTAACCCCAACAACAACTGGAATGCCAAGTGACAGACCAACAACCGCAGCGTGTGAAGTCAAACCAGATGCCTCAACTACTAAACCAGATGCCTTCTTAATTGCTGGCATGTAATCAGGGTCTGTAGTCTTAGCAACTAAAATGTCGCCTTCCTTAACCTTGCTGTTGGCTTCTTCGGCACTGTTTGCGACAACTGTCTTACCAACAACAGAGCCATTACCAACACCTAAGCCTTGAGCTAACTTGTTACCGATAATTTGCAGTTTCATCAAATTAGTTGTACCTGAATCACCAACTGGAACACCAGCAACAATAATTACCAAGTCACCATCTTTAACGTAACCTTGTTCCTTGGCAACTTTAGCAGCAACTGTAAACATATCGTCAGTTGATGTTGGCTTTTCAGTTAACATTGGTTGAACACCCCAAGTAATACCTAATGAGTGTTCAATCTTTTCATCAAAGGTTAAAGCTAAAATATCAGCGTTTGGCCGGTACTTAGAAATCATTCTAGCAGTATAACCTGAGTTGGTTGCAGTAATAATTGTCTTAACGCCCAATTCTTGAGCAGTCCGAACAACTGATTCACCGATTGCTTCAGTTACATTTGAACCCTTGTATTCTTCAAAACGTTGCAAAGCCAAAGTATTACGCTTAAGTAATTGTTCTTCAGTTCTTTCATCAATTTCTGCCATTGCCTTAACAGCTTTAACTGGGTAAAGACCGTTAGCAGATTCACCGGAAAGCATGGTGGCATCAGTACCATCAAGAACAGCGTTAGCTACGTCTGAAACTTCAGCACGAGTTGGACGTGGGTTTTCTTGCATTGAGTCAAGCATTTGGGTAGCAGTAATAACTGGCTTACCAAGTGCATTAGCACGTCTAATCAAGTCTTTTTGAACAAATGGAACATCGATAAATGGAATTTCAACTCCCATGTCGCCACGAGCAACCATTAAACCGTCTGAAACTTGTAAAATTTCATCGACATTGTCGATACCTTCTTGAGATTCAATCTTAGGATAAATCTTGACGTAGTCACAACCAGCATCTTCACATAATTTACGAATATCTAAGATGTCTTGAGCCTTACGAGCAAAAGAAGCAGCGATGAAGTTAATGCCATGCTTTAAACCGAATTTAATATCGTCAGCGTCTTTTTCAGTAATTCCTGGAAGCCGAATTTCAACGCCAGGTGCGTTAACACCCTTCTTTGAGCCGATTACACCAGTATTTTGTGCTTCACAGACTAATTCGCGATGTTCATCATCCTTATCGGTAATCAATAAGTCAACTAACCCATCATCAATTAAAACGTGGCCGCCAATATGAGTATCATCGAAAAGACCTTCATAAGTAACATGAATCTTGTTCTTATTACCTTCTTGGGAATCATCCATTGAAACACGGATAACATCACCAGTATTAATGGTGAATTTGCCGCCTTCTTGGTCAGTGGTTCTGATTTCAGCACCCTTAGTATCCAAACAAATACCAAGTACTAAGCCAGTTTCTTTTTCAACTTGACGAACCATCTTCATCCGTGAAAGGTGTTCTGCATGGTCACCGTGCGAGAAGTTAAACCGGAATACATTCGCACCAGCTTTAGCTAAAGCTGTGATTGTTTCAATATCATTTGAAGCTGGCCCTAACGTACTAACAATTTTAGTTTTCTTCATTATGTAAAAATCTCCCCAAAAATCGGCTAATTACTTAGTCATTTCTTCATTTATATCTAGCAGTGTTTCATCACTGTGGTGTTTTTCATCAAACAAATCAAGGATGTTATGCGTACTTAATTCGTTATTCTCCATGCCGACAGCTAAACCGCCTTGACCATCAAGAAGTAACTTAACCGCATAATTGCCCATCTTTGTGGCATTAATTCGGTCAACAACGCTTGGCGAACCACCACGTTGCATATGACCAATAATATTAGCTCGAACATCAAAATTACCATACTTTAAGAGTTCAGTCTTAAAGTCATTGGCATTCATTACGCCCTCAGCTAACACAACAATACCATGGTCTTTACCGTCTGCAAAACCGCGCTTGAGTGTTTCAGCAATTTTCTGAACATCATATTCACGTTCAGGAATCACAATTGCATCAGCACCACTGGCTAGGCCAACACGCATCGCAATATCGCCACAATCGCGGCCCATCACATTAACAATGAACACACGGTGGTGGCTGCTAGCAGTGTCGCGAATCTTGTCGATTGCTTGCATCGCAGTTGTACATGCGGTATCTAAACCGATCGTATAATCAGTGTACGGAATATCGTTATCAATTGTTCCCGGAAGACCAATTGAATTAATACCGAGACGAGTTAAGGCTAATGCACCATGATATGAACCGTCACCGCCGATAACGATAACAGTATCAATTCCATGCTTTTTTAGCTGCTCAACACCCTTTTGTTGCACTTCCTGTTGTGCAAATTCAGGGTAGCGAGCACTATAAAGGAATGTGCCACCTAAACTTATTTTGTGGTCAACATCTTCCGCAGTAAGCGGAATAAAATCACCCGCAACTAACCCAGCAAAACCATAACGAATACCAACGACGCTGAGTCCATTATGAATTGCGGTCTTAGTTACAGACCTAATGGCCGCGTTCATTCCGGGAGCATCCCCGCCACTGGTTAAAATACCAATTCGTTTCATGAATTCACCTCATCAAGATTTATTGTGTAATTTCTCACATCATTTAGATTTTAACATTTTTTTGGTAAAAAATCTCACAAAAAACGATTATTTTTCCCGCTTTATCAGCCTTTTAAAATGTCAGCGCTATCAAAGCTTAATTGTTAAGGTTTGCGCAAAAAAATAATTTAGCCTTTAAAATTAATCGTCTTTAAATTGGTTAAAATATACTGTTTTTTACTTGAATCATAGCGGTCATTTTGAATTCTAATCCCGAGCAAATAAACATTGCCTTCCTTGAGATTATCTTGCACTTTTTCATAAATATTAGGGAAAATCACAATTTCCTGCCGACTGGTTGAATCCGCAAAACTGGCAAAAGCCATCGTGCTGCCTTTTTTCGTTCTAATTAACTTGAGGGTCATTAATTTACCAACAGCAATCCCCGTATCATTAATCGCAAAGTCACTTAGTGATCGAGCATTGAACTGTTCGGCATATTTTTGCGCGGCAACTAGCGGCGAGGTCATTGTTGAAAAGCCGAGTACCTCATTCTCCATTTCTGCTAGTTCCCCTTTGGTAGCTTCAGGAATTTCCTTCATTGGCACCCCGCCTAAACTTTCGGAAAGCGCCAAATTCTGTCCCGTTAATTGAACATTTTCAATAATTTCCTGACTGTTTGCCAATAACTCCTTGCGGTTGTGATACAAATGGTCAAAGCACCCAGCCTGAATTAACGCCTGAATAACCTTTACCTTAATAAACTTAACATCAATTCGGCGCAAAAAGTCATCAAGCGACGTAAATGGCTTCTGCTTCCTAAGCTGAATAATTTCCGTTAGTAAATCTAACCGCACACCCTTAACTGCCTTTAAACTAACCAGAATTTTGCCATTAATTACCTGATAATCTAAGCTGCTATGATTAATATCAGGCGGCAAAATCTTAGTACCGGCTTCTTGGGCACGCATCACGTAGTCACTTAGTTTCAGGCGACTGCCACTATTGGAATTAAGCATCGCCGCATAAAACTCAGCTGGATAATGAACTTTTAAATACGCCAGCCAAAAGGCAATCTTAGTATAAGCTACCGCATGTGACCGGTTAAAGCCGTAATTGGCAAACTGTTCAATATAATTGTAAACGCGCTCGGCTACTTCTTTAGCATGACCTTTTTTAACCGCGCCAGCAATGAACTTTGTCCGCTCCTGCTCAATGACATCCTGCTTCTTTTTAGACATTGCCCGCCGCAAAATATCGGCTTCGCCTAACGAAAAGCCTGCCAAAACTTGTGCCGTCTGCATAACTTGCTCCTGGTAGACCAAGATACCGTAAGTTGGTGCCAAAATTGTTTTCAGTGTTGGATCAGGATAAGTAACCTTTTGCTTCCCCTTTTTACGGGCAATAAAAGTTTGGATATTTTGCATTGGACCCGGACGATAGAGTGCGTTCACAGCTACTAAATCTTCAAAATTATCTGGATGCAATTCTCGCAATACCTGCCTAATTCCACCTGATTCAAATTGAAAGACTAGGTCAGTGTTCCCCTCTTGGAAGGCTCTCATTGTCTGAAAATCATCCAACGGAATTTGGTTAGGGTCAATTTTTTTACCCTGACGTGCAATTAACTCGAGGGTATCACCCAGAATGGTTAAATTACGCAAGCCCAAAAAGTCAATTTTTAATAAACCCAGCGCCTCTACATATTTTTTAGTCTGCTGGGTAACAGGAATCCCCAATTGTCCTGTCTGCAAACCAGAAATTCCCGCAATTGATTTATCACTGATTACCAGTCCGGCAGCATGGATTGAATAATGCCGCGGCAGACCTTCTAAGCCACTAGCCGTTTGAAACAGCAATTTATTTTTAGGGCTAGCCTCAACTAATAACCGCATTTTCGTTGATTGCTGGTAAGCTTCCTGCAATGTAATCTTTCCCTTAGCAAAAGGCACACTGCTCGACCACTTATTTAATTCAGCTTCACTTAAACCAAACACGCGGCCCGTATCACGCAATGCCTGCTTAGCAGCCAGTGTCCCAAATGTCAGAATCTGCGCCGCATGATCCATGCCATACTTTTGAAACATGTACTTAATCACATCATCACGGCGATTATCTGGAATATCCAAGTCAATATCCGGCATTTCGTGCCTTGCTGGATTTAAAAAACGTTCGAATAATAAATGATACTCAATAGGATCAACTTCTGTAATCCGTAAGGAATAAGATACTAGCGACCCACAAGCTGACCCACGACCTGGACCAGTCGTAATTCCTGAGCGATGACAATAATTAATTACATCCCAGACAATTAAGAAATAATCATTGAAGCCCATCTGGTCAATGACCCCTAATTCGTAATTTAATTGCTTTTGATAATCATTCGGAACTTGGCGATTTAAGAACCGTTCCTGTAATCCTTTTTGGGCTAAATAATTTAGATATTCCTTTGAAGTTGGGAACTGCTGCTGCTTATATCGCGGCAAAACCGGCGTGCGAAAAACCACCTTGGCATTGCATTCTTGGGCAATCTGCCAAGTATTAGATAATGCCTCATCCAAATCCATTTCATGATAGCGATTACTCAACTCTTGCGTTGATGCTAAAAAATGCGACCCTTTCTGCTTAGCCAGCGCTTCGGTATCCTGCAAAACAGTTCCTGATTTAATTGCCTGCAATGTCTTACTCAGGAACTGGTCATTAGGCTTTAGATAACGGGTATCTTCTACACTGACCAAGGATAGTTCAAATTGCCTTGCCAAAGTTTGGACGTAAGCCAGATAATTTTCTTGATGGTGCGCGGCATATACACCTAAATATAATGAACTAGATTGCGGCACTAATTTGAGCAGCTGCCGGATAAACTCAGTCCCTAACTGCTCCTGCTCTTCTTGTAAGTGGACCAGCTCACTATTTGTATTAGCAGGTACAATCAAGACCAATTCACCTAAATATTTTTTTAATTCAGTTAACGTCAGTATCTTTTGGTTAGTCCCGTTTTCCGTTAACAAGTTAATTGCACTCGATAACCGCAAAAGATTACGATAACCAGCGTCTGATTTTGCCAGCGCAATTAGATCATATTGGTGGGCACTGTCAATTAGGCCATTAAGCCTCAGCTGCATTCCCAGCAGCGGTTTAATCCCGACTTTTTGGGCTAATTCATAAAAATTAACCAACCCATAAGTAAAATTAATATCGGTTAGTGCAACAGCCTCATAGCCCTGAGCTTTTGCCGTTTGCAGTAAATCTTTAACTTTAGTGGGACTTTCCAGCAGCGTAAACGTGCTAATATTTTGTAATGCGGCGATTTTCATCTTTGAGAGCCACCTTTCTTCTAAAATTAGTATACCAAAAACTAACTTTTTAGTTTGAAAAAGCACATGAACTTTGCTAAAATTCTACTATGTATGAAAGAGGGTACTACTATGGGTCGTTATATCGTGACTATCTGTTGGAGCGTTATCTACATGTTAATCGTGGGTTTTATTGCCGCACCATTAACACAGAACGTCTTTAATTTACAAGATGCCGTCATCGTTGGCGTAATCTTCGGTATTTTATTTGCGGCAATCATACCAACAATTACCGCTCATTCAAGTAAAGATAAAAGCAATTTTACCAAGCTTAAATAATTTTGAATTTAAAAACCGCTAGCTGTTTTGGCTAGCGGTTTTTATGTTTAATAAAAATGATAATTAGTTTGCGAATCAACTTTAACTTTGTTGCTTGTCAAAAACTCTTGGAACATTTGCACGTAATCTTTGTCAGAAATTTCAAGAATTTTATCGGGGCTATATTCAGGATAAAAGCCGCCGCCCATCACACGATAATTATTAACGGCTAAGTAATAAGTCTGTTCGTCCTGAAGCGGGCGTCCATTTAATTCTAGTTTGGTCAACCGTTGACCTACTGGCCGTGCAATGTCGGCTTCATAATTTACAGGATAAAAAACATCAAAGTTAAAGAGAAAATCCTGTTTTTCTGGTAAAAATCCAACTTTACCTGCGGCATCTTTGGTTAAGAATGCCAAACTATGCTCAATTACATGGCGTAACTCACGACCGGTTAATTTTACCTTACATAACTGGTTAGAATACGGATAATTAAGCACCAAATCGCGCATCGTAACTTGCTTACCAAAGCCTTTGGCAGTCTCACTCATTACTGCGGTTGCCGAAATATCAGCACCGGTAAAATGCAGCTGCATTGACTGCAGCAAGTTGATAAATGGCGCTCCTTCTAGCCTTGCTCTAGTAGCATTACCAATTGGCGCTGGCTCATTTAATGTGGCAATTGGCTTGTCTAACCAATTTTGCGTTGCCTGATTTAACGGTTTAGTCAGCTTAGTAATAGCCGGATCTTCTGCGTAATCCTTAGTTGTAATCAATTCAGTTGTCATTGACGTGATTTGTTTAGTTGCTTCGTCAATATCAAGCACGACCTTGCCAACAGCTTCGCCGCGATAACCCGGCTGCACAATCGCCGTTTTCTTAGCTACCAGCTGCATTTTTTGGTGCTGGTGACCAGTTAAAAAGACATCAACTTCGGGAATTTGGGTTAGGATCTGGTAACCCTCATTTTCACCATTATGCGGCAGGAGTTCACTGCCAGTCTGCGGGTCATTTTCAAAACCACCATGATAAACAACTGCTAAGACATCAACTTGTGGCCGCAAAATTTGGGCGTAGTGCTTAACTTGCGCAAAAGCTGAAGCAAATTTCAGACCGGTAAGATGGTCATCTGGTTCCCAATGGGGAATGTATTGAGTCGTAATGCCAATTATGCCGACCTTAATTCCCTGCTTTTCAATTATGCGATAAGCTTGCCCAAAGGCAGGTTCATCAGTCTGCTCATTTAAAATATTAGCATTTAACATTGGCGCCGTATTTTGCGCAAGATAATACTTCAAGTAATCTTGGCCGTAATTAAAGTCATGGTTTCCTAAAACGCGCGCATCATACCCAATGGCATTATAGCTAGCAGTGTACTCTTTCAGGGCATCCTTTGTCCCTGCAGCGTGGACATACGACGCTAATGGCGCTCCCTGAAGACAATCACCCGCATCAGTAACAATCACGTGCTCAGCACCGTATTTAGCCTGCTCTTTTTTAATGACGCTGGCAACCCGGCTCAAACCAAAGGGAGCATGATAATTAGCCCTATCTTGATAATCTGTTGCCAGTAAATACCCATGGATATCACTAGAATGTAAAAATACTAATTTCATAATTTTTTCTTTCTATCATTTTTACAAAATTTGGGCAAAAAAAAGACACCAAAATTTCGGTGTCCTTTAATTAGTTGTTGTCGCTAGCGCTAGTTTCGTTAACCACTTGACGACCCTTGTAATAACCTTTAGGTGAAACGCGGTGACTCAAACGGTATTCACCAGTAGTTGCATCATAATGCATTGCTGGAACAGCTAACTTGATATGGCCACGACGTGAACGTTTCTTTTGCTTAGAAGTATGTCTCTTAGGAACTGCCATTTAAATTGATCTCCTTTATTGTAGATTTAAGTTTTAGGACACTAATAAAAGTGCCTAAATTACCTCACGTGTGTTAATGATACTATTGAATGATAAATAAATCAAGATTTATTAGCTTTTCTTAGCTTGATTATGTTTATTTGACCCCCAGAACCAACCAATTAAAACTCCAATAATTATCATAACTACTAGTACAATAATTAATGGCAATTTGACATCAAAGAAGCCAAAATTGATTGCGACTGGCTTAGTATTAAGCACAACAAAAATTACAGCCAATAGAATTAGAACTAAACTAAAAACTAACTTGGCCTGTTGCATCTTGCCTTTCATGTTAGGCCCTACTTTCTAGAAGCATATTTTAAAGATAAACTATCACCAATCGTTGGGAACAGATTATATAGTTTAGCTAAAACGGCTAGGCTAAGTGGTAAATTAAGTTCACGCTTATTACTGCCAAAGTAGTGGACAACCTGCCAAGCGACGTCATCAGGATCAAGCATGAATTTTTCTACGCTTTTAGCATACTTACCGCTCTTATCAGCGATATTAAAGAAATTAGTATAAACAGGTCCCGGATTAACAGTCATGACTTTGACACCAAATGGCTTCAATTCCAGCCGTAAAACGTTAGAAAATTGGATAACCGCCGCTTTGGTTGCACTGTATGCGGCAGACTTAGCTGTTGGAATCTTACCCGCAATTGAACCAAAGTTAATGATTTGACCGGTCTTTTGCTCGATCATCACCCGACCAATTAGTCTGGTAAAGTACATTAATCCCAAGACATTAACTTGAAACATCGCTGCTGTTTCTCGCCGGTCAGTGTCAACAAATTGCTCAAATTTGCCAAAGCCTGCACAGTTAACCAAATAATCAATGTGCTTAGTTACCTTGATTATTTCTTTAAAAGTAGCGTCAATTTGGT
This sequence comes from Lactobacillus sp. ESL0703, assembly GCF_029433435.1. NCBI lineage: Bacteria > Bacillati > Bacillota > Bacilli > Lactobacillales > Lactobacillaceae > Lactobacillus > Lactobacillus sp. ESL0703. The sequence continues at coordinate 370,579 of NZ_JAQTIB010000001.1, forward strand.
CATTATTCCCCATATCAGTAGGGAAAGTATAGGATGCCGCGCCAGAAAGTTCCCGTGCCTCAGCAGCAATCTGCTTAAGCTTATCCATGCTGCGACTGCGGGCAATCAAAATGACCGTTGCCCCGCGGCCAGCACTCTCTAATGCAATTGAACGGCCAATGCCGCTAGAAGCACCAGTTACAACTACTACTTTATTTCTTAACGAATCACTCATTGTTTTCACCTTTCATTGGAATCTCTACTCGGTCAAAATCATTAGCCAAATTAGTATTCGGGAATACTTTTCGTGCCTGCTTTTCTAAATTCTTAGCCTTAGCACCCAAATATCTTGCCGAAATATGGTTCAAATATAAACTCTTGACACCATTATCGCGCGCAATTTTGGCTGCTTCAACTGCAGTTGAATGATAATAAGAATGCGCTAAGTCAGCTTCATTGCCGGCAAACGTTGATTCATGGACTAAAACATCCGCATTCTGAGCCAATTTAGCAATTGTTGGTGTTGAACGAGTATCATAAATAACTGTTACTATTCTACCAGGTTTATCAGGACCGAGGAAGTCCTTACCGTCCAAAACAGTACCATCAGCCAGCGAAACTTTTTCACCATTCTTTAGTTTACCAAGTAATGGGCCGTTTGGCACATTATATTGCGCTAATTTATCCATTAAAAGTTCACCTTGATGTGAATCTTCAACTATCCGATAGCCAAAACTAGGCACACGGTGGACTAACTTTTCAGCATAAACCTTAAAGCCCTGGCCTTGATAAATCAAGCCGCCCTGGTCTAAAACAACAAACTTAATTGGGTAAGTAACCTTAGTGCGTGATACTCGCAAAGCTGTGCGCACAAACTGTTCTAGCCCACTTGGACCATAAATTGTCAGTGGCCCAACATCACCTTGAAAGGATCTAGTAGCAAGCAAGCCTGGCAGCCCAAAAATATGGTCGCCGTGATTATGTGAAATAAAAATCTTAGTTACCTTGCGTAAACGGATATTTGTCCGCAATATCTGGTGCTGCGTAGCTTCCCCAACATCAAATAACCATATTTCATTTATTTCATCAAGCATCTTCAGTGCAATACTTGAAACATTACGCTTTTTGGACGGTTGGCCCGCTCCTGTACCTAGAAATTGTAATTCCATATCTTTCCCGTTCTAAAATCTTGCGTGCTTGACAATTGTCTTCGCAATCAAAACACTATAATACTTTGATCCTACTGGTGTTGGGTGTGTATTATCCTGATAAAACCAGTTGGAATGCTTCTTTGAATAATTATACCAATCAATAATAATTAAATTCGGATATTTTTTAACTGCCGTTTTCAGCAAACTATTAACTTGATTTTGCCATGGCTTAGCTGGCACGTGCGTATTAATCCAAAAGACTTGCGTCTTGGGTCCCATCTGCTTCATTAATTGGTCTAAATCACCCATTGAAAATGGTCCGTTAGTCCCAAGGCCAATTAAAACATTATTAGCTAAAGCCTTTTGGGACTGATACTGATTAATTAAGCCCGTAGCCACACTTAATTGACGTGAGACTGCAGCATCAATTACTGCCTTAGGCATCAACTGCGCAAGCATGTTGCTTGAACCCGCCATTACGGAATCCCCAATCGCCGTCAACTGCACCTTTTGTGCTAATTGTAGGTCTATTTGTGAAATGCCATATTTTTTGAATGACCGGTTAACTGGATGACTTTTTGCCGTACGTTGTGCCTCATTAACTAGTTTAGTCCTTTGCCGCGTTTTTTTCTTGGCTTTTTGCAATTTAGTAATTAAAACTTGATTATCTTTTTTCTGTTGTACCTGATTTGCCCTAATCCGGGTCGCCAATTGTGATTTATTAAAATCTTGCGCTTTGACTGCTGGTGAAACCAAAATTCCTGTGGTACCAATTAAAAATAACAAATAACCAACAATTGCCTGTAATTTACCTAAATAATTTTTGGTTGACTTTTTAAATAATTGTCTAAAGTAGTTCTTAAATTTTACCCACGTAATTTTGCCTAGCGGCTGTTCAATTAAGCGGTAAGAAATTTCACTTAACAGTAAAATCAAAATCACTTCAATTAGCGGATACAGAAAAACATGATCCGCCATGTTGGTTACCTTGTCTTCAAAGAAAATCATCACGGGGAATTGGTAGAGGTATATTCCATAACTGCGTGAACCAATCCAATTAAACACAGGATTGGTCAGCCACTCATTCCAATGACTGCCAGGATGAGCAATAACCCCGACCAAGATAGTCGTTAACAGCGTAAATAATAGCATCCCACCGTAATAAGGAAATGCTTGTTCTGGATTCATCTGTGAACTAAAGAATAACCAAATCAAACCGCATAATGATACTAAACCCACGCCGTCGAGCAGCCAAGTGTCAACCTTAGTAACATTCTTGCGTAATTTTTCCATTGGCCAGATTACTGCCAAAGCTGCACCTAACCCTAACGAGAAAAAGCGCGTATCTGTACCGTAATAAATTCGATTAATGTCGACACCGCTATGATACATCACTGCCATCTCTAGCGCTGAAGCAAGAGACACACCGAATAAGATCCAAAAACTTGTTTTGCGTTTTTTAGCGAATTTAACTAGCAAAAAAATTACGATTGGCCATAAAAGATAGAATTGTCCGTTAATTGACATTGTCCATAAATGCGTAAACGGTGATTCATTAGTAGCAAACCGCTCAAAATAACTTTGACCATTTAAAATCTGCCAAAAATTATAAACATTTAGCAGGTTAGCTACCACAATTTGGGCCAATTTAACTAGTAAATTGCGTTGAAACAAAAAGATATAAGCGGCCGATAACCACAAAACAGCAATTAACGGCGGGTATAATTTTTTAATCCGACCTAAATAAAATTTGCGTTGATCGTAATACCCCTGCTCACGGTACGCCTTAAACATATGATCCGTGACTAAATATCCCGATAACACAAAAAAGATCGGCACCCCAAGATAACCGCCGACGAAAGTATTAGGATTCAGGTGATATAAAATCACGCCAATCACTGCCAATGCTCTAAGTCCAGAATATCCTGTAATAAACCGATTTTTTGTCATATTGTCAAACTTTTCTATTTAATGATTCTATTGGACAAATTCAAAATTGAATGTACCAATTATTACGTCATCGCCGTCTACAGCTCCGTTTTCGCGTAAAGCGTCATCAACCCCTAAATTCTTCAGCTTACGAGCTAACCGCATAATCCCATCATGGTGATCAATATTGGTACGTTCAACCAACCGAAGCAAACTTTCACCTTTAATCTCAAAGACATGATCTTCAAGTTTTTCAATTGTAAATTCATTCTTCTTAGGAGCAGTAAACTTGTATTCCTTGGTTTCCTCAACCTGCTTAGGAGCTTCTTCAGCCTGCTGCTTTTCAACTTCAGCAACTATTGTGGCGGTATCCTGCATCAAGACGTCAACGCCTTGATGAGCCACACTCGAAATTGCATAAACAGGTTCATTAATTCCTGCCTCTTGCAAGTTTTGCTTAAATTCAGCAAGCTTTTCATCTGAACCAGAAATGTCCATCTGCGAAGCAACAATTAACTCCCGCTTGTTTTCAAGACTATCATCATAGGTTAACAATTCTTTGCGAATCGCCTTGTAATCAGCCATTGCATCACGGCCATTAGCTGGATCCATTGAGACGAGGTGCAAAATGACCTTAGTTCGCTCAATGTGGCGCAAAAATTGAATTCCCAAACCAACACCTTGACTAGCACCCTCAATTAAGCCGGGTAAGTCAGCCATTGAAAAGTCACGGCCATCAGGCAAGATAACCATACCCAAATTAGGCGTTAATGTAGTGAAGGAATAGGCTGCAATCTTTGGCTTAGCCTTAGTGACAACCGATAGTAAGGTCGACTTACCAACTGATGGAAAGCCAACTAAACCGACATCGGCTAACACTTTTAATTCTAGCCGCAAGACACGGTCTTCTCCTGGTTCGCCGTTTTCAGCAATTTCCGGTGCCGTATTGACACTTGTAGCAAAGTGAATATTACCGCGACCACCGCGACCACCGCGCGCAACAACTAATTCCTGCTTATTTTCGGTTAAATCACCGATTTCTTCATTGGTATCAAAGTCATAGACTGTTGTACCAATCGGTACCTTTAAGTATAGGTCCTTTGCACCGTGCCCATATTGGGACTTAATGCGTCCATTTTCACCGGACTCCGCCTTAAATTTCCGCCGATAACGAAAATCCATCAACGTTCTTAATCCGCTATCCGCAACAAAAATAATACTGCCGCCACGACCGCCGTCACCACCGGCTGGACCGCCATTTGGAACGTACTTTTCATGGCGGAAAGCAACCATGCCATCGCCGCCTTTACCGGCTTGGACTTCAATCTTAGTTTGATCGACAAATGTAGGCATGTCAATTCTCCTTCCGTCTTCTAAACTCTAATACATTACTATAACATAAAAACCACTGTTATCACCCGTTAACTTTACAATTACAGGGTTAACTTAACTGTTTGCGCTTGCGGCAAGGTCAGGCCAACAGCTCGTAATTCATCAATTGATGCTTCCTTAATCTTTTTAAGAGAACCGAACTGCCGCAGCAACTTATTTCTACTCTTGGGACCAATTCCTTTGATTGAATCTAATTTACTCGACAAAGCATTTTTGGCATGCGTTTTACGGTGAAAGGTAATCGCAAACCGGTGGACTTCATCCTGAATTCTAGTCATTAAGTAAAAGCCCTGCGACTTTGGATCAAGCGGGATCAGCTTTAAGGGCACGCCATTGATTGGATCGCCAAAAAGCAAGTGGTTGGTGCGGTGCTTATCATCCTTAACCATCCCAGCAACCGGAATGTTAAGGTTTAACTCATTACGCAGAACGTCTTCACACGCCTCAACTTGAATTTGTCCCCCATCCATCAGGATTAGGTCTGGCATCTTCTGGTGTTCACGCAACAGCCTTCCATAGCGGCGTCTAACAACTTCACGCGTATTTCTGACTTCATCGCCACCATTTTGGTGTTCAACTTCCCCCTTGAGCTTATACTTCCGGTAGGCGTTTTTGTCAGGCTCACCATCCTTAAATACGACTAACGCCGAGACTGGATCAGCTCCCTGAATGTGTGAGTGGTCAAAACTTTCAATAACGTGGCCATAGGGTAAACCTAATGACGCAAAAATTTCTTTTTGTGCCCCCTTGGTCTTACGATTACCTAATTCTAACAGCCTAAATTTATCGTCTAGCTTTAATTTGGCATTATCCTTAGCCATATCTAATAGCGCCCGCTTTTGTCCGCGCTGCGGTGTTCTAACCGGTACGGTCAACACTTCGGCCAGTGCTTCATTATCTAGTCCCTTGGGTACCAGTACTTCTTTTGGTAAAATCCGGTTCTTTTGGCCATAAAACTGCACGATAAACGATGCAAAAGTATCCTCTGGATCACTGGTATCTGTTAACGGGTACATCCGCGTTTCGCGGCGTAATAATTTTGCCTGTCGCAAGAAGAAAATCTGAATCGAAATCCAAGATTTATCAACGTAAAAATTAAAAATATCGCGCTGCTTATTATCATTCGAGATAATTTTTTGCTTTTCAACGGTTTCTTCAATATATTTTAACTGATCGCGAATATCTGCTGCCCGCTCGAACTCAAGATTCTGCGATGCTTCCAGCATCTTTTGGTTCAAGTCCTGCTTAACCGCGGCAATATCACCATTAAGAAAACTTTTGATTTTCTTAATTTGGGCATCATAGGTTGCCTTGGGTACAGTCTTAAAGCAGGCGCCTAAGCATTGCCCCATGTGATAGTACAGACACGGCCGCCCCTCTTTACCATGACAGTGCCTAAGCGGGAAAACTTTTTGAATGAATTTCAAAGTTGCCTGAGCAGCATAGACATTAGGATACGGGCCAAAATAATAGCCCCCATCGCGCCGAACAATACTCGTCAACTTCGTCTGCGGATCACGCTCATTGGTGATTTCGATATAGGGATAACCTGTGCCTTGCTTTAATTGCACATTATAATAAGGCTGATATTTTTTGATTAAAGTAATTTCAAGTAAAAATGCTTCTTTATCAGTCGACACCGTAATAATGTCATAATCACGGATTTCTCTTACTAATTCAGCACGCCGGCCAACTTGTTTGCTTTTAAAATATGAACGTACCCGATTTTTTAAATTTTTTGACTTACCGACATAAATAACTGTCCCGTTGATGTCTTTCATTAAGTAACAGCCCGGCTGCGCGGGTAATAACTTCAATTTATTTTCAATTAATTCTGTCGCCAAAAAATCACTCCCCCAAAGTGTATTATTAATTTTAACATAACTCAACTGAAATCGGTTTTATTCTATCCTCACTATATATTTTACATAATTAAAATTATTTAAAATAATATAATTTAATACTAGCCCTCTTCATCAAATTTTATTATAATGAGCATAATGAAAGGAAGATACTTATGGGCTTAACTTTTAAAAAACAAGATGAATTAGAAAGATTATTCGATAAGTTTGCAACTGTACCGGAAGATAAAAAGAAAAAATTAGCTAAAGACACTAAAAAGAAAACTGAAGATAAATAAAAATGACTCTAATTAGAGTCATTTTTATTTACTGTAAATGTTGTTCAATCCAGTCACTTAATTCTTTAACATGCAGTTTTTTAACTGAGCTGTATGTCAGAACAGTAACATTGTCATAGGATAAATCCAATGTCTTTTTCAAGTTAGCAAGTACCTTGTTAACTTGATTTTTTTTGACCTTGTCAATTTTTGTACAAACTAATAAAATCGGTAAATTTAAGTATTGCGCATAATTATACATGGCAATATCATCCTTAGTTGGTTCATGACGCGAATCAACTAAAATGACTAAGCCCCTTAAATTCTCTCGTGTTTCAAGATAATCCTGAATCATTTCACCGAATTTAGCTCGTTGCGATTTTGAAACTTTCGCATAGCCATAACCGGGAACGTCAACTAGATAAAATTCCTCATTGACAATATAAAAGTTCAACGTTTGCGTTTTACCCGGTTGTGATGAAGTTCTAGCAAGATTTTTTCGGTTTAACAGCGAATTGATAAGGCTTGATTTACCAACGTTAGATCGGCCCGCAAGTGCAATTTCAGGCAAATTATCTTTGGGATACTGATCTTCACGAACAGCACTAATCGCATAATCACTACTTCTAATGATCATTTACGGTTACCTTCATTTCATCGTCATCTGCTCGGCGAGTTACCTTAGGCTCGGCATTATGTGTAATGACGTCCTTAGTAACTTCGACTTCTTCAATATCTGGTTCACTTGGCGTCTTATACATGATACCCATCATTGCATTTTCAATAATTGTCCGTAAACCCCGGGCACCCATGTTGCGTTCAATTGCCATGTCAGCAATTGCTTCTAATGCACCGTCGGTGAACTTCAATTTTACCTGGTCAAGTGCTAATAACTTGGTATATTGCTTAACCAACGCATTTTTTGGTTCTGTTAAAATCCGGACTAAGTCAGAATTATTGAGCTTGTCTAAAGTTGCAATAATCGGAATTCGACCAATAAATTCTGGAATCAAGCCGAATTTAACCAGGTCAGCAGTTGTCAAATGCTGCGTCCAAGCGTCATCTTGCGCCTGATTAAGTTCATTTTCAGCACTAAAGCCGATAATCTTTTTACCTAAACGATTCTTAACAATTTGTTCGATGCCGTCAAAGGCACCACCAACAATAAACAAAATATTAGTGGTGTCCATCTGGATCATCTCTTGTTGTGGATGCTTACGACCACCTTGTGGTGGAACCGAAGCAATGGTTCCTTCTAAGATTTTCAGTAATGATTGCTGTACGCCTTCACCGGAGACATCACGCGTAATTGAAACATTTTCTTCTTTTTTAGAAATTTTATCAATTTCATCAATATAAATAATGCCGCGTTCTGCCCGATCAATATCGTAATCAGCATTTTGCAATAATTTAAGTAAAATATTCTCGACATCTTCACCGACGTAACCTGCCTCGGTTAATGTAGTTGCGTCAGCAATTGCAAAGGGCACATCTAAAATTCTGGCCAAGGTCTGGGCCAAATAGGTTTTACCAGAGCCAGTTGGCCCAATTAAGGCAATATTTGATTTTTGTAGTTCCGTGGATGAATCAACATCCATTTGACTAATTCGCTTGTAATGGTTGTAAACAGACACTGACAGAACTTTTTTAGCCCGCTCCTGCCCAATCACGTATTGGTCAAGTTGTTTCTTGATTTCCATTGGTTTTGGCAGGTCATGGGCTTTTTTTAGTGAGTCCGACTTTAACTCTTCGTCAATAATCTTCTTAGATAAATCAACACACTCATTACAGATATATACGCCGTTGCCAGCAATCATCTTTTTAACTTGATCTTGTGTTTTACCACAAAAAGAGCATTTAATTTCTTCCTGATCAGTAAACTGTGTTGCCATACTATTCCTCCTGTAATCTACAAGAATAAGGGTATCATAAATTTTAAAAAGTACCAGAACTATTTGCTTGTAGAACATAAAAAAAGGTGGTTTATCACAAACCACCTTTTTTGTTAGAAATTAAATTCTATTTTTTGTCAGACTTGTCGTCTTCTTTAATCTTAGACTTAGCAACTTGTTTAGCGTTGTCAGCTACAAGATCGATGGCTTTGCGAACATTAATGTCATGAGCAAGCATTTCATCTGTCAAAGTACCACGGACAGTCTTCTCATCCATATTGTATTCACTAGCAAGATCCTTGACTTCCTTGTCAATTTCTTCTTTTGAAGCTTTAAGATCTTCAGCCTTAACGATTGCTTCAAGAACTAAGTTAGTCTTAACTCTTTCTGCAGCGTCCTTGCTGAATTGAGCACGCAATTGATCTTCAGTTGTATTAGTTAACTTGTAGTAAGTTTCTGGACTAATACCTTGACGTTGCATGTTGCCCAAGTATTGGTTCATTTGGGTATTAACGTCTTCTTGAATCATGGCATCAGGAATTTCGTCAATTGTAGCGTTAGCTACAGCACCTTCAATAGCTGCTTGTTCAATAGCATCCTTAGCAGTATTTTCTTTTTGTTCCTTCAGGTTCTTCTTGATCTTATCTTTTAATTCATCAAGAGTTTCAACTGAATCATCAACGTCTTTAGCAAATTCATCGTCTAATTTAGGCATTTGCTTTGACTTGATTTCATGAATCTTAGTTGCAAAGTGAGCTTCTTTACCAGCTAAATCTTTAGCACCGTAGTTTTCTGGGAAGGTAACTACTACGTCAACATCATCACCAGCTTCGTGACCAATAAGTTGATCTTCAAAGCCAGGGATAAATGTGTTAGAACCAAGTTCAAGTGAGTAATCGTCAGCTGAACCACCATCAAAGGCAGTACCGTCAATTGTACCCTTGTAGTCAATTGTTACAGTGTCGCCCTTTTCAGAAGCACCCTTCTTAAGAACAAGTTCAGCGTTCTTTTCACGGTCTTTTTCAAGTTCAGCATCAATATCCTTAGCATAAACACGTGTGTTTTGCTTAGGTACTTCAATACCCTTGTAGTCGCCTAATTCAACTTCAGGTTCAACTGAAACAATAGCCTTCATTGTCCAATCCTTGTCAGCATCCATTGCTAAAGGTTGGATTTCTGGTTGACCTACAGCAGCAATACCAGCTTCTTCTACAGCAGCTGAATATGCTTCTGGCAAAACAAGGTTCAAAGCATTCTCATATAATGCTTCTTCACCATAGTATTGGTCAAAAATAACACGAGAAACATGACCTTTTCTAAAGCCAGGAACACGTAAACTATTCTTTACTCTTTTAAAAGCTTGATCCAAGCCACGCTTAACCTCAGCTTGAGAAATATCAAAAGTAAGTTCTCCGGTAGTCTTACCGGTCTTATTCCATTTTACAGACATTAATTAAATACCTCCAATGTCGAGTTCGATCGCTTTGTTGCGTACTAAATTATCTTACATTAAACGCGCGCAAAAAACAAATTTAGACAAAAAAAATGTACTTCTATGAAGAAGTACATCTTTTTTAACTGTCTCTTTAGAAACTAGTCAAGAATTTCAGTAACCTGACCAGCACCAACAGTACGACCACCTTCACGGATAGTGAACTTAGTACCCTTTTCAATGGCAGCTGGTTTAATCAAAGTAACAGTAAATTCTGTGTTATCACCAGGCATAACCATTTCAGTACCTTCTGGCAATTCGATTTCACCAGTGATATCAGTGGTGTGGAAGTAGAATTGTGGACGGTAGTCTGAGAAGAATGGAGTATGACGTCCTCCTTCTTCCTTCTTCAAAACATAAACTTGACCCTTAAATTCTTTATGGGTTTGAATTGAGCCAGGTGCAGCCAAAACTTGTCCACGAACAACTTGATCACGGTCAATACCACGAAGCAATACACCAACGTTATCTCCGGCTTCACCCAAGTCTAAAGTCTTGTGGAACATTTCCAAACCAGTAACAACTGACTTAAGAACTTCTGGTACCAAACCAACGATTTCAACTTCGTCACCGGTCTTGATAGTACCACGGTCGATACGACCTGAAGCAACAGTACCACGACCAGTAATAGTGAAGACATCTTCAACTGGCATTAAGAATGGCTTGTCAGTTTGACGTTCTGGAGTTGGAATGTATTCGTCAACAGTGTCCATTAACTTCATGATAACGTCTTGTTGTTCCTTGTCACCTTGTAAAGCTTTCAAAGCTGAACCACGGATAACTGGAATATCGTCACCAGGGTAATCGTATTCAGTTAACAAGTCACGAACTTCCATTTCAACTAAGTCGATCAATTCTGGGTCGTCAACTAAGTCAGTCTTGTTTAAGAAGACAACGATGTAGTTAACACCAACTTGACGAGCAAGCAAAATGTGTTCACGAGTTTGTGGCATAGGACCATCAGTTGCGGCAACAACTAAGATAGCACCATCCATTTGAGCAGCACCGGTAATCATGTTCTTGATGTAGTCGGCGTGACCTGGAGCGTCCATGTGAGCGTAGTGACGATTTTCAGTTTCGTACTCTACGTGGGCGGTATTGATAGTAATACCACGTTCCTTTTCTTCTGGCGCAGCATCGATTTCTGAATAATCTTCAGCCTTTGCTAAGCCTTTTTCTGATAAAACTTTAGTAATAGCCGCAGTTAAAGTGGTCTTACCATGGTCAACGTGACCGATAGTACCAATGTTTACGTGTGGCTTCGTTCTAACGTAATGTTCTTTTTCTGCCATTAAAATGACCCTCCTGTAATTTTGCAAGAAGTCCGTTGAGTAAGTAACGGATAATTCTCTGTTGAATATTGTACTACTTTCATTGGCAAATGCCTAGTATTTTAATGCATAGAGCCATGCCTAATGAAAACGTCCTTTGCTATTATACTAAATACTTTCGAAAAGTAAAGTCTTTTTATTCAAAATTATTTAGGCAAATTAGCATAAATTTGCTCAAACAGCTTGTGGTGACCTCGACCATCGTGATGTTCAATATACGATGCAAGATCACTAGCAAAGCTGTCTGGCTCATCAACGTACTTAGCTAGTTTAGGATAAAGACTGCCTAAAATCAAGTTTACTTCACCCAAAACCGTTGGTAATTGATTGGGGCGATGATAATATCGCGAGCCAATTGCCGAAATAATTTCGTGGTAAACTGTACCCTTTTCTAGTAATTCAGTCTCTTGGGGAATAAATTCTTCAGTCTGGCCTAAGACCAAGACCCGGATTTTATCCTTGACGCCAAGACGAACTAAATCTTCGCACAAAGCAATCCTCACGGCAAAGTTTAAGCTCGGATCAAGCAAAAGACTTTGAGCAAAATTAACAAAATTAGGTAAATCCAATTTGAATAACTGCTCATAATCAAACTGGGTAACCTGCTTTTTTTGCTTAAAATTTTGCATTACCTCTTGCTGTTGAGCTAGAGCAATTGGCGCAACGGTAATTTTCACCCTATTTTTACTTAAATTTTGGACTTCGAGTGCTTCAATTAAAAAATGATTTGCCTGTAAAACTTTACTGTACTCCGCAAAAATGGCTTGGTCAGAAAAAAGATCAGGTTCTTCTTTAATTAACGCAAAAGCAGCATATTCTTGCCCGTCCTTTAAGTATAAATCGCAAAGATTTGTTACTAGTTCAGTTGTTCGGCCGCTGCGCAATGCTTCTTCCAAGTATTGAATTGCTTGCTCAAAGTCACCAGCTGCAGCGCTTTTTTGGGCTAAATTAATTAAATTCTGTTGACTCAATGAGGTCATCTTTAGTCCTTTTGCTCAGCTTTTTGGTTTGACTTTTTATTAGCTGGTGCTGGTTGTTCGGCATCCTGCTTATTATTGCGCTTTTGCATTGCTCGATGACGATTTTGATTAACTTCCATCACAACTGGAAGGACAACAGGCCGACGGTTAGTCTGCTTGTACAGAAACTTCTCAAGGTCGTTACGAACATCTTGTTTAATCTCGGTCCAATCAAACTTTTTATGAGCGAAATTATTGTTGATGGTTTCTTTGATTAACTCAATGCTGTCATGCATTAGCTTACGATTAGCCTTAATATAGACAAATCCACGGCTGGTAACCTGGGGCTCGGCAATAATCTTCTTCTTGCGGCGGTCAATTGTAACAACAGCAATAAAGATACCATCGTCAGACAATACTTCCCGGTCGCGCAAAACGATGTTGCCCACGTCCCCGATACCTGAACCGTCAATCATTGTATCCTCGCCAGGTACTGGGTCAGTTAAGTACAATTTCTTTTGCTTAAAGTCGTAGCTCAAGCAATCACCATTTTTAGTAATAAAAATATTTTCTTTCTTCAAGCCAGTTCTTATTGCTAAATCCTTGTGAATTTCAAGCAAGCGATATTCACCAATTACTGGAATTAAGAATTTCGGCTTTAAGGTGTCAATTAATAACTGCAAGTCGCGCCCAGTCGCATGACCGCTAGTATGCTTGGCATGACCTAATTGAATTACAGTTCCCCCAGCGCGGTAAACCATATCACTTGTCTGAGCGAGTGTTGTTTCAACCGCGTGAGACGGTGTTGTCGAAATAAAGACCAAATCGCCCTGATGAATTGTAATCATGCTGTGCCGATTTTGCGCCATTTTCTGTAAAGAATTAAGCGGCTCACCCATCTGGCCGGTTTCTAAAATTACCGTCTTATTATCAGGAGTTGTCTTCAGGTCTTTGACCCGCATCAATAAGCCCTTAGGCGCCTTTAAGTAACCTAATTCCATTGCTGTTCGAGCAATCTTAGCTACATCACGGCCAGTTAATAACACGCGTCTGCCAGTTCTTTGAGCGGCATTAAACACTTCCTGCATTCTAATAATATTAGATGCCTTGGCAGCAACAATAATGCGTCCCTCAGTATTACGAAAGACATTGGTAACGTAGTCGCCAATACTTTGTTCAGAAACATTTGGCAATGAAGCTTCTGCATTCGACGAATCACTTAAAAGCGCTAAAACACCCTTTTGCGAAATTTCAGCGAGTCGATCCATATCAGTGCGATAATTTGGCGCTGCTGACGGATCAAACTTAAAGTCTCCCGTATAAACAACTTCACCGGCTGGTGTATGAACATCGATCCCTAATGAATCTGGAATTGAGTGTGTTGTATGGAAGAACGAAATATTCGCATTCTTAAAATCAATTTCGGTTTCCGCATCAATTGTGTGGAACAAGCTATTCTTACAACGCTTATTAACCCGCTTAACCTTGATCTTAGCAAGTTCAATTGTTAATTGTGAGCCAAAGACTGGAATATCATAGTCTCGCAGAATATACGGTAAGGCACCAATAGAATCAGCGTGTCCGTGCGTCAAAAAGATGCCGACAACCTGATCGCCATACTGCTCAAAGAAATCAAGATCTGGAATAACCAAATCGATTCCAAACAAAGAACTATCAGGATACTTCAATCCTGCATCAAGGACAAAAATTTCATCGTTGACTTGAACAGCGAACATGTCTTTTCCTTGTTCACGGACGCCGCTCAAAATCATTATTTTAACTTGATCAGCCATTATACTTCCTTTTCTATTTCTATTCAGTTGTTATTTTATGGATCATAGCGATCACAACGTAAAAAGTATCTTTGTTAATTTTAGCATAAAAAGTAATGATGACAAAAATAAAAAAGCCAGTTCGAAACGAGCTGACTTTTTTATCATATTTGCAATTAACGACGTAAACCTAACTTCTTGATTAATTCACGGTAACGATTGATGTCGTTATCTTGTAAGTAACGAAGTAAGTTACGACGGTGACCAATCTTCTTAAGTAAACCAACGTAAGAATGGTGATCGTGTGAGTGACTCTTCATGTGTTCAGTCAAGTTGTTGATATCTGTAGTCAAGATTGCAACTTGAACCTCAGTTGAGCCTGTATCGCCTTCGTGAGTTGCGTACTTCTTAATGATTTCGTCTTTTTCAGCTTTTGAAATTGCCATAATATTTTTTCACCTTTCACTAAAATAATTGCCGTTAACAACGTTAACCGTCAGGTGTGAGCGTGCAAACAGCGTTAACGGTTCACAACAATAGTATAATACAGATTATTTTTTTAAAAAGCAAGTATAAATTATCTTGCATCTGCGATTATTCTCCAGTATAATCAATTAAGTAAAATTACGATCAATGGAGGTGAATCTCATGCCACAAATCAAATCAGCTATTAAGCGTGTTAAAACTCAAGATGCTGCTAGAAAGCGTAACGCCGCTCAAATGAACCAGTTAAGAACTGCTGTTAAGAAGTTCAAGACTGCTCAAGCAGCCGGTGCTGAAGACGCCTCCGAATTACACATTGCTGCTGCTCGTGCTTTGGACAAGGCCGCTTCAAAGGGTCTTATTCATAAGAACAAGGCTAGCCGTGACAAGAGTCGTTTGGCTAAATTGGCTAAATAGTTAGCCTAATTTTTATTGACTAACAATTAAAAAGACAAGGACCATTTTGGTTCTTGTCTTTTTTTATACATTCAAAATAAATAATTTCAGAAAGTTATCTTCATGATACTGACCGTTTTTATAATTAAAGTCTAGCTTAATTGCCTCTTCCAATAAACGCATTAGGTCTTCAAGTGCTAAACGATTACCTAGAGCTAACTTTACGCGGTAAGGATGAACGCCAAGTGCCTTAACAATCTGAGCCTCACTTCTTCCCCGCTTTTGTAAAATTTTTGCAGCTAAAATTAATTCTAACTGATTTTCAAAAACGGCTAATAATTGAATTGGATTGCTCCCTTCACGCAGCTGGTTATCAAGCCGGCTAATCGCTTCTTGGTAGTTATGCTTTAATGCGGACTCCAAAATGGCAAAAACATTTTGCGCAAGCGATAAGTCAACATTCTGCGCAATTGCCTGTTCAGTAATTTTCCCATCAACCGCAACCATTTTCAGTTTATTGTAATTACCTAAAATCGTGTCCAAAACCTGATCGCTGCGCTGCAGTAATAATTGCAAGCCTGTGCGCGAAATTTGGTAACCTTCTGCGGCAATCAAATTTTTAGTTACTGCAGCAACCTCGTATGTTTTGACCTTGGTTTCAACAACGTTGAACTGCTGCATGACTGTTTTAGTTAACTTTTTACGACGGTCAACCTTGTCATAAGAAGCCACCAGCACAACAATGTCATCCAACTGCTGTAAATTTGCAAAGATTTCTTGCAATTGATCCATCTGCTTCTGCACTTTTTTAGGTGCTTTTGCCGTCAAGAAGAACGGGTTTTTGACCGTGATGATTTTTTGCTGGCTAAATAAACTTGATTCAGTTAAGTCTGCAATTAATTCATCAAGGCCTTCACCTTCACAATCAACATTAACCCGTTCAAAGTCATTAAAACGCTCTTCATGCGTATAAGAACGGGCCAGATAATCATTTAAGAAGCTATCTTCACCCAAGATTAAGGTTTGCAGATTATTGCTGTTGGAATTTTTAAATAAAGAAAGTAATGTCATTTGTTATTCACCGTGATAAAACGTGTTAGTTTAGGCTTAGCTATGCCATAAGTCCATGTAATCATACCACAGTCTTGAGTTGAAGCCCATGGTATATGTTGCGCTTGCAATGTCGCCAAAGTCTCTGGATGCGGATGGCCAAAACGATTATTTCGACCAGCAGAAATAAAGACCATTGCTGGGTGTAATTTCTGTAAAAATTCCGGGTTAGATGCTGTCCTACTGCCATGATGTCCTAATTTAAAGTAATCAGCATGAAGGCCATACCTAGACATAATTTTCTGTTCACCAGCCTGACCCAAGTCGCCAGTAAAAAGCCAACTTTCATGTGCCAATGTAAAGGTTAAGGATAGCGAATCATCATTGGTTCCTAATCCCGGTTTAAACGGGTACACAACATGAAAAGTCACTGGTCCCTTAACCGTCATCCCTGCCAATAATTGTCCAATCTGCTCGCGAGTAATTCGGCCATTAATTCTTTTTTGAAAAGACGGATTATTAATTAATCCTTGCGCCATATATAACTTTTTGACTTTTACTTGTTCTAAGAGCGACCCTAAATCACCAACATGATCGGCATCCTGATGCGAAACAAAGAGCCCATCAATTTGACTAATGCCCTCAGCTTTAAGCAGCGGAATGGTTATCTTATTGACTTGCGGCTTTAATTTTTTACCGCCAAAATTTAATTTGCCACCCACATCAATCATGTATACGCGCCGCCAAAGCGGTGTTGTAATTAAAATACTATCCCCCTGCCCAACATCAATAAAAGTTACTTGTCCAGTAAGCGGAAAATGAATCGTAAGCAGCAACAATAGATAAGTTACGCCAAGTCCAATTGCTAAATTACGGCTTAATTTAATTATTTGTCCTTTTTCATTAATATTAATTAATAAGGCTGCTGTTAAAATCAACAAAAAGAGACACTGCCACCAATTAATTTTGCCAAAAGTTAATAAACCAATTTTGGTTGCCGATAATTTACCAATTATCTGTTCGCCGTAATTCAAAAGATGCTCAAATATTGTAGACAGATGCTGATTCCAGCTAAATACCACTAAGTTAATAAATGTTAGCGGCATTACTACCCAGTTAAAATATGGTACAACTAACAAGTTAAAAAGAACTGTTAATAGATTGAACTGAAAAAAATAAACCAGCAATAATGGAGTTAATAATAAATTAAGCATTGCTGACTGCTTCAAGTTCGGCATTTTATCAGTCATCTCTAACCCGAAAGCCAGCGTATAAGTCAAAATGGCGCTAGTGCCCATCATTAAACGTGGATTGAGCAATAAATGCACCAGACAAGTTAAGCCTAACAAATCAAAATGCTTTATTTGCCAACCTTTGAAACTGAATATTTTCCCTAACAGATAAGTTAGACTAGCACGTACAAAACCAGCTTGACCATTACTTAAAAATACCCCAGCCACTAAGATAATCAGGCAGTAGCCAAAGGTCTCTTCTTCGGTAAATTTTAGATAATAACAAAGTGTGCTAATTACCAACGCATAGATACCAACATGCAGACCCGAAATACTTAAAATATGGATTACTCCCAGATCACGGTAATTATTTAAAATTTGCTGATTATCCTGGTTGGAATTTTCTCCTAATATTAATTCGCTGCTAAAAAATCCTAAAATTCGGGGCATTTTTTGAAAATAAGACTGCAATTTAAACCTTAAGTAATGAAAATAATCGCTCCAACTGCCAGCTCGAACCTGCATTTGACAACTTTTAAGTTTAACCTGCTGCCAAATATTTTTACCAGCATAATATTGCCGCAAGTTAAATTGACCATAATTAGTCGCTGGTTCAATTGACTTAGCATCACCTACTAAACTAGATAGATATACCGGCTTTCCCTGATTAAGCTGCCTAAGCTGCTGCTTAGTTGCTGTTCCCGCAACCAGAATTTGTCCGGTTTTCACATGGCCAATACCAGACAGCCAATCATCATCAACCTTAATTTGATCGGGATAAACTTTGATTATCGCGTTTTCCGTCAACGTAAAATGAGTTTGATGGTTATGTAAGACAACATTAATCGTCCCAATTACCAAAAAGGCAACAACAAGCCACTTCAAGCGACCAAACTTTTTCAAAAGTAGGCAGACCAAATAACCTGCCAATAAAATACAAACTAACTGCTGTAAATAACCGTGGCTCTGATAAATACCAAAACTTAAATCAACGCCTAGTAATGCCAACAATAAGAAAAAGCCGGGAGCTAGCAGTTCAGACTGCCAACTGGTCTTTAAGCGCCGCAAAAGTTTTATCACCAATTCCTGAAACTTGCTTTAAATCTTCAATTTTCTTAAAACTACCGTTTTTTTGTCGGTAGGCAATAATCTGTTCCGCCTTCTTCTCCCCGATTCCATTAAGCTTTTGTAATCCTTGAGCATCGGCTGTATTCAAATTAACTTTTGCATGGTCAGTAGCATCGGCTGCAGAAGTTGTGCTGCTCGTGCCATCTGCTGGAGTTGCAGCCGAACTACCACTTACCGAAGTTACAATTTCATTAGCCTTAATTTTTTCGCCCCGATAAGGAATATGGACCTTATCCTGATCTTGTAAAATTAAGGCACGATTAACCTGCTTTAACTCTGCATTATTTGTAGTGCCCCCAGCCGCTTCAATTAATTCCTGCAGCCTTGCACTAGACTTCAAAGTATAGACACCTTGATGCTTAACCGCTCCCGAAATATCACAGGTGACACTTTTAGCTTTTGCTGGCTCTGGATCTTGTTTACTACTAACTTCATTAGCCGTTTCTTTAGCTGGTGTCTCTTTTTGCGCTGAATGTTGCTCTTCAGTAAATTCAGTGGCAGTATCATTTTGACTGCTGCCCTGATGAGTCCAAAGAACAATTCCAATAACAACTAAGCCAACTAAAAAATACTGCTTGTGGTCTAAAATAAAATCTTTGATTTGTTCCCAGTTCACGTTTTTCACCTCAATTATTAAATACGAAAAAAGCCCAGAAATTTTTCTGGACTTTTTTAATTAATAATTCTGTTTTAAGTAATTGAGGGCATCAGTGAACGTTCTTACCGGAACAATTTTCATCTTTGAATGAATTGCCCGGGCAGTCTTCTTGGCAATTGCATAATTACTTGCCGATTTTTTGACACCTGTTGTATCCGTTGGAGCAAAGAAAACCTCAGCGCCAACTTTATCCGCGGCAACAACTTTTTTGTCAACACCGCCAATAATGCCAACTTTGCCATCCGGAGCAATTGTCCCTGTACCGGCAATCTTATGCCCCCGTGCCAATTGGCGCCCAGTAAACGTCTCATAACTGGTTATAGTAAACATTAACCCAGCAGATGGTCCGCCAATCTCGCCCGCATTAATGGTTAATCGCGGTTTCGTAGTGACCTGAACATGTTCAACCAGCTGAATACCAATTCCCGGCTTACCGGTTCCCGCAACTTTCACAATCTTACCGGTAAAAAACTGCTGCTTACCCTCACGCAATACCATAATCTTAACTCGCGCATGAAGCGGCTGCTTTTGTAAATACCGCATCATTTCTTCAGTTGACTTAAACCGATGACCATTAGCCCCTAGAACCGTATCACCGACTTGCAATTTATTCTTAAAGCTCGAATGCTTCTGCACCTGCATTACATAAACGCCTTTGTAATCCAGCCGGGGCTTTAGGCCTGCTTGTTTAGCAGCATAGTAAATTGCATTTTGCTGGCTGGTTTCCATGTACCAGTTTTGCAGTTCCTCATACTGGCTGTTAGTTTCGCCGCCCAATAATTCTGAACTTGGTATTCGCGTTGTATATTTTTGCGTGTAGCTCCATAAATATTGCCAAACCGTCGCCGGCCGACTGGTTTCACTTACCGTCACCAAATATAGATTATTAGGCTTAGGTTTCTTGCTTTTCACAAATTGACCGGTAGAAATCGCCTGTCCCGGCATTTCTAAGTAATAATTCGTTGGCCAACTTAAACCAACAATTACTAAAACCAAGGCAATAATGAATAATAGCCAATTTCGTGCCTGTTTTTTACCCTGTCGCTTGTTTTGCTGCTCTTGTGCCATAAATTATCCCAACTTTTGTTTTAAGGCCTCAGCTGCCTTTTGAGGCAGAAAAGCACTAATATCACCATGAAAATGAGCAACTTCCTTAATAATGCTCGAGGCAACAAAACTATCTTCTGGCTTGGTAAATAACAAAACTGTCGCCACTTCTGGTACCATTTTTTTATTCATTGCCGCAATTTCTTGCTCGTATAAAAAGTCGGAACTGTTGCGGACACCGCGAACAATCGCTTGAGCATGTAACTCACGCGCAACATTAACTGTTAAGTCTTCCGGTCTTTTCAAGACTTCAACATTTGGACAGTCTTTTAACGCATCTTGGGCAAAGGCAACCCGCTCATCAACAGTAAATAAATATTCTTTAGAAGTGTTAGTCATTACGACCACATACAGCTTGTCAAACATCCCTGCAGCCTGTCTGACAACGTCAACATGGCCGTTCGTAATCGGGTCAAAACTCCCTGGAAATAGCGCAACTGTCATTACTCTGCCCTCCGATAGAAGCGAACGATTGTTTTGCCTAAATGATGCTCTTTAAGCAGTGTAAAGTCGGCAATATCGCCCAACCTAGTTTCATCATCAGTTTCAGCGACAATTATCGCATTTGGCGTTAATAAATCTAATGCCAGCATTTTTTGCATATCTTTGACAATTTGCTGTTTAGCATAAGGCGGATCTAAAAATACCAAATCAAACTGCTGCTTATCCTGAGCCAACTTTTTAAGTGCATTATTGCTGGGCATCTTATAAATTAAAAACCGCTCTTCTTCTTTAGTGAGCGCAACATTTTTACGGATAATTTCTACCGCTGCATAATTAATATCAACGATTGTTGCATGGTCACAGCCGCGCGATACGGCTTCAATGCCCAAGGCACCGCTGCCGCCATATAGGTCCAGCACCTGTCCACCTGAAAAAAATTGCCCCAAACTATTAAACAGTGATTCCTTAACCTTATCACTGGTTGGTCTTGTCTTTTGACTTTTTAACGTAAATAAGTTGCGCTTGGCATACTTGCCAGAAATAATTCTCATGATAAATGTTCTAGTTTTTCCTGTTCTTTTAATAGTTTATCTTCTGCGGCCTGAGCCATCTCTGTAATTTGTTGTTCAATATGACTGCTGGACAAATCCAAATTTTCTTCACTCGATTTTTCAACTTTTTTAACAAAATCAAGTGCAGTTAACTTTTGCATTACCTGATCGATTTCTTTTTGATCGGTATATAAAACGCAGTAACACATTTTTTTAGAAAAATAGACAATATCGCCATAGTGCCGCAGCTTGTACTGGTTACTAGCTGAATCAAGGTAGACAATTAGGCCCTGTCTCTTAGTTATCGGGGTGTCTTGTAAGTCCTGATTAACACTCATTCTTCACTCTCCTTTTCCATTCGTTCGTTAGCTGCCACATTGAGCACTAAACCGATTGATGCCGAAAGGACAATCATTGACGACCCACCATAAGAAATAAACGGCAAGGTAACCCCAGTAATCGGCAGCAGCCCTAATACCGCACCAACATTAAATAAAGTTTCCGTAAAAATAATTGTAGCTACACCAAAGCAAACTAAGGCATTAAATTGCGAATCGGCATGAATGCCCACTTCCATAATGCTCCACATTAAGTAAAAGAGCAGACCTACAATTACGATTGCACCAATTACGCCAAGTTCTTCAGCAGCAATTGACAAAATAAAGTCTGTATATGGTTCCGGCAAATAGCCACGCTTTTGCATACTGTTGCCAAGACCTACACCAAACAGACCACCATTATGAATTGCATAATAAGAGTTAACCAGCTGGGCGCCACCCTTTTGCTGCAGCTGAAACGGGTGCAGAAAGGACATAAACCGTTGATACTGATAGCTATCTTGCAAAAATTTAGGATTCCAATGAACAACCAATGTTACCAGCAAAAAGACGCTGACACCAATGCCAATTAACCAGATCAGTGCTGTCTTAGCAGGCATCCCCGACATGGAAAACAGCACAATTACGATCATTGCTAAAATTGCCGTCCCCCCAAAATCAGGTTCAAGTAATACCAAAAACATCATAATTCCAGCTAATATTGCCGGCCGCGATAAATTTTCGATAATATGGCCGCGCCGAAAGGCACCATCATGCCTGTCTAAAATAAACGCAAGGTAAACTACGAGAGCTAATTTGGCAATTTCCAGCGGTTGGATTTTGATAACCTTCAGATCAATCCAGCCAACGGCACCGTTAACGGCGGCAGCTGAACCCTTAATAACTTTTAAACCAATTAAGTAAAGCAGCATGATCGTGCTAATGCCTAAAAACCACTCAACAAACTTAGCACTCTTGACATTTTCAAGTTTTAATTTAAAAAATAAGAAGGCAAAAATTAATCCCGCAATCGCATATTCTGCCTGTCTGACACCATAAACTGATGGCTTAAAACCATTTACCAGCAAAATATCAGAACTAGCCGAATAAACCATAATGATCCCAATGACAATCAGCAACAAATATGGCACTAAAATTTTGTAATCTAAATGGTGTATTTTTTCACGCACGGATAGCCTCTCCTTTAGGGTAAAAAACCTGTTTTTATTATAAAGCAAAAAGAGCACCACTTCATCAAGTGAATGCTCTTTTTTTGAATTTATTAAACTTTAATTAGTTACGTTTACGCTTCTTGTCAGCCTTTTGACGTTCTGAAGTGTTCAAGATCTTCTTACGAAGACGGATTGATTCAGGAGTTACTTCACAATATTCATCTTCATTTAAGAATTCAATTGCTTCTTCCAAAGTTAACTTCTTAGGTGCATGAATAGCAGCGGCATGGTCCTTACCAGCAGCACGAGTGTTAGTTAAGTTCTTACCCTTAATAACGTTAACTGCGATGTCACGATCACGAGAAGATTGACCAACAATCATTCCTTCATAAACTTCAACACCAGCACCGATAAACAATTGACCACGTTGTTCAACAGTCTGCAATGAGTAAGTAGTTGACTTACCTTGACTGATTGAAACTAAGGCACCGTTTACCCGGCCTGGTTCCCAGTTCTTAACAACTGGCTTGTATGAATCAAAACTGTGGTTCATGATACCATAACCACCAGTTTGTGACATAAATTCGTTGTTGTAACCAATTAAGCCACGAGATGGTACTAAGAAGTCAAGACGAGTTTGACCATTACCAGTTGAGGTCATGTTTTGCATTTCGCCTTTTCTTTGTGACAATGAGTCAATAACTGAACCAACGTATTCGTCTGGAGTATCAACTTGAACAGCTTCAAATGGTTCACACATTGTACCGTCAACTTCACGGTAAATAACCTTTGGCCGTGAAAGTTGTAATTCAAAGCCTTCACGACGCATTTCTTCAACCAAAATTGACAAGTGCAATTCACCACGACCAGAAACAGTCCAAGCGTTAATTTGGTCAGTTGGTTCAACCTTCAAAGAAACATCAGTCCGTGTTTGCTTAATCAAACGGTCTTCTAGTTTCTTAGGAGTAACCTTGTCACCTTCGCGGCCGGCAAATGGTGAATCACTAGCAACAAAGTCCATTTGCAAAGTTGGTGGATCAATCTTAAGTAATGGCAATGCTTCTGGATTCTCAGCTGAAGCAATTGTTTCACCAACGAAGATATCGTTAATTCCGCTGATGGCAATAATGTCACCAGCTTTAGCTTCTTTAATTTCATTACGCTTCAAACCGAAGAAACCAAAGAGCTTAGTAACGCGGAAGTTTTGGGTTGAGCCATCACGCTTCATCACGGTGATGTTGTCGCCAACTTTAACTTGACCGCGGTAAATCCGACCAACACCAATTCGACCAACATAGTCATCCCAATCAAGCATTGTGATTTGGAATTGTAATGGTTCATCAATGTTGTCAAGTGGAGCTGGAATTGCCTTGATAATGGTATCAAAAATTGGATCCATTGTTTCTTTTTGGGTTGCTGGGTCAGCTTCATATGAAGAAGTACCGTTCAAAGCTGAAGCATAAACAACTGGGAAGTCAAGCTGTTCATCATTGGCACCTAATTCGATAAAGAGTTCCAATACTTCATCCATAACTTGCTTCGGACGAGCACCAGGACGGTCAATCTTGTTAATAACAACGATTGGCTTAACACCAGCTTCCAAAGCTTTTTTCAATACGAAACGAGTCTGCGGCATTGTACCTTCGTAGGCATCAACCAAAAGTAATGCCCCATCAACCATGTGCATGATTCGCTCAACTTCACCACCGAAGTCGGCGTGTCCTGGCGTATCCAAAATGTTGATGGTTGTATCACCATATTTAACTGCAGTATTCTTAGATAAGATAGTAATACCACGTTCACGTTCAATATCGTTTGAATCCATTGCCCGGTCTTCCAAAGCCATATGCTCAGGCAGAGTGTCGGATTGCTTCAATAATTGGTTAACCAAAGTAGTCTTACCATGGTCAACGTGGGCTATGATAGCTATATTTCTAATATCGTCTCTTCTTTTTTCTGACAAAAGTATTCCTCCTCC
Source organism: Lactobacillus sp. ESL0703 (assembly GCF_029433435.1). Classification (NCBI taxonomy): domain Bacteria; kingdom Bacillati; phylum Bacillota; class Bacilli; order Lactobacillales; family Lactobacillaceae; genus Lactobacillus; species Lactobacillus sp. ESL0703. Next base: position 395,111 of record NZ_JAQTIB010000001.1, read on the forward strand.
ACTCCTCAATAAAAAAACTGTGACTTGGTCACAGTTTCGGCGGCACGCTAAAAAACATGCTGATCGAAGTGTTTTTAATATCTGTGTAGTTACGCTCATTGATTTTACCACCTAAGTATATGCAGGTCAACGTTTATCCCTCTTTTTCAAAATTGAAAAATAGTATAGAATAAAAGTCAGACAATTAAACCAGATTTATGGTAAAAATAGATATAGAACTTTTAGATGAAAGAGTGAATTTAATTGATTTTAATGAAAGATATTACCCGCGATGGTAATCCTGTATTGCGTAAAGTAGCGCAACCGTTGAGTTTTCCGCTTAGTGACCATTATCGCAAGTTAGCTGACGAGATGATGGAATACCTGATTAATTCGCAAGATCCTAAGATTGCCAAAAAGCACCAATTGCGTGCTGGCGTTGGTCTTGCTGCACCGCAAGTTGGTGAAAGTGTCCAAATGGCTTCCTTGCTTGTGCCAAATGAAAAAGGCGAAATTATTTTTAAGGAGACTTTCGTCAATCCTGAAATTTTGTCTGAATCTGTTCGCCAAGCTTGCCTTAGTGAAGGCGAAGGCTGCCTCAGTGTTGACAAGGTAATCGATGGTTATGTTCCTCGTCCTGATAAGTTAAAGATTCATTACTACACTGTTGACGGTGAAGAAAAGACAATCCGCTTAAAGGATTACCCAGCAATTGTTGCTTCCCACGAAATTGAACACTTACGCGGTCACCTCTTTTATGACCGTATCGACAAGCAAGATCCATTTAAATTAGATGAAGATACAGTTGTTATTTATTAGTTAAGTTAAAAGACAAGGAGCCGCCAATGCCTGTTTGACGGCTTTTTTGCTTAATTAATTGGAACTTGTTTCTATACTTGCTATTGCAATTATGGTAGAATTTTTATTAGCTATTGAATATTTTCATAAATATTCATCTTAAGAACGTTTTTATAACTGAATAGGAGAATACAAAGATGATCTACAAAGTTTTGTATCAAAAAGACAAGGTTGTTAACCCAAGAAGAGAAACAACCGAAACTCTTTACATGGAAGCTGACAACTTGGTTAGTGCCAGAACATTGGTTGAGGAAAATACCCCCTACAACATTGAACTCATCCAAGAACTTGCAGGTAATTCATTAGATTACGAAAAAGAACACGCTGATTTTAAATTAACGTCGTTTGAGAACAAGAAGTAGTTTTCCGTGCGCATTAAAAATAATGAAGTTGCCGTTTTTGCAATCGGGGGGTTGCATGAAATCGGCAAAAATATGTACTGTGTCCAATACCAAGATGAAATTGTCATCATGGATTGTGGGATTAAGTTTCCAGAAGATGATTTATTAGGAATCAACTATGTCATTTCAGACTATTCTTACTTAGTTAAGAACCGCAAAAAAATCAAGGCATTAGTTGTCAGTCACGGGCACGAAGACCACATTGGCGGTATTCCCTTTTTACTAGAAAAAATTCCAGAAATTCCGGTTTACGCCACCCCATTTGCCTTGGCCTTAATCAAGGGCAAGCTTGAAGAACACGGTATTCTAAGAACTACTGAACTTCACGAAGAACATGAAGATACTGTTCTAAAATTCAAGAAGTTATCTGTTGAGTTCTTTAGGACTACCCACTCAATTCCTGATACATTAGGAATTGCTGTTCATACGCCACTAGGTGCAGTTGTCTTTACTGGGGACTTTAAGTTCGACTTAACACCCGTAATGAACCAACCAGCACCAGACTTCCAAAAGATGGCTAAGTTAGGCAAAGAAGGAGTTTTAGCCCTTCTTTCCGATTCAACTAACGCGGAAGTTACTCAATTTACTAAATCCGAACGGTTTGTGGCTAAGTCACTGCACGATATTATTACTGGAATTCATGGGCGAATTATCTTTGCCACATTTGCTTCCAATCTTTATCGGGTATCGACAGCCATTCAAGCTGCAATTGACACGGGACGTAAAGTCGCTATCTTCGGTCGTAGTATGGAAAATGGCGTGCAAAACGGGATTGACCTCGGCTACTTAAATGTTCCTGAGGGCCTGATTGTTGATGCCAATGAAATTAACCACACTCCTGCTGATAAGGCGATGATTTTATGTACCGGTTCGCAAGGAGAACCATTAGCTGCCCTCTCGCGGATTGCCAACGGTACCCACAGACAAATTAGTCTGCAGCCGGGAGATACAATTATCTTCTCCTCTAATCCAATTCCTGGTAATACTTTGAGTGTTAACCACTTAATTAACAAGTTGATGGAAGGCGGAGCTAATATTGTTCACGGCCGGGTTAACAACGTGCATACTTCCGGACACGGCGGTCAAGAAGAACTAAAAATGATGGTGCGCTTGACCCATCCACAATATATGATTCCGGTTCACGGCGAATACCGTATGCAAGTTATTCATACAGAATTGGCGCAAGCTGCTGGGGTTCCTGCAGACCATACTTTTGTTTTGGAAAACGGTGAGGTGCTCTGCTTTAGTCCAGAAGGTTCCAGAATTGCTGGTCATGTTCCAGCAGGCGATGTCTATGTTGATACGTCAGGTACTGCTGATGTCGGCAATGTCGTGGTTCATGACCGCCAAGTTCTGTCTGAAGAAGGTCTCGTGGTAGCTGTAGCAACTGTTGATTACAAGCACAAGCGCGTTCTCGCTGGACCCGATGTTTTAAGTCGTGGTTTTGTCTATATGCGTGAATCAACGGACCTGATTAGTCAGGCTCAGAAGCACATTTACCATGTGCTTAAATCAGAAATGGATAAGACCGATCATCCTAAGGACAGTGTTATCCGTAAGGCAATTGTTGAAAATCTTTCTGACTTTTTATATTCAAGAACCAAAAGACGGCCAATGATCCTGCCAATGATTATTGAAAAGAAATAATAAAAAGCCCTAAGGGGCTTTTTTAGTATATAAAGATGAGTAATAAAATGAAATTACACCTGCTAGTTAATGAAACAGCTGGTAATGGCCAAGGCAAGAAAAGTTTTACTAGCCTCGTACAACTATTAGTTGATGCCAACATTAATTTTAGCTTTCAAAAAAGCACTTATGCTGGTGAATTAATTAAATTAGCCCAAGATTACAGTAATCAAAAGCATGAAGCTGAAGATGTCTTACTAATTATCGGCGGCGACGGGTCGCTCAACGAAGTACTAAATGGTATCAAGCGTTCCGCTAATCCTGAGACGCCGTTTGCCTATTTGCCTGCTGGTACCGGCAATGATTTTGCCCGCGCGGCTGAACTAACAACTGATCCAGAAAAATTATTGCATAGCTTACAAAAAAGCCCTGTGCCCCTGCAGATTGACTGCGGTAAATTTCAATTAGCTGGATATAAGGATCAGCCAAGTTATTTTGCCAACAGCTTCGGCATCGGTTTTGATGCTTCTGTTAATCATTTTAGTAATCATTCTAAATTAAAAGAAATGCTAAATAAGTTACATGAAGGCAAATTGATTTACGGCGCCAACATTTTGCGTGCATTACGCAGTCAAGATACTTTTAGCATTGAAGTTCGTAGTGCTAACCAAAAAATGCAATTTGATGATGCCTTTTTAGTGACAACAACTAACCAACCATACTTCGGCGGCGGCTTCCCGCTATTGCCAAGTGCCAGTCTGACAAGCCACCGTATTGATACGATTGTCGTTGAAAAGTTCAGTATCCCTAAACTGCTTAAGCTGCTCTATCACCTGCTCAAGGATGGTTCGCACATCAACGATCCCCAATTTCATTATATTGAAGCCAAGGAAATCATTGTTAAAACCAAACAAAAGGAGTTTGCTCAAGTGGATGGTGAAGAAATTAATCAGCGCACTTTTAATTTAAAACTAAAGGTCAGCCATTTTAATTTATTAAAGTAAAAAAACATTATCGTAACTAGTAATTACGATAATGTTTTTTATTTATTCTTCTATTTGGGCCTTTTGGTTAATTTTAGCTGCTTCTTCCAAATCGGGCCCAGCATAAGCACTGCGGACGCCCCAATAGTAAAAGCCAATACTAATTAAAGCAACGATTACCAAGTCCCAAGGATAATGCAGCCAATTTAAGCCGCCAAATTCCTTGGCGCCCAAGATGGATAATCCTGCCATAACTATCAAATAACTAATGAGCCACCAACTGCCCTGCAGCGCCTGTTTAAACTGGTGGTCATTGTTCTTCCACTCATAGTAAGCATAAATTGGCATGCCAGCCAAAATGACTAACATTACTTCCCAAGTAGTTGGGAACTGTCCCCAATATACTGCCAAACTAGTTAACACAAAGGTTACCGGTGCTAAGATATTTAAGTTACGTAACTTAATCGGACGGTAAAACTTAGGCGCCAACTTACGTAAAGCCGCTGTTGAAACCGGACCGGTTAAATATGCAATTAACGTTGAGGTAGCAATCACACTTGCCAATTGCCCCCAATTAGGAAATAAGGTTACCAGAATGATACTAACAATTAAACTTGCCAGCATTGCCTTATGCGGCGTGTGATATTTAGAATCCAGCTTCGTCAAAAATTTTGGCAAGTGCTTGTTCTCAGCCATTGCGGCAAGTGATCTACTCGTAGTTGCCATAAAAGCAATTCCTGTCCCAAATGGGGAAACAAAGGCGTCAATATAGAGCAAAATTGACAACCAATTAAGCCCCAATAACACTGCTAACTGGGCAAATGGTGAACTGAAATTAATTCCTGACCAGCCTTTTACCTGAATTAAATGATGCGGCATGCTGGCTACAAAAGTGAATTGCAACAATGTATATAGCAAGGCACTGATTGCTAGCGAAATAATAATTGCCCGTCGCATATTCTTTTGCGGATTTTCAATTTCGCTGCCAAGGTTAATAACCGTCTGAAAGGCATCGTAAGAAAAAATAATTCCCGCACTAGTAGTTGCCGTCAGAATTGGCGCTGTCCCGTTAGGAAACCAATTAGTTGTCGTTAATGCCAAATTATGACCATTAAAGCCTGACACCAACAACAAGATAAAGGTTAACGTTGGAATAATAATTTTAAACCACGTAATAGTATTAGAAAAGCGCGCCATCAAGTTAACGGAATAATAATTTATCCAGGTAAAAATCCCCATAAAAGCAAAAACGACTAACAAGCCAATGCCTGTGATTTGTCCGTGATGCATTAATTGGTGAAAACTTCTCGCCCACGGCCATGGCCAAGAACTCAAATATTGGACTGCCGCCACAGCCTCAATCGGCAAAATCGTTTCAAGCGAAACCCAATTAGCCCATGCCGCAATAAAGCCAAGCAGTGACCCATGCGTGTATTGGGCAAAGCGGCTCATGCCCCCACTCTGTTGAAACATGGTGCCCATTTCAGTATACACAATAGCAATAAAGCCCATGATAACTGCACCAATTAACCAAGAAAAAATGGCCGCGGGTCCCGCTAAATGCGCACCTTCTCCGGCACCAAATAGCCAACCCGAGCCAATAATCGAGCCTAATGATAAAAGAGTCAGTGATACCAACCCAATTTTCTGTTTTTTAATTTTTATTACCCCATTTCATAAAATTAATTTTGCCCCTTCTAGTATAAATGTCAAGTAGAAGAATTAAGGTAACCGCAACCAATCAAAAAATGGCAACCTGAATGGTCACCACTTTTTAACCTAAATATGAAATTGCAACTTGCAGCTGAGCTAACTTAACTATTGCCTGAGCCAAATTTTCTTGTTCAACCTGGACAGAAATTTCACAATTTTCTTCATTAAAATCATAACCTGAACCTAAAGCAATTTCAGCAGTTGCTTCATATAAATCTGCATCACCGATCCCAGGATCAAGTTTAAACAGCATCCGACCATCATCGGTGACTATATATTGCTCTCCAACTTGCTGGACGAAACAATATACTGTATCACCATAAGAGTCGATCGCCGTTGTTGCCACCTCCAAAGTGTCACTGCTAACAGCTGTCACCCCAGTGTGTGCTGCCACCCAATCGCCAATTGCTTGGTTAAGTTGTAACTGGTTCGCTAATTCTTTTACCATTATTTACCTCTTTTATGTTCGTGATGTTAATTTAATGCCCTGCATCCCAATCATCGGATCAATTTCACCAGAATAAATCAATTCTGGCGTCAAAATATAATCTTGCGGCTGCTTATTCTGTTCACCGTTAGTTTCCGCCGCTGGCGCTAATTCATCAACGACTTCATCCTTACCTAATTCTTGTCCAAGTAACTTTTGCAATTTGGCAGTCAAACCCGTTTTGCGGTCATTACCCGAAGTATTGAGTGCCATTACGTAGGCACGCGGATCACCAACCAAAACCAAATTCTTCTCTGCCCGCGTCACTGCCGTATATAACAAATTTCGCTTAAGCATCACATAATTCTGCATCGTTAAGTTTAAAATGACCAACGGAAATTCTGACCCCTGCGACTTATGAATTGTAATGGCATAAGCCCGCGTTAGGTCAAACAAATCCTTCTTACTAAAGTTAACTTCGCGCCCATCAAAGTCTGCTGTCATACATTTTTGAGAATTTTTGGTATCAAGTGAAATAATTTTCCCAATCTGACCATTATAAATATCTTTTTCCGGATTATTTTGCAGCTGCAAAATTCTGTCGCCAATCCGAAAGATTTCATCATGAACTTCAAGATACTTGCTATCAGGCTTCGCTGGGTTCATGATTTCCTGGATTAAATTGTTCAGGTTGGTGACGCCGCCCTCACCATGATACATTGCGCCAAGAACCTGAATGTCGTCCGGATTAAACTTTTGCAAGGCCCGCTCAACAATTTGACTGACAACATGGCCAATCTCATGCGGCGGACAAGAAATGAACGAATAATTTTTGGTTTTTTGAAACATGGCATCTTGATCGGTGCCCTCATTAATATCATGTGCCAAGGTAATAATACTTGAGTCATCCCCCTGGCGGTGAATTTGGGTTAAAACAGTTGTTGGTAATGCTTGCGACTTAATTAAATCACTGAAGACATTCCCCGGTCCAACTGACGGCAGCTGATCTTTATCACCAACAAAGACAACGTGCTTAGTTTGATTAATACTAGAAATAAGCTGCTTGAACAAGAACATGTCAACCATCGACATTTCATCAATGATTAAAATCTCACCATTAAGTTCATTGAGGTCAGCGGTATCATTTTCGCCGATTCCCATTCCTAACATGCGGTGAATTGTCTTAGCAGTAATGCCCGTGATCTCTTCCATTCTCTTAGCGGCACGACCGGTTGGAGCAGCTAATAAAAATGGCGGATCACTGCTGTATAGAGCAGAAGAAGGTATCTCTGCCAGATCACGCAAAGCCAATAAAATTCCGTTAATAATTGTCGTTTTACCAGTACCAGGTCCACCTGTCAAAATTGAAATCGGATTAGTTAAAGCGTTTTTGATGGCCGCTTTTTGCGTATCGTCATACTTAATTTTTAATTCTTTTTCGGCCTTTTTAATTGCTTTTTTAACCGCGCGATCACTGTATTGCTCATCTTCATCCTGCTCATTGCGTCGTTCAATCAAGTTTTTCATGGTTAAGGCAATATCATTTTCTGTTTGGGCAATATTTTGCAAGGCCGCATTTTCACCAGAAACAACTACCTTGCCATCATGCTGGAGCTGATTCACACAATTAGCAATTGGATCAAACTGATTGATTTGCAAAAGCTTGCTGGTATCCGTCAATAATTGGGCTAAGTTAATATAGGTGTTCCCGGCTTTACTTAACTCATCAAGCAAAACCTGAAAAATTGCACCGTTAATTCTGCGTGGGTCATCAACTGAAATCCCCAGTTCTTGCCCCATGCGGTCAGCACTCCTAAAGGCATAACCTGTGACTTCATCAATTGAAGCATACGGATCCTCCTGCAGCTTGGTCAACGTTTCACCATGATAAATTTGATATAGACGACTGGCGACTTTTTTATTCAAGCCAAATTGCGTCAGCTTCAAAATAATCTCTGAATAAGAATCCATTGAATTCACGCCAGCAAGCAAACTATCTTTTTGCTTCTGGGTCAAAGGCAGCGTCGCAATCTTAGCCGGATTTTCTTTGAGTACTGCCAAGGCATTAACGCCCAGTTCAGCAATAATTGTATTAGCAGCCTTTTTACCAATTCCGGGGAACTTATTTGAGCTCAAGTAGCGGCTTAAACTTCCCTCTTCATGTGGTAAGGCCTGCTGGTAGCTATCACAGCGGAACTGCAATCCAAATTTGTTGTGAACCACCAATTTGCCTGAGAATTGGTAGGTCCCGCCAATCTGTACCTCGCCAAAATTGCCAGTGACTTTAATCTCATCACGGTCGTAATCATCTAACTTACCGTTAATTGTCACATCAAGAATTTTGTATAGGTCCTGATTATTTTCAAAAACAATACCGTTAATCTTGCCTACAAATTCAGTCATTACCGTTATCCTCAACTAATTTAAGAATTGATGCGTACTGGTCGAGTGCTTGCTGATAATATTTAGGGTCCTGTTTTTTCGCTATTTGCATAAATTGTTGGGCCTTTTTGCGGTCATCTTCTAAAACCGTAATTCCCAGCAAAAAGTTAACTTTGGCACTTCTATCAGGAATTGGAATTTGTTCGTAAATCGTGCGCGCCTCCTTTAATTCCCCAAGGCTAAGCCAAATATCTCCTAATAACTCCCGCACGCGATTATCAATCTGCTTAATTGTTAACGCATAGGCTAAAGCCTTTTGCTTTTGACCGATTTTAAGATAGACTAAGGCCTTTTGGTATAAAACTAAATCATCATTAGGAATTTGGTCAAGTAACGCCAATGCCTTGTCAAAATTTCCCTGCATGTAGTAGCATACTGCCAAATCATAATCTAGATCCTGCGGCTTTTTAACTAGCTGCTTGGCCTGCTCCAATAACTGTGTTGCTTGAGCAAAGCTGCCTTCATTTAATAAATAAGTTGCTAGCTGCAAATAATTATCTGGATTCTGCGGCTCGCGATCAATTTTAGCTATTAATTGATGAATTTTACGATCAATATCTGCTTGATGTTTGTCCTGTTTTGCCATTTATAATGCGTCCGTTTCTGAAAGTTTGCGGTCTAAAAAGTCAGTTTCATTCCAAATTAATGAGTGCCAGGTCTGTCCCTGGTCACTTGTCTCTAAAATCGTCAAGCTAGTGTTATTTAGACTGCCGTTTTGCCGTAAATTTTTAAGAGAAAAGCCTAACAGACCGCCCATAATTGCTGAAAGAGCAGCCCCATGACTAACTGCTAACACCTTATCATCTGGGTTAGTAAATTTCTGAGCAACACTACTTGCAAAATTTTGCCCGCGAGCAATAACTTCTGGGTAATCCTCACCATTAATTGCATGCCCATCATACCAATCAGGATGGTGCCACAAATCATCAACTTGTGCTGGGTACTTTTTTAGGGCAGCCTCAAACTGCATGCCCTCCATCTCACCTAAATTAAATTCACGCAGACGTTCATCAATAATCACTGGCAACTGCGCATTCATTGCATCATCAATTCCCTGTGCAGTCGCAAAGGCCCGCTTTAAAGGACTAGAATAAATTGCCCAAAACTTGGTGTTTTTTAGATGTTGCCCCAGTTTTTTAATATCAATTAGACTCTGCGGCAATAGTGGGGAATCTCCTTGTCCGCCTTGAAAACGTTTCTCAAGGTTCCACTCAGTCTTCCCATGCCGTACAAAATAAATCTGCATCAGTAATTTTATCTCTTTTCTATTGCTGTTACTTGTCTAGTTTATCATTTAATGAAGGTAAAAGAAAAAGAGAAAAGCAAATTGTGCCTTCCTCTTTTAAATCAAATTAAACTAACTGTAATTGCTTGTCTTCCTGGTATGCGGCATCAATATTGCCCCCACCAAGACATTCCTCACCATTATAAAGTACGAGTGCCTGTCCTGGAGTTACTGCCCGAGCTGGTTCATCAAAGTAAACTGTCGCAGTATTTTGCTCGGCATGATATTCAACAGTCACGCCAACATCACACTGGCGATAGCGGAACTTCGCACTACAATGGATCTTGAAGTCATGATCTGGCTGACCAGTAAAGAATGACATATCACTAGCTTCTAATTTAGTTGCATACAATAGTTCACTATCGTAACCCTGTTCAACAATCAATTCATTCTTCTCTAGGTCTTTACCAACAACAAACCACGGATCAGTTGACTCCTTGGTTGAACCAAGACCCAAGCCCGAACGCTGACCAATTGTATAATACATCAGACCTGCATGCTCGCCAACAACCTTACCATCTGGCGTAATCATCTTACCAGACTTAGCTGGCAAAAATTCACTCAGGAATTTACGGAAATTACGTTCACCAATAAAACAGATTCCCGTTGAATCCTTCTTTTTAGCCGTTGCCAAGCCTGCCTTAATTGCGATTTCACGTACCTGCGGCTTGGTCAAGTTTGCTAGTGGAAAGATAACCTTACTAATCTGCTTTTGACTCAGTTGACTTAAGAAATAAGTTTGATCTTTATTGCCATCTTTTGGTCGCATCATATGAGCAACACCGTTTGCGTCAGTAACTGTTTTAGCATAATGACCCATGGCAATATAATCGGCATCTAAGTTCAAAGCAAATTCTAAAAATGATTTGAATTTGATTTGGCTGTTACACATAATATCTGGATTAGGTGTGCGGCCTTTTTTATATTCACTTAAAAAGTATTCGAATACTCGTTGCCAATATTCTTTTTCAAAGTTAATTGAGTAATATGGAATGCCAATTTGATCCGCTACTTTTTTAACATCATCGTAATCTTCGGTTGCTGTACAAACACCAGCATCATCAGTGTCGTCCCAATTTTTCATAAAGACGCCAATGACATCATAGCCCTGCTCCTTTAATAGCAGGGCGGACACAGATGAATCTACACCACCACTCATGCCGACAACGACTCTTGTCTTTTTTTCTGTCAACCTTCATCAATCCTTTACTGGAACAATAATTTTGCGCTCTTCGAGATCCTTTAAAATATAATCCAACAGTTCTACTGTTTGCGCCAATTGCTTGTTCTTAAAAATATTTACCTTCTGCAAGCCATTACGGTCAGTTACCACCATCGTTAACCGCGTCATGTCCTTGTCAATCGTCATTTTAAGTTTAGTTGGTGCATCATAAGGGGAATCATTATAAAGCGGGTGCTCATAATTATAATTGCCCTTAGCGGTTTTAACAAAACCGGCATCAATCAACGCATAAAGCTTTAAATCAGGACTAAGTGTAAACTTACGCTGATCGCCATTAATTACAACTGTATTTGCCATAATTTTACCTCACTTACTTATAATAAGTTAATGTGCCAAAGAAAGCAATTATTTTTGTACTTTACGAGCAATTTTGCTTAATTCTTGTGCAAAAGCAGCTACTTCCTCATCAGTATTATACCGCCCAAAAGAAATCCGAATTGATTCGTTAACACGCGGCGAATCTTTACCAAAGCAGGCTACCAAAACATGCGAAGGTTCAAGTGAACCCGCTGTGCAGGCAGAACCGCCCGAAACCGCAAATCCAGCTAAATCAAGATTTGCCTGCAAGATTGTCGTGCTGACACCGTTAATTCGCAAATTAAGCACATGATGCGACACATGTTCACCGCACCCGCCATTAATCTCATATGCGACACCAGCTTGATTAAGTTCTTGCAAAATCATCTCTTGCCAATGAGCATACTTTGCCTGTAAAACGGCTTTATCAACTGCCGCAATTTCACTAACGGCTTCACCAAAGCCCGCAATTGCCGGCACATTTTCTGTACCAGCCCGCCGTTTAGTTTCCTGCTCACCGCCTAAGACTAATGGCGGCAAGGTAATTTGCTTGTTTTCGTACAAAAAGCCCAAAAACTTTGGTCCGTTAATCTTGTGTGCAGAAGTTGATAATAGATCAATTTGCATTTCTTTGACGTCAAGGTCAATATTGCCCAAGCCCTGAACGGCATCAACATGAAAATAAGCGTTGCTGTCGGCCACAATTGCGCCGATTTCTGCCAATGGATTAATACTGCCAACTTCATTATTCACGGCCATAATTGATACCAGAATTGTTTCGGGTGTCAGCGCGTTTTTCAGGTCAGTAAGCGAAATATGACCGGTCTCATCAACGTCTAAGTAAGTAACATCATACCCCTCACGCTCTAATTGGCGCATCGGGTTTAAAACTGATGGATGCTCAATCTTCGTCGTAATAATCTGCTTGCCAATCTTTTGCCGGCTGTGTGCCACACCAAAGATAGCCGTGTTATTACTTTCCGAACCACCCGAGGTAAAGACAATCTCACTATCTTCCGCATTAATCGCCGCAGCTATTTGACTGCGAGCACGGTCAACTGCACGACGGGCCTGACGCCCCAATTCATAAGTACTAGATGCATTACCAAAATTGCTTTTCATTTCGCGGGTCATAACATCAATAACTTGCGGTGACATTGGTGTAGTTGCCGCATTATCTAAATAAATTTCTTGCATTTAATTCATCTTCTCTAAATAAGCACAAATTAGTTTAGCAGCTTTAGCACCAACTTTTTGAGCAAATTCGTCAAAATCTTCATTTGCATCATCATTACCGTTATCAGAAATTGCCCGCAAAGCTATCAGCGGCTTATTAAAATGGTAAGCAACCTGCGCAAAGGCAGCTCCTTCCATCTCTACGGCTAAGGCTTCAGGGAAATTCTGCTTAATCGCATCTTTTTGGACATCGGAACCAATAAAGGCATCCCCAGTAACAATCAAACCCTCTTTAAACGGTACCTTTTGCTCAATTAAGAATTGCTTGAAATTTTCTCTAGCTGGCGAGGTTAATTTAAACTCTGCCGGTTCTCCCGGGATTTGTCCTTCAACGTAATCACCAGCCAAGGTATTATGCGCATCATGATAAGTAAACGAATCCGCTAATAATAAGTCTTCCTTGTGAACTGCAGCAGCTAGTGAGCCAGCAGTTCCCGTCATCAAGATTAAATCAATATCAACATTGCTTAGCAGGCTTGCCAAGTTCATTGCTGCTTGTACCTTGCCAATTCCACTCAAGCCCAAGTAAATATCATTGTCTTTAACGCAAAAATGCTCGAATACGGTTGATCCGAACATTTCTTTGTTACCTGAGTGAAAATTTTTACGATAATATTCTGCCTCAATTGCCATTGGGACAATAATTGCTATCTTCATCTTTATCCTCAAATAAAATTTTATCTTTATAAATGAAACAACGCCAATAATACCAAAACAATTAAAACAATTACAATCAAAATTGCTCGATTCAGCTTTTTCTTCAAGAGTAGTGCCTTGTCAGCACTAGGTTCTTTTCCTTGCTTCGTCGTCTTTTGTGACTCAGCCTCACGAGTTGCATGCTGGCGCACCTTTGATCCCGAAGCAGTCTTACGCTCTTTTTCTTCAGGATCGCGCTTAAAGTCAGGATTGACATCAACTTCTTCGTCTTCACCATCAAAAGCCGACTTAATTGTATGTAAAAGATTATTATTCTTTTTACGTTTTACTTGTTTGCGGTAATCGGATCGTTTCTCAGTCATATTATTCCTTCGCTTTTGCACCTGTCAGCAGCATATTTTCCCATACACTCATTGCATATAAGGTTTTAGCATCAACAATTTTACCCTGAGCAGACAGTTGCTTTAAATCAGCTAGATTGTACCAATGAGTAGTTAAAAACTCATCGGTATCAAGTGGCCGCTTATCAGTTAACTCGGTTAATGTATCACAATAGAACAAATGCAATTTTTCATTAGTAAAACCGGGTGAAGAATAAAATTCAGCGACTTTTTCCCAATAGTCTGCGCGGTAGCCGCCCTCTTCGTTCAGCTCACGCTTCATCGCATCCAGTGGACTAGCATCAGTTTCATCAATTAACCCAGCTGGAATCTCCAAGGTCAATTCTTTAATAGGCTCACGCCACTGTTCAACCAGCAGCATTTCCTGCTTGCTGTTAACCGCAATTACAGCTGCAGCCGGTTGGTGGTTAACCACTTCTCTAGTTGCACTAGCACCGTTAGGCAGCCTAATTGTTCTAACATCAAGATCAACAATTCGGCCCTTAAAAATTTCTTTTGAAGAAATTTCAGTCTCTGTTAAATCCATTTACTCACTTTCCTGCGTATCAGCTAAATACACGTTGACACACTGCAAACCATTTTTACCTTGTGCAAGTTGGTACTTAACCTTTTGGCCCACTTGAAGACGGCGGTAGCCTTCCTCTTTAATCGCTGTATAAAATACAAAGTACGATTTGTGGTTGTCGTTATCCTCAATAAAACCAAAACTACTGTCCTGGTCAAATTGTTTTACTGTTCCTAAACGCATTATTCTTCTAATCCTTCTTGAACTGCTTCAGGATGATCTTCCTTAACAATGGCAGCACAGCGACCACAAAGCAAAGGTAAATCAGTATCACTACCGATATCTGTCCTAATCATCCGGCAACGTGGGCAAGCTTCGCCTGCTGCATGTTCAACAACAATTGCAGCATTTGGCAGTTGTTCAGCATCTGCTGGGGCTTCACCGTCAGCAATGACTAACTTAGAAACAATCAAAATTTGTCTAAAGTCAGCATCCAATTCATCAAGGACAGCCTTAGTTTCTGCAGTTGGATAAATAGTAACGGCAGCTTCAAATGATTTACCGATTAACTTCTTATCCCGTGCTTCTTCCAATGCTTTCAAAACATCATCACGCAAGTGCATAAAATGCGTCCAGTTATCTAATAATGCGTCATGGTTAGCAAATTCTTCAACTTCTGGCATATTTGCAAGTTGAATGTAATCTTCTGGTTCTTTTAAGAATGACCAGATTTCTTCCATTGTATGCGGCAAAATTGGCGTTAAGATTTTGGCTAACTTAACAGCAGCATCATAAATAACTGTTTGCATTGAACGTCTTGCAAGACCATCTTCACTCTCAATGTATAAAACATCTTTGGCAAAGTCCAGATAAAAGGCTGACAAGTCATTAGAAATAAAGGCAAAGACCTTCTTATAAACACTATTAAAGTCATAATGATCGTAACTGTCAAGGCATTCCTTAATCAGGTCATTCAATTTGACTTCCATATATTGGTCAATTGAATTCATGTCTTCATAAGCTACCCGATTGCTGCTTGGATCAAAGTCGGTTGTATTAGCAAGCATGTAACGGAAGGTATTTCTGATTTTACGGTAACCTTCTGAAGTTTGACGCAAAATATCTTGTGAAACGGCAACATCAGAAGTAGTGTCAACTGAAGCTACCCACAGACGAATAATTTCCGCACCCATTTGCTTGATTACATCGTTTGGTGAAATTACATTGCCAAGGGACTTCGACATCTTATGACCCTTATCATCAAGAACAAAGCCTTGTGACAGAATTTCTTTATAAGGTGCCTGACCAGTTGTTGCAACAGAAGTAATTAAACTAGAGTTAAACCAGCCACGGTATTGGTCACTACCTTCAAGGTACAAGTCAGCTGGGAAGCGCAAGTCTTCACGGTGAGCCATAACTGCTTGATGTGATGACCCAGAATCGAACCAAACATCCAAAATATCAGTTTCTTTTCTGAACTTACCATTTGGTGAATGCTCTGAAGTAAAGCCTTCTGGAAGTAATTCTTCAGCTGAATGTGTGTACCAGGCATTTGAGCCTTCTTTAGCGAAAATTTGGGCAATATGTTCAATCGTTTCTGGAGTAACAATTGGGGTATCATCTTCGGCATAGAAAATTGGTAGTGGCACACCCCATGCCCGTTGACGTGAAATTACCCAGTCGCCACGGTCCTTAATCATATTGTGCAGACGTAATTTACCCCAAGATGGCGTAAAGTTTACCTTGTCGATTTGCTCAAGAATTTGGTCACGACACTTTTTAATTGAAGCAAACCATTGAGTAGTTGCCCGGTAAATAACCGGCTTCTTGGTCCGCCAATCATGAGGGTATGAGTGAGTAAAGAAGCTTAATTTCAGTAAGTTACCAGATTTCTCCAGTTTGTCACTAACAACCTTATTGGCATCATCATAGAACATACCAACTAAATCTGGATCAGGAACTTCAGAAGTAAAGCAGCCTTTGTTATCCATTGGGCTGAAAACTGGCAGACCATATTTTTGACTAACGTTATAGTCATCTTCACCAAAGCCGGAAGCAGTGTGGACTAAGCCGGTACCGTCACTAGAAGTAACGTGAAGTGCATTCATCACTAGTGAATCTTGGTCATACAATGGGTGCTTAGCAACCATGCGATCCATATCAGTTCCCTGCATATGTTGAACAACTTCATAATCGGTCCAGTCAAGGTCTTTAGCAACTGCTTCAAGACGATCAGTGCCTACAACATAGCGCTTATCACCAACCTGGACAACAGAATAATCAAATCTTGGATTAACCGTGATTCCTTGGTTAGTTGGAATCGTCCATGGTGTTGTCGTCCAAATTAAAAAGTAAGTATCTTTGTCATCTAAAATTCCCTTACCATCTTTAACTGGGAAAGCAACATAAATTGATGGTGATTTAATATCGTGATATTCTACTTCAGCTTCAGCTAAGGTTGATTCACTTGATGGTGACCAGTAAACCGGCTTCTTACCCTTGTAAATGTAGCCATTTTCGTACATTTTACCAAAAACCCGAATCTCTTCAGCTTCATATTCAGGCTGCAAAGTGATATATGGGTGATCCCAATCACCCATCACGCCAAGCCGCTTGAAGTCAGCCATTTGCTTTTTAATTTCTTTTCTAGCAAATTCTTCACAGAGCTTACGGTATTCTGCTCGATCCATCGTCTTGCGGTCGATCCCTTGCTTAGCTAATTGTTGCTCAATTGGCAAGCCGTGAGTATCCCAACCCGGAACGTATGGTGCATAATAGCCATCCATATTTTTGTAACGAACAATAATATCTTTGGAAATTTTGTTCATTGCATGACCCATGTGAATATTACCATTGGCAAATGGCGGGCCATCATGTAAGTCAAAACGTGGTTTACCCTCGTTTAACTTCAATCTTTGTTCATATAATTTATTTTCTTCCCAATCTTTTTGCCATTCGGCTTCACGAACAGGCAGGTTGCCCCGCATTTTGAATTTGGTTTTACCCAAATTGAGTGTATCTTTTACTCTCATTTTCAATTTCCTTTCTGCAAAAAAACCTCGCCCTAAATTAGGACGAGGTTTATCATCGTGGTACCACCTAAATTGAGCTGTTAAACTCCACTTATGTATTGCGTATCGTGCAATTGACGCAAATAAACTAAATAAGGCAGCCGATCAACTATTAGGCTCTTACATTAGCCTCCCACCAGCGCTAATTCGCTGAATTGCCTGCAAGTTTTACTGTCAGTTTATTATTAATTATGATCTTTGTAATCATCTGGAAAAATAATTACTGGTCCAGAATCATTATCTAATGAGTTAGACGATTGACGATTAACAGTTTCGTTACTTGGACTATCACCAGCCATTGGGTGTGGTTGGTCCAGAGACTGATCCTCTTCAATATCTTCCTCAAAGTTTACGTCATCTTCATCATCATTGTCAAGCTCATCTAGCTCTTCGTCATCTTCAATATCTTCATCGTCATCAACCAAAGTGATTGGCTCAGAGCCATCTGGCGGATAAAAACGTTCAGTTGAAAAATATTTGTCGAGGGCCTTTTGCCACTTCTCATCACTTAAATTATCGATTGCAATTTGCAACAGGTCTTGAAGATGATTACGATAACCAGCAATTTCTTTCTTCAGACGTTCATAGTCAGCTTGAAGAGTTTCCTGTTGCTGTCTTTCATAATTAGTATTTGTCGCAATCTGCTGTGTTGCATTATTAATAATTTCTTGTGCCTGTTCTTGCGCATTAGCAAGTGTTTGCTCAGCTGCTTTTTCAGTTTGCTGATACTGGTCAACCTGCGTCTGTAATTTTGCAACTTGATCTTTTAAGCCAACAATATTGTTTTTTAAATCAACCGTCTGGTCTAAAGCGTCACCGTAATCATCGACAACCTGATCTAAAAAGCTGTCAACTTGCTGACGATCATAACCGTTAAGTCCACGCTTTTTAAATTCTTGATTGTGGATGTCCATTGGCGTTAATCTTTTTACTTGTGTTTTTTTGTCTGCCACAGTTTTAGCACCACCCTATATTTACCTTTTTTAGTTGTTGTAATGTCCATAATTTGACTTCTGCCAAAATGTCTTAGGCTAAGGACATCACCTACTTTTACTATTATATTAGAATCTTGCACTCCATGCCAATTTAATTTTACTAAATTGGTATTAATTGCCGTTTTTAATTGTCCACGACTAGTCTTACTGATGCCAGCTAGAACCGCATCAATTCTAAGAGAAGCAACAAACAGTGGAACAATCTGACTATCATCTTCTGGAATTAGAATTTCCGTCGGCAAAATTGCACGAACCTTGACCTGCGTGCGGCCAATGCGGTCAATCTGCTCAGTAAAAAAATTAAGTAGTTCTGTTTTAATGAAAAACTGCCATTTACCAACACCATCAGTAATGATATCGCCGAAGGTATTCGTCTCAATTCCAGAATTGGCTAATGTTCCTAAAATTGAACTATGAGTTAATTGGGCAAACTTGCTAGGATAATAAATTTCACATGCCGTTACTTGATAGTCCACCGGCATTAAATTAACCCATTCTTCGCTTAAATAAACTCGCTTTTTTTCCGCATCATTGTAGCCGCCAAACTCCTGAATAAATAAGTCGCCGCCAACAACAGTCTTTAAAATATCCCTTTGGGCTGGATCTAAAAAGTCTGTCAGAATTGCCTCATGCTTAAAAATAACCTGATTAAAAAAACCGACCATCTTGTCAACAGTCGATTTTTCTTCTGAATCAAAGTGTGGGTAAAAGCTACTTGCCTGTCTCTTGAGCATCAGCCTAACACCCGAAAGAGTATATTAGCTATCCAATTTAGGGCATAATCCTGCACAAAGTAAAGGACTAATAATCCCAGCAGAAAAGACAAGTCTAACCCAGTTGCATACGATAACTTTTGAATTGGACCCTTGCGAAAAATATTTAAGTAGGGATCAATTATTCGGTTAAGAAATCTCCCAACAGCTGAATCCCGCAAAAACGGCACCCAACTCATAATTGCATCAATTACCATAATGATACTATATAGCCAGATTAGCCAGTTGATTGCACCTAAAACATAAGAAACTATTGTGAGCATTAACTTAAATTATCTTTCTTATCAACTAAATCACTAATTTTACCGTTAGTTACAAACTTAGGCGGCGTTGCCAAGAAAATCTTGTCGCCGATGCGTTGAATTTCACCGTTCAATGCATAAACTGTCCCCGTAATAAAATCAACAATCCGTCTCGCAGACGTATCTTCCATTCTACTAAAATTAATGATAACTGCTTTGTTATTCAGCAAATTTTGGGCAACATCTTTAGCATCAGAATAAACTCGCGGTTCATATAAGACAATTTTACTTTTAGCAGAATTCATCCCTGACTTAATTGAAACAATCTTATCATGATCGATTGTATTGGCTGGAACATTGTCGTTGTCAACTTCTTGGTCATCAAGGTATTCTTCTGCATCAAGCATGTCATCATCTTCATCAGAAATGCCAAAAAATTTACCTATTTTACTAAAAGCCAATTCTTTTGCCTCCTATTAGTTCTCACCACGGTGCCTAAAAAATGGAATATCATCAGTATCGTCATCATCTTGGGCACTTGTTTCGATTTGTGAAATGCTGCTCTGCTCATCTTCATCAAATGAGTTGAAATTATCTTGTTGATTGATGTTTGGTGTTGACCGTCTTGTTTCTTGACTGTCATTGTTCAAACCCCAAACACTAGTTGGATCGACCATTGGCTTATGCTTTGGTGCAGATTGAACCGGTGCTTGATCTACAGTTTGTTCATGACTTACTACTTGTTGTTCTTGAGGTTCTGACTTTTCATGCTTAATCTCGCTGGTTGTTTCTTGTGCCTTAACTTGGTGGCTGCGGCCCGGAAGCTGTTTTGAAGCTTCTTCTTCAGCTTGAGAACTAATTCCAGTTGCAATCACAGTCACAACAACTTCGTCACCTAAATTAGGATTAATTGATGTACCAAAGATAATGTTAACATCATCGCCAGCTGCCTTAGATACAATTTCAGAAGCATCTTGAGCTTCAAACAAGGTCAAATCTGGACCACCAGTAATGTTGAGCAATACTTGCTTAGCACCATCAATTGAAACTTCAAGTAACGGTGAAGAAATTGCTAACTTAGTAGCTTCAACCGTTCTGTTTTCACCGCTAGCACGACCAATTCCCATTAATGCAGCACCTTGGTTAGCCATGACTGTCTTAACATCGGCAAAGTCCAAGTTAACGTAATCTGTTGAGGTAATCAAGTCAGAAATTCCTTGAACACCTTGCTTTAAGACATTGTCAGCTTCCTTAAAGGCATCCATCATTGGTGTCTTTTTATCAACCATCTCAAGCAAACGGTTGTTAGCAATAATAACTAATGTATCAACATATTGCTTTAATTGGGCAATACCTTCAGTCGCATTTTTAGAACGCTTTGGTCCTTCAAAAGTAAATGGTCGTGTTACTACACCAACAGTCAAAGCACCAGTTTCGCGGGCAATTTTAGCAACAATTGGCGCAGCACCAGTACCGGTACCGCCACCCATTCCGGCGGTAATAAAAATCATATCAGCGCCTTTAAGTGCATCCTCAATTGTTTGTTCACTTTCTTCAGCAGCCTTTTGACCAACTTCCGGATGCGAACCCGCACCTAGTCCTCTGGTCAGCTTAGGCCCTAGCTGAATTTTAGTTTCTGCTTTATTACTGTTAAGTGCCTGCACATCGGTATTGGCTGCAACAAAAGAAACGCCTTGAACACCGTCATCAATCATTCGGTTAACAGCGTTACCACCAGCACCGCCGACACCAATTACTTTGATCACAGCATTTTTATTGTCGTCTGAATCGAACGTAAAATCCATCTAAATTAACCACCTTTAATCAAAGAACTTTTTCAAAAAATTCTTAATGCCTTTATCTTTATTTTGATTATTATTTTTTTGTTTACTTTGCGATTTTTTGTCTCGCTTCAGCATCTCATGTCTATTATATTCTTCTTTTACTTTGGTTTCACTAGCAGCTGCCGGTCTTTTTGATTTTTTTAAATTCTCAGGAGTCGGCTCATCATCTGTTTGCCCAAGCAAACTCTTGCCATAAATTGCACTAATAACCAAAAAGTCAATATCAGACATTCTATACGAATAGTTAACAATACCATAAGCGGCAGAATATACTGGATTACGCATCCCAATCTGATCTGGTTGATAAATCCGTGTCTTTACTCCTAAAGCCTTGGCAACAATGTTATCAATTCCCTGAAGCAGGCTATTGCCGCCAGTGATAATAATACCGCCTGGCAATTTTAAGGCATCATGCTTATTTAAGCCCTTACCAATGCGTTCAATGGTCTGCATCAGCCGTGCATTAATGATATTGCTCAAGTATACTTCATCAACCATTTGCTGACCATCAGTGCCAACACTGTTAACGGCAAACTTGTCTTTTGTTGATGCCAATTCCGGATCGGCATAGCCATAGTCTAACTTGATTTGTTCTGCATCCTTTTTGGAAGTGCTCAGGACAACTGAAATATCATTGCTGATATCGCTGCCGCCTTCAAAGTCAATATTTGCATACTTGATCTGACCGTCATGAATAACAGTGGCAGTGGTCACACCGCCGCCCAAATCAAGAATAATTGAACCAAAAGTACGTTCACTTTCATCAAGAGCAACACTTGCAATAGCCAGAGGGGTTGGCACAAAGAAATTGTTCTGGTAGCCAGCGCGTTCAATTGCCTTTTTAATATTATGCAAAGGACTAGCTGGTGCAGTCAGTAAAATTCCTTGAACTGCAAGGGAGTGGGCAATCATCTTGCGCGGATCATCAACCTCAGTTTTACCATCAATCAAAAATCGGCTTGGTAAAAAAGCAATTGGTTCACGCTCATTTTTAACTGCGGACTTAACTGCAGCTCGCAAAACACGTTTAACATCACTATTGCCAACTTCTTGACCGTTATCACTAACATTAATCAAATCACTGGCTGTTTCTAGTTGCAAGAGTCCAACAGGTATCCCCGTAACTACGCTATAAATCCGTGCATTTGTCTTATCGGCAATTTCTTTTAATGCACGACTAATTGCACTCGCCGTCTCATCAATATCAATGATATTACCATGTCGCATGCCCTTATTAGGAATTGCAACTGCGCCGATTACCTTACCGGAATCAGCAACTACTGCTTTCACACTCGTAGTACCTATATCAAGGCCTACTAATAAATTTGAATTGTCCAAAATTAACCCCCCATCGATACGCATTAGTAAGTTTTAGCAAAACTCTAATCAAGTTTATGATATGCCATAAGCCTTCTTCTCACTTGTTGTGAGCGGTCTACTAAAAACTCCTACTTCTAAATCAATTAAACTATTTTTCTTTACTTTAGATTTGATTTCATTATAGTACTTTATTTTATCTTTGAGAGTAGAAACATTTCCTGTAATCACATTGCCATCTTTCATTACAAAAATGACTTGTGATTTACGTCTAGTATTACCACTTAATAATTTTATTTGTTCCTGAAAATCACTAGGTAAACTATTAAATAATAAAAGATCTTGTTTTAAAGAAACCTTATGACTATAACCTACAAAAATTGGCTTATCATGATCTACCATATTCCACGGCAAAAGCCTTGTACCTAGTTTACCATGCGAAAGAATTTTACGGTACCTATTATCTGTTTTAATATAACTAATTGTTTTAAATTCATTGATATGCAAAACCAATTGATTGAAATTTTTAACAGTAAACCAAACGTTTTTAACTTCTGTGTATTTATTAGTTAGTTTGTGATTAACTGCTGCTTGCTTTAAAAAGTAGTCGCAAACCTTGTCACTCGACTTAATTCCTGATATTGCAACTACTTCTTTAGCTGGCAAATCATCACCACCAGTCACTTGTACACTTCTAATGTTAGCAAGCGGTGAAATATAATAGCCCAGTCCAATGATTGCGAATAGAGCAATCCCAACAATTAAGCCTAATCGTCTAATCAGCGCTGATTTCCGTTCACTATGCAAGTGATTAAGCGAGGCAGAGACCTTATTTTTATGTTGCTGATGTTTGTTCTGGTCAGCTTGATAATCCAAATAATGATCTAACTTTTCTTTAGGATCAATCTTAGTTATCCGTTTTTTCGACATCTGCCTCACCTCCCTTATTCATTACTTGACAATCGACTGCATAACCTTAATTACCTGATCGGAAGCATCAGAAACACCCAGCTTCTTTGATGACTCACTCATTTCATTTGCATATTTTGTATCGAGCAAAATATGATCGATTGAAGATACAAAACTATTAGTATTTAAATCATCTTCCGCAATCACCAGTGCTGCACCTGCCTTTTCCAAGTCAGTTGCATTTTTCATCTGGTGATTATGCGTAACATTAGGGCTAGGAATTAAAATTGCGGGAACACCCAATGCCGTAAATTCCGCAATACTTGTAGCGCCAGAACGTGAAATCACACAAGTCATTTCTGGCAAGACTGCAGGCATATCTTTAATATATGGCAAGACTTTAATGTTATTACCGTAATCAATTCCCTGCAATTTTTCTTGAACTTTATCAAAATACAAAGTTCCCGTTGCCCATACAATTTGATATGGTTTGTCTTTCAATTTCAATAATGACTGCAGCATTACCCGATTAATTGCCAAGGCACCACGTGAACCGCCAAAGACAAGAACAGTCGGAATTTTAGGATTAAAATTCCATTCACTTTCTAAGTTAACATGTTGCTCATTTAAGCCCAAGACCTGCTGTGAACGCGGATTACCAGTTTTAACTAGCTTTTTCTTTTCTGAAAATTGCGTGGCAGCATCATCAAAGCTGTAACAAATCTTGTCAACATAATGACCCAAGAACTTATTGGCCACTCCAACAACCGAATTAGATTCGTGAATCATTGTTGGAATCCCCATTTTTGCAGCTTCATAAACGATTGCACCACTGACATAGCCGCCTGTGCCTAAAACAACGTCCGGCTTAAATTCCTGCAGGATTTTTTTAGCACGTTTAGTTGCCTTAAGGAACATATTAATAGTACTGAAGTTTTTTAACAAATGTTTACGATTAAAACCTTGAATTTCAATTGTTTTAAAATTAACTCCAGCTGCCGGAACAATTTTCGATTCTAGTCCGCGCTCAGTACCAACAAATAAAATTTCATCATTTGTCGCAAGCTGCCGTTCCTTCAGCCGCTCAATAATTGCCATAATTGGGTAAATGTGGCCGCCTGTACCGCCACCAGTAAAAATAACTCTCATTTTATTTTGTCTTTAAATCCTTAACAAACTTGATAAAGTAATCGCCGCGCTCTTCAAAGGTTCTAAATTGATCCCAAGAAGCACATGCAGGTGAAAACAGTAAAACATCGCCAGCCGTAGTCAGTTCATATGCCTTAGGAACCGCTTCTTGCAAGGTGTTTTCAATTACAATCTGCTTAATACCAGCCTTGCGAGCGGCATCAGCTAGTAAATACCGCGTTTCGCCATAAAGCACGATTGCTTTAACATGCTTTTTAAACAGCGGCACTAACGAATCAAAGGTAAAGCCACGGTCAAGGCCACCAGCAATCAAAACCTCTGGTTCCGTAAATGATGGAATTGCGACCGTTGCAGCTTCAATATTAGTTGACTTAGAATCGTTGTAAATTTTACGGTCATCCAAAGTCATCACATATTGCAGCCGGTGTTTTGCACCAGTGAAAGTTGTTAAGACCTCCTGAATGTCTTCATCATCTGCACCCATTAACTTGCTAATTGCAATTGCAACCAGAGCGTTCTGCTGGTTGTGGACCCCTGGCAACTTCATTTCACTTGTCTTAATAATCTTATCTGTCTGGCTCTGTAAATAGCCGTCAGCAATAAAATAATCGGCAGTCCGATCTGTCTCCGAAAAAGTTTGAATATGGGCTTTAGTAATTGCCTTTTCTTGGGCCAAAATCTCTGGTTGATCCAAATTAGCAATGAAGTAATTAGCAGCAGACTGAGTTCTTGTAACGTTCAGTTTGGCACTAACATAATTGGCAAAGGTTTTATGATAATCCAGGTGGACATTATGATAAATATCAACGACTGCTGCTACACGTGGATCAATGTCAGTTACACCCAATAATTGAAAGCTAGACATTTCAACGACAAGAATATCATCTTTAGTTGCCTTAGTGACTACCTCAGAAATCGGTACGCCAATATTACCTACGGCATAGGCATGATGACCATTTTTAGTTAAATGATGATCCAAAATTTGCTGCGTCAGCATTACTGTTGTTGTTTTACCATTTGATCCAGTAACACAGACATACGGTGCTTCACTGACACTTAATGCAATTTCGGGCTCTGTAATAATTGGTACTTCTAATTCGGCTGCTTTTTGAACCATCGGATTTTCGTATGGAATACCCGGATTTTTAACCAAATAATCAAAGTGTTCTTGGTCAAACAATTCAGTTGGATGGTGGCCGCCAATTACCCGAACCCCCATCTTTACCAATTCCTGTGCATGTTCATTTTGGTCTAAGTCTGTCTTGTCATTTAAAGTCAGCTTTGCACCGAGTTTAAGCAATAACGTACTTACTGCAAAACCGCTCTTCCCAAGACCCAAAACCAAAATGTTTTTATTCTTATACGTGTCAATCTGTTTCATTTTTACTATCTTAACCCCAGATTACTAAATACAAAATACTGCCGATTAGTCCTACCAGCCAGAAAACAGTATCGACTTTCCATTCTGACCAACCTAACATTTCAAAATGATGGTGGACAGGTGTCATCTTAAAAATTCGTTTTCCCGTTGTTTGGAACGAAATTACCTGCAAAATAACGCTGGCAGTTTCACAAACAAACACAATACCAACTAAAAGCAGCGACCATGGTCTATTTAAAAAGACGCTGACAGCAGCAAGTCCACCGCCCAAGGCAAGTGAACCAGCATCACCCATGAAAATTTTAGCCGGCTTATGATTGAAAATAAAGAACGAAATCAAGCCGCCAATTACACTCATACAGAAAATCAAAATAGCAAAGTTCTTCTGCTTAAAGGCAAGATAAGCATATGTGCCATAAGCAACTATTGATAGTCCTGTTGCTAGACCATCAAGACCATCCGAAAGGTTAACCGCATTAGAGAAGCCAACCAACCAAAAAATGACAAACAGCGTAAACAAAATCACATTGGTAATGACACCAAAGAACGGAATAAACAAATTAAATTTAAAGTTATCTGTTGCTGCAATCCAAACAATAACTACGGCAATCAAAATTTGTAACAACAATTTTTGCCATGCCCGTAAACCTAGATTACGCTTATAAAAGAGCTTAATGCCGTCATCCAAAAAGCCGATAATGCCATAGCCTAAAAGACTGATGACTAAAATCCAAATGGTTTTATTAACGCTATGTTGCCAAGCCGCAACCCAGATTGAAGAAATGGCTGCTGCTAAGACAAAAATAACGCCACCCATTGTTGGGGTACCAGATTTTTTCTGATGCCATTTTGGACCCTCATCTCGAATTTCTTGACCCTCGTGGTGTGACCGCATAAAAATAATCATCCACGGCAAAAAGATTGCCGTTAAAACTAATGAACTAACTAATGCAATGATGCTAGTAATGAGCATATTGTGTTTACTCCTTTAAATTAATTACAATTTTGGTTTTGGACTTGAGCTTGGTCTTGGGGGCAATACTCTGCTTATCGACAGTACCACTACCTGAGATCTTCAGCTTAACACCAGTTAATTCCGCAAATTGCCGCAAATCATCTAGTGTCCAGCCTTTCATATCAGGACAGACAATCTTGCCTGAAGTCAAAACAAACATTCGCTTGCCAGACTGTTCTTTTTGACCCTTAGCATATGACTGAGCAGTAATTTTATCACCTGTGCCAATTTTAACAATTCTCAAGCCTACTCGTTGTACTTCCTGCTCAGCAGCCGAATAAGTAAGACCTTTCAAATCGGGAACTTTAACTACGGTTGAATTATCTTGATCGTTTTTCGCCATTAAGATAATTTGCCGCATCATTGGCTTAAAAATTGATGACAAAATAGTTTCTGCTGGTTTACTCATCTGCCGTGGCTGCTTCAATGTGATATAAATGCAGTAACGTGGATGCTTGGCTGGGGTGACGCCAACGACTGAAAAAGTATAGTTGCTGTCGCCCTTTAAGTAGCCGCCGCCTTTAGGATTAGCAATCTGGGCTGTCCCCGTTTTGACAGCAATACTTGCATTATCCATCTTGTATGCATAACCCGTACCAATTCGTTTGTTAAGTACTCGCCGCATATTGGCTAAGACTGTTTTGGCTGTCGCTGCGGAATACACGGGCTGACCCACATTTTTAATTTGGTAACCAGTAATTGTCTTACCATCAGGGTTCGTTACTTTTTCAACAAATTGCGGCTTTACCATTTGACCATCATTTGCCAAACTGCTGAATGCCTGCATCATTTGCATCACATTAACATTGACCCCTTGGCCAAAGCTAGTTACTGCTTGATCGATCGGCGACTTGAAGGCTAATAGTCCCACTTGTTCACCTGGTAGAGTGACACCGGTCTTTTGCCCAATATGGAACTTGCGCAAATATTTACGCCACGTTTTGGCACCCATCTGTTGTTCAATATGAACAAATCCCGTATTACTTGAACGCGGAAAGGCTTGTGAAAACGGAATGCTGCCCCAACCAGAAGTTTGCCAGTCGTGAATTGTCGACCCACTAACAGTAACTGATCCAGAATTATAGTACTGATACGGATGATAATTACCACTATTAACTGCGGCCGACAAGGTCAAGACCTTGAAAACTGAACCAGGCTCATATGTATCTTGAACCAAAATATCGCGATATGACTTGGACATTCCCTTCTTAGTCTGCGGATTAAACGTCGGTCGCTGTGATGCGGCAAGCACCTTACCCGTTTTCATATCTTCAACAACCGCTGTCATTGAAACAGGGTTATAAGTCTTCTGCACATAAGTTAGACGATCTTCCAAGTAATCCTGCAGCTGCGAATCAATCGTTAAGTAAAGATTATCACCATTTTTGGGTGCCTGATAATCCTGTGTACTATTCGGTGTTTGGTAATTAGAAGCATCAACTGACGAAATCCGGTACCCATCTTTACCAGTCAACAAGTCATCATACCAAGCTTCCAAGCCCATTGTACCCGTCAGATTTTCTGAGTTCGTTTTCTTATTATATTTTGGCGTTGCAATCCCAACAACGTGTGAAGCAAAGTTACCATTAGGATACAGTCGCGCCGGCGTCTCAAAGAATTTAATCCCCGGCAGCCTCATCTGCTCAATTTTACTTTTATCTTCTTTAGTTAAGCCGCTGCCCGCAGCGCCAAATTGCACTTGAAAAGCTGTATGCGCAGGATTTAGATAATGCAAAATTGTATCTGCCGAAAGTGGTAAAACCTTAGCTAATTTTTCTGCAGTCTTTTCTTTATTAACTACATATTCAGGCTTATTGTGATAATTAATCGAAGTCTTATCCAAAATCGCATACACAGTATATAAATGTGAGTCTTGAGCAACCGCCAAGCCATTACGATCATAAATTGTGCCGCGATTAGCCTTTAATACCTCATTACGCTTATATAATTGCTCTGTACGTTGGCTTAAATTCTCACCACTAACCTTCTGCGAGATACCAATATATAAAAATCTACCTGTAAATACAAGAAAAACCAAAGCTACAGCTACTTGGAGAAATCTCCCTACTGTGAAGCGGTAGCTGTGGGCTTTGGATTTTTGTAATCTTAAATTACTAATGCGTTTTTTCATTAGTGAATAGTCCTAATATTCTTTTCAATCAGAGTTAATCCCTTACTACGTGCGATCTTATTCATCCGCGCACTTGAAGTTAACTCACCTATTTCTTGATGTAAATCACTGACTTGACTTTGTTTCTTAGCAACTGACTGTTGCACGTTGGTGAGTTCATGTTGAGCTGAAGTAGCAGAAATACTAGAAGAAACTAACAGGGTCATCAAACCTAAAGTTATTAAGGTTCCCAATACAAGCAGAGATTTTTCAAAAGCAGACCAAGTAACGCGGCGGTGGTCAAGCACCATTCGCTGCTGAGTTTCTGTTTCCGTTTGCTTATTAGGATTAAACTCTATTTTTCTCGCTAAATTATCAGCCATCTTTTTTCCTCTTTACAATTTTTCCGCAACTCGCAATTTTGCACTGTGTGAGCGGTTATTGTCATCTAACTCTTTATCTGAGGCAACGATCGGCTTGCGATTAACCAAACGAAGCGTTGGCTTCATACTGTCTGGTATCATTGGCATTCCGCGCGGTACCTCAACCTCAGAATATTTTTTAAAGATATTTTTAACGATCTTGTCTTCGTCAGACTGAAAGGTAATTACACTAATTCTGCCATTAGGCTTCAAAAGTTTAATGGCTTCCTCAAGTGATTCTCTAAGAACATCAAGCTCATGATTAACAGCCACACGTAATGCCTGAAAAGTCTTTTTAGCTGGATGTCCTCCCGTTCGTCTTGCATATGCCGGGATTGCTTCCTTAATCAAATCCACCAATTCAAATGTTGTTTCAACTGGCTTAATTTGTCTTCTTTCAACGATTTTACGGGCAATTTGACGTGAGAATTTTTCATCGCCATATTTGTACAAGATAGCTGCCAAGTCCTTTTGACTTGAATTGTTCACTAATTGGTAAGCATCAAGGGTCTGGCTTTGATCCATCCGCATATCTAATCGAGCATCAAAGCGGTATGAAAAGCCGCGTCCTGCTTGATCAAACTGAGGTGAAGAGACACCTAAATCATAGTAAATTCCGTCAATGCCATCTGTATAACCCAGCTCAACCAGGTTCTTTTGCAAATGACTGAAATTGTCGTGAACTAACTCTAACCTAGGATTACTGTTAGCCTGCAATAAATCAGTAAAGTTTAACTTAGCCGATTTTATTGCGTATTCATCTTGATCAAAACCAATCAATGTTCCACATTCAAGCTTACTTAACAGGTAGCTTGCGTGTCCGCCACCGCCAAAAGTTGCATCTACGTAAAGACCATCGTTTTTTGGTTTTAAATTATCTATTGTTTCGTGTAAGAGTACACTGGTGTGTTTGAATTCCATAATTTATAGTTCAATATCGTCCAAATCTTCTGCAATATCATCATAATTTTCGTTCGCTTCATCACTGAAGTTCTCCCAGCGCTGCTGAGACCAAATTTCAATTCGATCAGAAACGCCAACGATGACACATTCTTTAGTCAGGTTTGCGTGCTTCTTCAATGTTGTGGTCAGATTGACACGCCCCTGCTTATCGAATTCGCATTCCATCGCACCAGAGTAAAACAAACGCGTAAAACTACGCGCATTTCTCTTAGTCAACGGAAGTTGCGCTAACTTGGCTTCCATTTTCTGCCATGCCTCGGTGGTATAGCCGAAAATACAGCCTTCCATTCCGCGAGTGAATACCATTTTCTCACCAATCTGTTCCCGCAAACGAGCCGGTATAATTAGCCGCCCTTTGCTGTCAAGATTGTGATGATATTCACCCATGAACATGGTCTAGCCCCCTTCCAATGAATAATTTACCACACTTCACCACTTTCTACCACAATTTCCCCAAAAAAGTCCGTTATTTAATTATTAAATTAATTTAAAGCAAAAAAAGGCTAAAATCCATTGAATTCTAGCCTTTTTATCAGATATTAATTTTTTAAAATTAGTGGGGATTAAATCATCATTACCAGCAAACCGAGATACCAAAAAATACTGCAAACGGTTAAATAATTCCAAATTTGGTATAGTGTTTTTCCAAGTGAAATATTTTTATTTTTAATTGCCTCACTAACGGCAACAATAATTACCAAAATAAAGAAGACAAAAAAGCCGTATGGCAGAAAACTTGGTCTTTTTTCTACCTTTGTAATAAAATAACATGCCAAAATCAAAAAGAGTGGCAAGACATCATAACCGCGAAATTGTGCCTTAGGAAAAAATCTGTTCAGGACAAACGCTAAAGCCAAACCGGCAAGCGGCAATAAAAAGACAAAAAGCATGATAATTCCTCCATTACTTATTTTATCTTACTACGTAATTGAAAAAAACTCCTAATAAGAATAAAATATTGTTCAAACAAGGAGGTCAACCAATGGCACGGAGAAAGAAGAAAAAATCAGGATTTCAAAAGTTAACTATTATAATGGCATGGCTGATGGCATTCATCACTTTAGCAGCAATCGTTGCTCAAGTAGCAATCGTATTGGTTAACAACGGTACATTCGGTTAAAAACAAAAGCGTGAGAATTTTCTCACGCTTTTTTAGTGTTGATAATTATCTAAATTAACCATAAACGGATAATTTCGTGCTAACCGTCCCCAAATTGAATACGATAAAATCACAAAAAGAAACGACCAAGCTAATGTCGGCAATAAACTAAAGAGCATCGCCTTAGGTGAAACAGCAATTATGCCAACAACATTCAATATCAGCCAATTATAGACACAAATAAGAACAACTCCAAGTAAAACTGCGAGTGATCTTGCCCAAAAGACTTCCGGTAAAAATCTTGCTGATTTCTGCAAGAGCCAAGTTACCACTGGTAAAATAACCGCATACGCACCAATAATACCAAAGAAATAAATATCGGCAACAATACCTGCTCCCAAAGCCAGCCAAATTTCCTTACCATTTAAATCATCAAATAAGGCAATTAGCATCATACCAATTGGCATGATTAAACAGGCTGCATCACCGTAAGCCATGAATTGATGCAAAAATAATGCCAAACTGCCGTCAAGTACCAAAGCTACATATAAGGCAAAAGCCAAAATAAACTTGCGCCAAGACCGCATTAGTCTTCCACCTTTCTCCTGATGACCGTTACGACAGAAGGATCATTTAACTCACCTGCTGGCGTAATTTTAATCAAATCGGATAAGCCAAAGGAATCATGAGTTGTTCGGGCAATTGTCCCAACTAAAAGTCCCTTAGGAGAATTGCCGCCCATTCCGCTAGTATAAATTTTGGTTCCTTGCTTTAACTTATTGCTATCAAGTGCCTGCGTAAAGGCCAAAGAATTATTGCCAACTACGGTAATAATGCCATGAACCTTTTTGCCATTAGTTGCTGTCGCCTCAACTGCAAACCGATTAGCAGCCTTATCGCTAGTTGTAATTAATTCAACCTTGGAAGAAGCTGCACTGACTTCGACAATCCTGCCGATTACGCCCCCGCCGCTCATCACGGCCATATTCTTACGTAATCCAGATGTTGTTCCCTTATTGATTACCAATAAATCTGACCAATTATCAGGCGACCGTGAAATAACTGAGGCATTGATTAAGTCATAGTCAGTTAATGTTCCCTTAATCTTTAAGGCTGACTTCAATTGCTTATTTTCAGCTTCTAAGGTTTCATTGCGTGCTTTAGTCTGCTCTAAATCAGTTACCTTACTCTTTAAATAATTATTTTCATTCTGTGTATTCAGCAGTTCATTAACGTTGCTTAATCCTCCAGAAACCAGACTGATCGGAAAGTCAACCACTCTAGTCCCGACTGCTACAACATCATTACCTAAGCTTTGAATGATTAGCGGCGTATTGCGTTTATTACGTAAATGAACACTGATACCCAACACAGAAAAAATAGCAATAATAACAACACATACCGTTAATAATTTTTTATTCTGTAGAAATTTTTTCATATGGGATTGATCCTAAAAGAAAAGCCGGCAAAAACAGCCGGCTTCAGTATTATTTGCGACTTCTACGCATTAATTCAATATTTTTAAGTGATTCACCAGTACCAATTGCTACACAATCAAGTGGATCTTGGGCAATAAATACTGGCACTTTAGTAGCCTCAGAAATAACATCTGGAAGGTTCTTAAGTAAAGCACCACCACCGGTCAACACAATACCGTGATCGATTACATCAGCTGCAATTTCAGGAGAAGTTTGTTCCAAAGTTTCTTTAATCGCAATAATAATATCTTGAACGACGTCTTGAATTGCCTTAGCAACGTCAACTGCCTTAACATCAACTGACTTAGGTAAGCCAGTTACCAAATCACGGCCACGAATATTAACTGATTCAATTTTCTTAGCCTTTTCAACTGAAGCTGAACCAATTTGAATCTTAATATCTTCAGCAGTTCTTTCACCAATTAATAAATTAAAGTTGGAATGAACGTAATTAACAATTGCTGAATTGAACTTGTCGCCAGCTTGACGAATCGAAGTTGATGAAACAATCCCACCAAGTGAAATCGTAGCAACATCAGTAGTACCACCACCAATATCAACAACCATTGAACCAGTCGGGTCCATTACTGGAAGACCAGCACCGATTGCTGCAGCAAATGGTTCTTCAATGACGTAAGCTTCACGAGCACCAGCAACACGCGCAGCATCAATTACTGCCCGCTTTTCTACTTCTGTAACGCCTGAAGGCACACAAATCATTGCTGATGGCTTGGAATTACCAACAGTCTTATCAATAAAGTACTTCAGCATTGATGCAGTTGTATCGTAATCGGCAATTACACCGTCTTTCATCGGGCGAATTGCAACGATTGTAGCAGGTGTTCTACCAATCATTTCTCTGGCTTCAGAACCAACTGCGATTACTTTATCAGTCCGGGTATTCTTTGCCACAACGGAAGGCTCTCTAAGGACAATCCCCTTACCTTCCATATAAACAAGTGTATTGGCCGTACCCAAATCGATACCAATATTTTTTGCTCCAAATCCAAACACGAAAATCTCTCCTTAATTATTGCAGTCTTTAAATCTTGAATAATTATAGCACAAAGCACTGTTTAAAAAAGAATTCCGCAGCAAGTTTTAGACGAATTTAAAACAATTCATGCTCACGCATACTCAAAAATTGGTTTTTTCCGACAATAAAATGATCTAAAAAATCAATCTGCAACATGGCTGCAGACTCATCAAGCATTCGCGTTAACTTAAGATCACTCTGCGATGGCACTAAATTACCACTAGGATGATTGTGAACAACAAACATCCCTGCACAAGCATAGATCAGACCCCAGCGAAAAATCTCTCGCGGATGAGCCACGGACTTGTCAATTGTTCCCTTAAACAGACACTTCTCAGCGATAATATGGTTACTGTTATCAATATAAATCGCCCATAATTCTTCCTGCTTATGACCAGCAAGCTTATCAGCTAAATATGTTCCCACTTCATTGCTTGAGGTTAAAACAGCTTCACGATCTGGAATTGTACTGCGCAAACGGTCAATTAATTCCTCGCCAACTACCGCTAATTGTGGATTGCAGTCAGGACCTGAGAAATATTTAATCAAATCATTAAAGCTGCTTAGGTGCAACTGGGCTAATTGGGTCTCTAACTTTGTTAAGTCGTTTAAACCGCTTGTCCGCAGCTGATTAAATAAACTTCCTAGTAATTCAATATCGGTCTTTACTAAATAGTGATTGGACTTAATGATTTCCATTCAAATCACTCCCTTCACTATTTACGTACGCCAAAACTACTTAACTTTTTCTAGAAATTCATTAAAATCATGACAAATTAACGTTGCGTTTGTTTGATCTTCTTTAGTTGGCGATAGTAAGTCTGGAATCATAACACATTTTAGTCCGGCATTACTAGCTGCGGCAACCCCAGTTGATGAATCCTCAAAGGCCAGCAAATTTTGCTTAGGAATATTTATTTTTTGCGCAGCCCACAAGTAAATATCTGGTGCTGGCTTAGCCTTTAAGTCATGCTTTTGGACGTCATCATAATTTAAGTGAAACTGGAAATAATTACGAATTCCCGTCGCCCACATTTCCTGTTCAATATCTTTTTCATAATTACTAGAAACAACTGCAAGCGGCAAGTTAAGGTCATAAAATGTATCAAGTGCCCGCTGAACTCCCGGCTGCAGCTTGAGCTTACCAGCCGCAATCCATTGCTCTACTAATTCATTAGTTCGTTCAATGAACCGCACACGCTCTTCCTCGGTTTTGAAATAACGCTGATAAAATGCCCGCATTTCCTTTGTAGTCGAGCCGACCAATTTTAAATAAGTATCATCAGGTGTCCCTAAATGATCTTCTTTCGACGCCTGAATATTAGCCTGCCAGTATAAATTTTCGGAATTAACCAGCAAACCGTCCATGTCAAATAAGATTCCCTTGATTTCTTCATCAATTCCTTGAACGCGCATTTGTGGCCTCCAATTGCAAAACTTCGCCGACAAGATAAAAGGATCCCGTTACTAGCAGTATATCATTCGGCTGACTATTCTGCTTTAATTGGGTAAAACAAGATTGCCAATCTGAGTGGTAAGGATATTTTGCCTGCACTGTAGGTGGGAAGTCCGCCATTTTAGCAGCCCGCGGATATGCAATTGTCGTCAGTTCTACTTGATCTGATTCTTTAAACAGAGAAAAGACCTGCGTCAAATCCTTGTCTTTCATCATTGTAATCAATACCCGAACCTTGCCTTGACGCCTTGCCTGCTGCTGGTGGACAAAATCAAGCAGGTTTTGCATTGCCTGCATATTATGCGCCCCATCCAAAATAATTAGGGGCTGCTCTTGCAAAATTTGATAGCGACCCGGAATTATTGTTTGATTAATCGCTTCTTCAATTTTTGAATTACTCAACGCCAAATTAAGCGTGCTGAAGGCGCGAACAGCAACGGCAATGTCGTAGCCTTCAACTTCTGGTCTAATGGCAAAAGTTAATTTTCGCTCTGCGTCCTGATAATTTATCTGCACAGAATTACTTACCGTAAAGTCTTGCCCTAACTCAAATAGCGGTGCTTGTTCTTCCTTAGCCTTGTTCTTAATGATTGGCAGAACTGTTGGTGGTACATTCCCGACAACAACTGGCCGCTGATTTTTAATTATTCCACTTTTTTCACGGGCAATATCTTGAATTGTCGGACCAATAACCTGTTCATGGTCAAGGCCAACAGTAGTAATAATACTAACTTCCGGATTAATAACATTGGTTGAATCGTGAGTACCGCCAATTCCCACTTCAATTACAGCATAATCACATTTTTTTTGGGCAAAATAGGTAAAAGCCATCACTGCTTCGTATTCAAAGGTAACTAACCCAAAATCCGGGTCTGTCTGCCTAATTTTTTGCAAAACTTCCTCAATCAAATTGCTAGTCGCTACCAAATCGTCATCACTAAGATTTTGACCATTTAATTGAATCCGTTCACCAAAAGCAAAAATATATGGTGAGACAAAAAGGCCAGTCCTTTGACCGGCCTTTTGCAATAAATTACTTAAATAATACGAAGTAGAACCCTTACCATTAGTGCCTGTAACGTGCAGCATCTTAACTTTATCTTGCGGGTTATCTAATTCTGCCAAGACCCTTCTAATAAAGGTTAGGTCTCCCTTAGCATGAAACTTAGGTAACGAATATAAATAAGATATCACATCTTGCGCTTTGGTAAAAATCACATTATTTACTCTCTTTCAAATCCTGAATCCGTTGACGGACACTAGCTAATTGACTTTCATAGTCAGCCTTCTTAGCCTTTTCCTTATCAATAACAGCGGCTGGAGCATGAGCAACAAAGCCTTGGTTAGCTAACTTCTTGGTTGAACGAGCAACTTCTGCTTCAAGGTCTTGCTCTTCCTTTGCCATCCGTTCGATTTCGTCATCAACATTAACTAATTCAGACAGCGGAACAAAAATCTGGGCACCAGAGATAACTGCTGTCTTAGCTAATTTTGGTGCAGCCATTTCTGTGGCGATTTCTAACTTCTTCGGATGCAAGAAGTTCTTAACGTAGTCTTCGTTGTCTGTCAAGATCCGTTCATTTGCGGCATCATCAAGTTGAATCATGATATCAATTGGTGATGACATTGGCGCATTAACTTCCATGCGGATATTCCGGACTGCCTTGATAACTTCAATTAAGAACGACATATCACGGGTAGCTTGAGGGTTAACAAATTCACTGTGAGTTTCAGGATATTTGGCAACCATGATTGACTTGCCAGCGTGTGGCATTGACAACCATAATTTTTCAGTTACAAACGGCATGATTGGGTGAATTAACCGCAGAATTTGGTCAAGAATCCAGATTAAATTATCCTGCTTTCTTGCCTTTAATTCAGCATCATCACCATTTAAAGCAACCTTAGAAATTTCAATGTACCAATCACAGAAATCATTCCAAATAAAGTTGTACAGTTCACGGCCAGCTTCACCAAACTTATACTCGTCAAACAAGCGAATAACTTCACCCACCGTGTGGTTCAATCGGTCAAAAATCCAGCTATCAGCTAAGTCAAACTTGCTGGTATCAGGCATATGAGCCGGTTGAGCATCTTCTGGAAGGTTCATGATTACAAATCGTGATGCATTCCAAATCTTGTTAATGAAGTTCCAAGCTGCAGCTAACTTCTTTGGATTGTAACGAGTATCTTGACCAGGAGCAGTCCCGTTCAATAAGAACCAACGCAATGCATCGGCACCATATTCGTTCACAACATCCATCGGGTCAACCCCGTTACCCAATGACTTACTCATCTTGCGACCTTGTTCGTCACGAATTAAGCCGTGAAGAACGACATCCTTAAATGGACGCTCATCAGTAAAGTGCAAACTCTGGAAAATCATCCGTGATACCCAGAAGAAAATAATATCATAGCCGGTAACTAAAGCATTAGTTGGGAAGTAACGTTTAAAGTCTTCTGAATCCTCATCAGGCCAACCCATTGTTGAAAATGGCCACAAAGCACTTGAGAACCAAGTATCCAAAACATCTGGATCTTGATCCCAGTTTTCAATATCCTTAGGTGCTTCTTCACCGACATACATTTCGCCAGTCTTTTTGTTGTACCAAGCTGGAATCCGGTGTCCCCACCATAGTTGCCGTGAAATTACCCAGTCATGAACATTTTCCATCCAGTGTTCAAGTGTTTGTTCAAAGCGTTCAGGAACAAAGTTAACCTTGTCGTCAGTCTTTTGATTAGCTAAAACCTTGTCAGCTAATGGCTTCATCTTAACAAACCATTGCGTTGACAGACGCGGCTCAACTTGAACACCTGAACGCTCTGAGTGACCAACGGCGTGGACAATTGGCTTAACCTTAATCAAGTAGCCTTGTTCCTTCAAATCGGCAACGACTTGCTTACGGCAGTCAAACCGATCCATACCAGCATACTTGCCACATTCCTCGTTCATCGTACCGTCATCGTTCATTACGTTAATCCGCTTTAAGTTATGACGGTTTCCTGTGGCAAAGTCATTCGGGTCGTGAGCCGGCGTAATCTTTACCAGACCAGTACCAAAATCTGGATCAGCATGTTCGTCTTCAATAATTGGAATATGACGGCCAACAAGTGGCACAATCAATTCTTTACCAACAAAGTCCTTGTAGCGTTCATCCCCAGGAGCAACCGCAACGGCCGTATCACCAAACATTGTTTCTGGCCGAGTTGTTGCGATTTCAACGAAGCCCGAGCCATCCGCAAACGGATATTTGATGTGATAAAAAGCACCCTTGTCGTCTTGGTGAATAACCTCAATATCACTCAAGGCTGTCTGCAAAGCTGGATCCCAATTAATAATGTATTGGGCGCGATAAATTAAGCCTTCATTATATAATTGAACGAATACCCGCCGAACAGCCTTAGACAAGCCCTCATCTAAGGTAAAACGTTCACGCGAATAATCAAGTGACAGACCCATTTTGGCCCATTGACCCTTGATAATATTGGCGTATTCATCTTTCCAGTCCCAAACTTGCTTGACAAAAGCTTCACGTCCCATTTCGTGACGATCCTTGCCTTGCTTGCGCAATTTGGCTTCAACTTTAGCTTGCGTGGCAATCCCCGCATGGTCCATTCCTGGCAAATACAAGGTGTCATAGCCTTGCATCCGCTTAAAACGAATCAAGGTATCCTGAATTGCGGTATCCCAAGCATGGCCCAAGTGTAACTTACCCGTTACGTTTGGTGGGGGGATAACAATTGAATATGGATGAGCCTTTTTATCACCTGACGGCTTAAATAAGTCCTCATCTAGCCAAGTTTGGTAACGACCATCTTCAACTGCCTGATGGTCATATTTTGGCGCCAAATCTGTCATATAATTTCCTTCTTTCTGATAATAAAAAATCGTCCTAGACGCTATGTCTAGGACGATTTACTAACCGCGGTACCACCTAAGTTAAGCAACTACTGCTTCTCTTACATCGTGATAACGGCGAAATTTGCCGGATTAACTTACTGTTAGTTCAGTCAATCAGTTAAAACCAAGCTACCAATTAACTTTCGGCCTTGCACCATTTTAGCCTTTCTCTGTTTGTAAAGTTAATACCTCTTGGTTATTGCTTTGCTAGTTATTATAGCACTTTTTTACAGTAATGCAGCATCTTCTTCAGCTTTATCAGCCAAAAACTTGTCATCAGGGTAAATTGCCGTAACTTCGATCCCGGCAAGAGCCCGTTCAATTAAGCCTTCAACGTCAAGACGAGCTTCATATTCACGAGCCTTATCAACCTTTGGCTTGGTCTTTGGCCGCGGCGGGGCAAAAATAGTACAGCAATCTTCGAATGGTTTGATAGATAAGTCAAATGTACCAATATCTTCAGCCAAGCGAATAATTTCGGTCTTGTCCATTGTCGCTACTGGCCGCACAACAGGAGTGGTCGTCACATCGTTAATTGCCATCATTGATTCCAAAGTCTGGGAAGCAACTTGACCAACTGATTCGCCATTAAAGATTGCCAATTCGTTTCTTTTAGCCCGAATTTCATCAGCAAGCCGCAACATAAACCGACGTTGAACCGTCATCAAGTAACCTTCCGGCACTTTTTCTTTAATCGTCTCTTGAATTTCCGCAAACGGTACGGCGATAAAATTAATCCGGCCAGCATAATTTGCCAAGATACCAGTTAATTCCTTTGCCTTGTTCAAGGCTTTTTCGGTAGTGTAAGGTGGACTAAAGAAATGGACCATTTCAATATCAACCCCGCGCTTTAATGCCAAATATGATGCAACCGGCGAGTCAATCCCGCCTGAAAGCATCATGACAGCACGACCACCAGTACCAACAGGCATCCCGCCGGCACCGTGCAGTAATTGGTTAGAAATATAAATTGCATCTTGGCGAACTTCAATGCGCAGCACTAAGTCAGGCTGCTTCATTTCTACCTTTAGGTCGGGCATATTTTCAAATAAATAATCACCAACCAATGAGTTTAACTCATTGGTATCATAGGCAAAATGGTGGTCACTACGCTTAGTGTTAACTTTAAAGGTCATGCCCTTTTTGAAAGTTTCCTTCATTAAAGCTAAAGATGTTTCTTCAATTGCCTGCAGCGTTTTTTCTACCTTAATTGTTGGTGAGTAAGTTTGAATCCCAAAGACCTTTTTTAACCGTTGGTCGATTTCAGTAAATGGTGCCCCATTCAAAACAATGTGCATCCGGTCATGACGCGGATGGATTTCAACTTGCGGGAACTTACGCAGCACCTTGGTTACGTTACCGGCAAGCTTACCAATGAAGTCCTTCCTGTTCTTTCCTTTTGTCGATAGTTCACCGTAGCGAACCATAATTTCCGTATATTCCATTAATTATTCTCCCAAGTGATTAATTTTAGCAAAATGCTGATAAATCTTATCGAAGACGGCGATAAATTCATCGGCTTCTTCTATAGTGTTGCTTTCATCAAAGCTTAACCGAATAGCACTAGTCGCTATCTTATCATCAACATGCATTGAAACTAATGTGCTTGCCTCATCAGTCTTAGTTGAAGCACAAGCAGAAGTTGTTGACGTGTAAATGTCATGTTCTTCTAAAGTATGAACCAGCGTTTCCCCGCGAATACCTTCTAAGGCAAAACACAAAATGTGCGGCGTGAAATCATCACTAACCGGTGAAAAAATCTTTATTCCTGGCTTATCCTGCAAGTAATCAACAATCTTACGTTTAATTGCTGCTTCATGGTTAGCCTTATCCGCCTCATCAGTTAGTACCAGCCGCATTGCTTTAGCCATTGCCGCAATTGCCGGCAAGTTTTCTGTACCAGAACGCAGGCCCTTTTCTTGGCCGCCGCCATCGTGAAGTGGTGACAACATCTTGCCTTCTTTTTTATATAAAATACCAATACCACGTGGCGCATGGAACTTGTGCGCTGATAAACTAGACAAGTCAACCCGCGGTGTAAATACCCGCGGCCAAATGTTCTTGCCCAAAGCCTGAACGTTATCAACGTGGAATTGGATTGTCGGGTAATTCGTTAATAAATCGCTAATAGCTTCAATCGGTTGAATGGTCCCAATTTCATTATTAACACCCATAATCGAAACTAACGTTGTATCCGTATCAAGAGCGTTCCGCAAATCATTGACATTCACGCGGCCTTCCTTATCAACCGGAAGCCGAGTCACGCGATAACCTAAGTTTTCTAACGCATTAAAAGCATTGGCAACCGAAGCATGTTCAACACTTGAAGTAATAATGTGTTTACCAAATTCGCGCTTCTGAATTGCTGTCCCCTTGATTGCCGTATTGTTGGATTCGGTTCCACCAGAAGTAAAGAAAATTTCATCCTGCTTGGCACCCAACAGGCTTGCAATTTGTTTGCGCGAGCTTGTCAGTAATTGATAAGCCCGATCGCCCATCTTATGTAAACTAGACGGATTCCCCCAAATATTTTGCGCAACTTGATCGTAGGTAGCTAACACTGCCGGATCAATCTTAGTTGTCGCACTATTGTCAAAATAAATCACAAACCTTACTCCCCTCAAAAAAGCCTACTGAGGCACTTCTTCAACTTATAAATTGTAACTTAAATATAGCTTTGCTTCAATTAATATTAATTTTAAAGTAAAAACAGCTCTAGAAAATTCCTAAAACTGTTTTAAAGATTTATTCAACCTTTTTATCGGAATAATATAAATTCTCTAATCGTTGGTATGACCCAGGTTCTGCCTTCTCAATTGCCGTCGCAATGGTATCTAAAGCTTCCTTATAATTAAAGTCTTGACTATAAAGCTGCATTGTCTTCTTTTGGGCACGTTTAATTGCATCATTATCCGAATACTTATTGGAGTATTGCAATGTCAACTCAACCAGATCAGCAGAATTAATAATATCATCAGCTTCACGTTTTAAACGCTCAACATCATCAGAAATCTGAATTAATTCGTTGGAAATCTTTTCCATATTAATTCGCACTTCACTTAACTCCTTGGCAACATGACCAATCTCATTAATTACTAGAGTATACATTTGTACAAAGGTATCAGGATTACCCGGCAGTTTTTTGCGTTCTAAGCGCCGATAGACCAAAGAAACTTCCTGCTTAAAGCGGTTGATTGAGTCGTTAGCCACATTTTCCGAATCATACAGACCGTCGACATCTTCTGACATTTGCTTTTGCTGCTCGCCAATTTCTCGTAAGCGTTCCAGCATTGCCAGCCAGGAGTCCTTGATTTCTGAATAAACGCCCTTGCCGTCAGCAACGTTTTGCGTATCAACTGTATATTGCCGGTTCATGTCGTTTACTTCTTGCTCAAGTTGGCGGCTCTTTGCTAGTTCGCCGTGTGTCAACTCGTAGCTCTCATCAATGTGGCGCAATTTGGCAACCAAATTCTTGGATTCTACCTGTTCACGCGATAATAAGCGTTGAATTTTATCCTGGTTTTCCTCGACAAATGGCCGTGCCTTATATTCCTTGGCTAAAACATCATAGAGACTGGCAATTTCCTGCTTGATTTCCTTAATATACTTAGACAATTCTAATAATTTTAGTTCCGTTAAAAATTGCCCAGCCTCAGTAACCTGATCCCGAATTTCTTTGATTTTATCCAAAATATCAATTTCAGTAATGTAGTACTTGTTGGCCATCATCTTTTTATAGGAATCCGACAACTCCCGCAATTGATCTTGAAAAACTGAATCTAACTCATGCCGACTTTCCTTAAGCTCCGGCAATTCTTCTTGGAGCGTTGTCAAGGTTGCCTTAATCTTTGATAAAATCCGCTTGGCTTCGACTTGATCGCCCTGAGACGATAAGTTCTTGGCTTCAGTAAAGTCATTTTCCAAACTCGATAAGTTATTTTCAATCTGATCTAACGCGGTCCCATAATCAAACGAATCAGCGAGCACATTCTTGCGTAACTGGTGATAAATCTTAATTAGGGCCTCATACTGCACCTGATTTTCCCGGTTAGATTCAAGTAATTCCGTAAAAACATCCTTGGTATTCTTGGCATCATCAAAGGTTTGCTTCATGATTGCCTGCGCCTGTTTAATATTTTGGTGCGACTTCAATAAACGATAGTGAACATTTTCATCAGCCGCCTGTTCCAGCAACTTTTGTACCTGCGGAATTTTCTTACTCGTTGCTTCCTGATAACTCTTGCGCCAAGTTGTTAAGGTAGTCAGGCTTTCGCCCGCAAGATCCATTTTATTTAACCGGTCAATATCTTGTTGCAAATGCATTTTTTCGATTTTAGTAATTAAGTCGTCCAGCTCCAAAATCTCCCGCAATTGACGGCGGTTAATGTAGAGCATGAGGGCAACAACAATTAGAATTAGCAAAACTGCAATTACTACGATTATAGATTGGGTTGGTGACATATTTTCTCCTCCAAAACTACCCTTTATTATAACAAACTTCTCACTTACTGTGGGCTGTAGTTTTAAAGATGTGTACAATTTAATTGAAAAAATATCATTTTTTAAGCATAAAAGCAGTTAAAATCGGCTTTTTCCTTGCTTTAGCAAGTTAACACCGATATAATAAGTTTCGTGTAAAATATTTGCAGCTATAAGTGACAAGAACGTCAACATCTTAATACGTTTTAGTGAACGAGTAACCGACGCTGCAACAGGCGAAAATGAAAATTAAGATGCACGAATGTTGAACTTATGTGTAATATTTTACTCCAGAAACTGTTATCAGATTTTATTGGAGGATTTTATGTCAAGATATACAGGTCCAAGTTGGAAACGCTCAAGAAGATTAGGTATCTCACTTTCAGGTACTGGCAAGGAAATTAGTCGTCGTAACTATGCTCCTGGTCAACACGGTCCTAACTCACGTGGTCGTTTATCAGAATACGGCGAGCAATTGCACGAAAAGCAAAAGTTACGTTGGATGTACGGTTTAAACGAACGTCAATTTAGAACTTTGTTCACTCAAGCTGGTAAGATTCGTGAAGGCGAACACGGTACTAACTTCATGATCTTGTTAGAGCGTCGTTTGGACAGCGTTGTTTTCCGTTTAGGTTTAGCTACTACTAGACAACAAGCTAGACAATTAGTTAACCACGGTCACATCACTGTTGATGGTAAACGTGTTGACATTCCTTCATACGAAGTTCAAGTTGGTCAAACCATTGGCTTGAAGGAAAAGTCAAAGAACTTACAACAAGTTAAGGATGCTCTTGAAGCAGTCGTAACTCGTCCATCATTTGTTTCATTTGATGACAACAAGATGGAAGGTACTCTTGTACGTCTTCCAGAACGTGATGAAATGGAACCAGAAATTAACGAAGCCCTCGTTGTTGAATACTACAACAAGTTACTTTAATTTCTACATTCGCATGCCCCTTTCCACTTTGGAGAGGGGTTTTTGCTACCCAAGAAAGAAGAAATATCAGTTATGACAGAAGATT
This sequence comes from Lactobacillus sp. ESL0703, assembly GCF_029433435.1. Taxonomy (NCBI): domain Bacteria; kingdom Bacillati; phylum Bacillota; class Bacilli; order Lactobacillales; family Lactobacillaceae; genus Lactobacillus; species Lactobacillus sp. ESL0703. Next base: position 439,826 of record NZ_JAQTIB010000001.1, read on the forward strand.
TGAATACTCGAGTTGAAAATGCTGCCCAAGGAATTACCCCGCAAACTAAGCCAGATGAGCGGCGGCGTTTTTTGGGTTCTTTGCGTGAGCGTGTATTAGTCAGAATGGACAATACCGAAGTCGAAAAGCCTGAATTAACTACTACTTTTTTAGAACATTTTGCCGATTATCGTGATTACTCAATCTTAATTAACGGCAACTTAAGCGGTGAATTTTTGGACCAAATTGAAGCTAAATGTGGGCAATACAATGTTCCTTTCACCCTCGTCAACAATGAAACTGCACGAACTGGTGCCCAAGATACTGCTGTCCTTGTCGTAGCCAAAACTGCAATCAACAAGATGCGCGTTGAAATTGGTCAAGTTTATCCGCCAGAAATGCCCAAGATGGAATTGGGACAGTCTAAAGAGAAAAAGCCAAGCTTCTGGCACCGACTCTTTCATGGAGGACATTAATGAAGCCATTAGCTTATCGCATGCGCCCACAAAATCTTGATGAGGTTGTCGGGCAGCAGCACTTGATTGGTCCCGGTAAGATTATTCGCCGAATGGTTGAAGCCAAGTTACTTTCTTCCATGATTTTGTATGGACCGCCGGGAATTGGTAAGACCAGTATTGCTAGCGCAATTGCTGGTTCAACCAAGTATGCTTTTCGTAAGTTAAACGCTGCCACTGACAGTAAGAAACAGCTGGAACAAGTAGCCGCCGAAGGCAAAATGAGCGGGACAGTAATTTTATTACTAGATGAAATTCATCGCTTGGACAAAACTAAGCAGGATTATCTTCTGCCGCTACTTGAATCTGGTCAAATTATTCTAATTGGTGCCACAACTGAAAATCCATACATTTCAATTTCTCCCGCCATCAGGTCTCGCTGTCAGATTTTCGAACTTAAACCGTTAGCTGAAAACGATGTTGCACAGGCAATTAATCGTGCCCTAACTGATAAGCAAAATGGTCTTGGTGAATATCAGGTAAAACTAACCAATGATGCGGAAAAATTACTAATTCAAAAAGGAAACGGCGATTTGCGTGCAACCTTAAACGGCCTGGAATTAGCCGTGCGGTCAACCAAGCAGGAACTGATTGCTGACGGAAAAGAAGATACTGGCTTTACCATTACTCAAGAAGAAATGGCCGATTCGATTCAGATGCGCAGTCAAAATTTTGACGCCTCTGGCGACGGCCATTATGATCTGGTCTCAGCTTTTCAAAAGTCAATTCGCGGTTCTGACACTGATGCCGCCCTACACTACTTGGCGCGCTTAATCGAATCCGGCGATTTAGTTTCTATTTGCCGACGCCTGAGTGTCATTGCCTATGAAGACGTTGGTTTAGCTAATCCTGCAGCAGCACAACACGCAATTATTGCCATTCAGGCTGCCCAAAGTCTTGGCTTCCCCGAAGCCCGTATTCCTTTGGCTAACGCAGTTATTGAACTAGCACTTTCGCCTAAGAGTAACAGTGCCATGGCAGCAATTGATACCGCCCTTAGCGACGTTCGTCAAAATGATATTGGCTCAATTCCAGCCGACCTTAAGGATGCCCATTATTCTGGCGCCAAAAAGTTGGGCCATGGTGCAGGTTATACTTATCCTCACGATTACCCCAATGACTGGATTGCCCAGCAATACTTGCCCGATCAATTAGTTGACAAACAATATTTTACGCCCAAGGGCAATTCCAAAATTGAAAAAGCACTCAAGAAGCAATACCAAATTTTGCAGCAAATGCAAAAAGATGGTCTTAACAAACAGAAATAATTCTATATAAAACAAAAAATGCCCCAAATTGTCATTTTAACAATTTGGGACATTTTTACTTTAAAGCTTATTTCTTATTGAAGTTAGCTTTCTTAACAAATTTTCCTTTGGCTGTAATGTAATACTTCTTGCCATGAATTGAAATTGGGTCACCATAAGTCTTAACTAACTTATGCTTCTTAAGCACCCGCTTGCCTTCACGATTGCCGTATTGGCTGTAAATGTAAGCATTGTGCTGTAAGCGCAACTTCTTGGCATCAATATTAGCAGCCTTGATATACATACCATCATCAAGTTCGTAATAAAGCACACCGTCAATTGACTTAGCTCCAGTAGTTGGAATAACTGTGCCAGCACTGAAAATCAAACCATTTGCACGAACACCCTTGTCGTTGTAAGCATAAGCATTATGCATAATCTTCTTTTGAACTGGTGCATCAGGCTTGTCGCTGATTGGACCAACCGTTGCTTCAACTTTAGCAGTCTTAGTTACAGTTTTAGTATCAGCAGCCTCTGTCTCTGAAACATTAGTAGCCCGAACAAATTTATTCTCACCGATAATGTAGTACTTGATACCACGAATTGTAACAGCATCACCGAAAGTAGCAATATTAGTACCAGCCTTGATAGCATGACGAGACTTAATTCTTTGACCATACTCGTCATAAACATAGGCATTATGCTTCAAAGTCGTGTGGACGCTATTAATATTAGTACATACCACGTAATACTTCTTATCATTAGCACCATGATCGATTAAAACAAAGTAATCCTTGTCACCAATCTTCTCTTTGCCATAAGTCTCAACGACTGAACCAGCCTTTAAGTCAACCATGTTAGCACGTTCGCCATTCTCATCGTAAAGATAAGCATTATGCATCAAGATTAGATCTTTTTCGCCTTCATCTGAATGCTGTACAGGTTCAGTATTTGATGATGAAGAATTATTAATACTATTACCAACAATAGTATTAATAGTTGCCTGATCAGTGTAATCATTCTTGATCTGACTGACAGTATTATCTCTATCTTGATTGATAGTATTAATATCAAAATCATGCTCAATCTTATCTTTGCCAGCTTGGGCATCTTGCTTAACTTTATCTTTCAGCTTATCCTTTTGTTCCTTGCTCCAATTCTTGTTGCTATCAATTGCCTCATTGGCTTCTACAACCGCATTATCAATGGCATTCTCAGCATCGTTCTTAGCAACATTAGGGTCTTTACTTAAGATGTCGGCTAAATGACTATCAGAAATTGCATCATTAATATTATTAATTACCTCATCTTTAGCCTTATTAACCTTATCTGTTGTATCTGAAGCAGTGATAGCTTGATCACCCTGAGTAACATAGTCATCAATTTCCTTGTCAACTTTGTCCTTCAAAGCTTGCTTTTCAGCATCGGTGTAAGGCGTACCATTTGGCTTGTTAGTCAAATGATCAATCTTGTCCTTGGCATTAGTTGCAGCTCCTTGAACAGTTAACTTGGCAATTTCTTTTTCACCAGCTAATTCATGTTCTTTGGCTGCTTCTTTATCGCCAGTTTGCAGGTCATGCTTAATTTGCTTGGCCGTATTATCACGAATCTGTTGAACCTCATTTTGATCAACACCACTGGCAACGGCCGTATCATGTGCCTTATCAATTTGGACCACCTTATCATTATCAACAATGTTATTGATTGTATCCTTGTCAGAATGAATTCCCTTGATCTTATCAATCGCATCATTTCGCGCATCACTCACTCCAGTTGAATGCTGAGCTTGATCAATTGTACCATTGTCAACTTCGTTGGCTTCATCAAGTAGACCTTGGGCAGCCTCTAATAAGGCATTCTTCTTATCTTTAGCAGTTTGTAAATTGTCATCTGGCCACATTTGTTCAATCTTCTTAGCTGCTGTATCGTATGCACTTTGAACTGCGCCCTTACCAATCAAACGTTCGCCGGCAAATTCTGACTTGTTAAGTTCATCATCAGACTCACCCTGCAGGTTATTGAGTGCCAATTGATAACTTCTATCTAGGGCTGAAAAGTCAGCATTAGCACCGAGCTTTTGTTTAGCTGCGTCGTAGGCTGCCTTTAATTTATCCGCAGCCTTTTGCTTGGCAGCAGCAACCTTACCTGCATGATAGGCATCCTTAATCGCATTTTGCTTACCAGTAACATTATCAGGGTTGGTATCACTACTTGAAATGGCATCAAGTGCTGCTGAGTTACCACCTAGTTCTTCTTTAACGGTATTCTTCTCAGCCTCAACGATATTTCCTAAACCTGAATTTTCAGTATCTGAGTACTTGCCATCAGTTACCTGATTAATCGCATTCAATGCATCCTGCTCTGCCTTGTCAATGGCTGCTGCTGCTTTACTGCCCTTGGCAACGCCTAAATCTTTGCGCGCTTTGTCGGCAGCTGCAGAAACATTATCACGAGCCGTTTGCTTGTCTTGTCGTTCCTTTTGGACAGCTGAATTACCATTAACAATTGGTGCCAATGAATCTTCATCATTGTTCTTACTATCATCTTTGAACTTGTTAATCGCATTCAAGGCATTGTTTTTAGCAGTGTCAACACCAGCAGCTGTATTAGCTTTATCAATGGTACCCTGATTTGTGCTGGTACCGTTAGCTTTATCTACTTCAGCTTGAATCGCATCCTTTAGCGCTTGCTTTTCTGCTGCTGTATATGGTGTGCCATCTTGATGATTAGCTAGCTGATCAACTGCTTTATTCGCACTCGCGGCGGCGTCACTGACTTTCTCCTTAGCCTGCTGCTTGGCTGCGCCTAAATCGCTGGCTGCTCCGGCTGTCCCATTAATACTATTTTTACCGGCATTAACGGCGTCCTTGATCGCATTCTGCTTGTCAGTGACATTCGCACTACTTACATCGTCACTACTTACCTTTCCTACTTCATTTTTTGTTGTCGTTAACTGACCTTGAGCTGCTTGCTTCGCCTTATCTTTATCGCCAGCACTTAACCCACTAGTCTTGTCAATCGCGCTTTCGGCGGCACTTTCGGCACTTGCTAAGATATCATCGCTAACCGTCTTTTCCGCTTCAACTACATTAGCTAAACCCGTATTTTCGGCGGTCTCATACTTGCCATCGCTTACCTGATTTATGCCAGCTAACCCAGCTTGCTCCGCTTGGTCAATGGCGGCAGCGGCCTTACTACCCTTTTCGACACCTAAGTCTTGGCGCGCTTTGTCGGCGGCGGCACTGATTGCGGCCGCTGCGGCCGCCTTATTCTTCCGCTCACTGCTTACACCCGCATTAGTATCAAAAATTGGCTCAAGAACACTATTATCGTTATTAGCTCCGGCATCGGTTATCTTGTTGATTGCCTCAATCGCCTCATTGGCGGCGTTAGTTACATCGTCATTCGTTTGGGCCTGATCAATGCTTCCCTTGCCCGCCTCATTGGCCTGATCTACTTCATGTTGAATGGCATCCTTTAGCGCTTGCTTTTCAGCATCAGTGTAAGGCGTACCATTTAGCTTGTTAGTCAAATGATCAATCTTATCTTTAGCATTAGCTGCAGCATCTGCCACGTCACCCTTAGCAATTTCCTTTTCCACTTCTAAGGCATCAGCATTAATTGCTTCAACAGTATCACCTTGAGCAACATGATGATTATTAAATGCAGCATCAGTATTTGAAGTATCAGCGTTTGAACCATATTGGTGGTGCAGCTGATCAACTGCAGCTTGGTGAGCTGCACTAATAGCATTATTAGCAGTAGTAATTGCTGCTTGTTTATCCTTGCTGGAGTCAAAAGCAGTTTTAATTGCTGATTGCTTATCAGTGACATTAGCACTTGTTGTATCAGCACTTGTAATAGCGTCAATTGCCGTTGTGTCAGCGCTATTGCCTAATTGATCTTTTGCAGTATTCTTTTCAGCTTCAACAACATTAGCTAAACCTGAATTTTCAGCCGTTTTATACTTGCCATTAGTTACCTGATTAATTGCGTCTAATGCATCTTGCTCTGCCTTGTCAATTTTCTTTGCTTTATCGCTACCCTTTTCGACTCCTAAATCTTGACGAGCTTTATCAGCTGCAGCTTGAACAGCTGTTTGGGCATTTTGCTTATCGCGGCGTTCTTGCTCAACTTTAGAATCATGATTAATAATTGCATTAATTGCAGCTTCATCATTATTGTCACAATCATCTTTAATCTGGTTAATTGCGTTAATAGCTGTCTTCTTTGCGGTATCAACATCAGCAGCTGTATTAGCAGCATCAATAGTACCCTGATTATCTTTAGTACCATCAGCCTTATCAACTTCCTTTTGGATAGCATCCTTAATTGCTTGCTTTTCAGCAGCAGTATAAGGAGTGCCATCTTTGTGATTAGTTAACTTGTCGACTGCTTGCTTTGCTTTATTAGCTGCAGTTTGTACTTCAAGTTTCGCTAAAGCCTTCTCTCCAGCAAGCTCAGCAGCATTGATTCCGTCTTGATCAGTTGCATTATCAATTGCAGTGTTAGCAGCTGTTTGAACTGGTCCAGCGTCCTCCTTAGTTACACCATTGTCAATTACAGTATTATAAGCTTGTTGTAACTTGTCTTTAGCTGCCTTCTTTGCTTCATCGAGTTGAACAGCCTTATCCCCCTTCAAAACTGCTTTGTTCTTGTCAGTTCCATCAGTCACCGTCTCAAGAATATCTTTCATTGCATCTTGACGTGTCTTGTCAACGTCATTAGTTGTATCAAGTGAACCTTGTTGACCATCTTTACCATTAGTTTTATTAACCAGATTTTGAATCGCATTAGTTAAAGCTTGTTGCTCATGAGCAGTATATGGCTTATTATCCTTATGCTTAATATTTTGAATTAACTTGCCAGCAGCCATTTGGGCATCTTCAACTACGCTCTTAGAAATTTCTTTTTCTCCAGCTGTTTCTGCTTTTTGTACATCTTCAACTGTTGTGTTCTTAGGATCATCGATTGCTTTTTGGGCAGCATCATTTGCGGCATCAACTTTAGAGGTATTTGCATCTTTGCCAAACTTGTCATGCAATTCTTGTATAGCTTTATGATAATCACTATCTAATTTAGCTTTTGAACGTTCTTTTTGAACCGCAATATCATTATTCAAAGCATCCTTATCATTCTGAGTATCACCTTTTGCATCAGCCAAAATTGTGTCAATAGCTTTATCACGAGCATCAGTAACAGTATCTGGATCAGTCGTCCCAGTTGTAATTGTACCTTTATCGCCAGTTGCATGTGCAACATCCCTATCAATTTGACCCTTCAAGGCTTCTTTTTGGTGATCGGTAAAGTTAGTTAAATTATCAATTTGGCCCTTAGCATAAGTTCCAGCTTCATTAACTGCTGCCTTATCGACATTCTTGATCGCATCATCGATATTTTGCAGTGCATCTAAAGATAGTCCGTTCAATTGATCGAGTTCATGTTGGTGAACTTGATCAAGCTCACCACCTTGCTTATAAGCATCTCCTAATTTTGTTTTAGCCGAGTTATATGCTGCATCAATCTTAGCTGCTGCACTTGTTTTAGCATCAGCAAGTTTACCAGCATCATCGTTCTTAGCGTTATTAACATGGGTATTCATATCATCAATACCATCATTCTTAGCTTTATCAATCGTGTCTTGGTTACCGATCGTGTCGTTAGCACTTGGAGTAACACCAAGAATATTATTGATTGCATTAGTAGCATCACTGTAAACGTCATTCTTATACGGCTTCTTTTGATCGTCAGTTAAGTTAGAGCTGTTATTAATTGCGTCATTGGCTGCAGCTTCAGCATCTTCAACGTCCTTGATTGCCTTAAGCTTGTTCAAAACTGTTAAACCGTCATCATAGGTTTGCGTTGCATCAGCAATTGAAGTCTTATGACCATCCTGTGACTTATCAAGTTGCTTAATACTGTTATTGACAGTATCAATTAAATCCTTATACGTATCCTTTTGCGCATCAGACAAACCATCTTTAAAGCTATTCCACTTGTCACTCAAATCCCCGTGAGCATTGTCAACTTCATTATCAAACCAAGGATAAGTAGTATTTTCTTGGTTTTGCTTAATGACTCTGTCAATCATCTTTTGATAATCATTAGCAATCTGTTCTGTCTCTTTTTCATAAGCAGCTGCCGATAACGATTGACCAGCTTTATCTTTTTTATTATCTTCAAGTCGCTTTTGTGCTTCATCATAAAGGTCTTGCAGCTTCTTATGAGCTGCAACTTTTTGATCATCAGTTAATTGTGAACGATCAATAATCTTATCTGCATCAGCTTTTTCTTGATCTAACTTCTTAGTTGCATTCTCCTTATGATTATTAACCTTAGCACTGTCAACCAACTTATTAATTTTATCAACTGCATTATCTTTAATGCCTTTTGAAGAGTCAGGGTTAGTTGGATCAGAAACAGTAGTATCAGCAATTTGTTTTTCAGCATCACTAACTATCTTGTTAATATCGTCTGCTAAAGTAGGATTATCTTTTTTCGCATTATTAGCTGCATCTTCCAAATCTTTGTCAGCTTGCCGCTTATCATCACTCAGTTTTGCCTTATTAATAATCGCAGCAATAGCATCTTCGCCAGCTTTTTCTGCATCGTCTACTTCTTTTGCAGCAGTAGTATAATCATCACTCGTTGGCTTATCTGGTAACTTTACACCGTTAATGTTCTTAGCAGCTTTTTGGCGGGCAGTCTCAATTTGCTGCTTATAGTCATCCTTTTCTTGCGCAGTTAAATTAGGCATAGCATTGATTGCATCATCCCCAGATTGGCCATCAGCGTAATCATTAAGTATAGTTGTTTGACGATGCTGATTATTCAACAATTTATAAGGGAGCAATGCATTATCAACATCAGTTTCGCAACCTTGCTCTACTTTAGCTAAGTCATCCTTATTAGGATCTAAACCAAAGATTGTATCTTCACCAGCACGCTGAGCTGTATGAATTGCCTCTTTAGCTGCCGCAATTTCAACCGGTGTTAATTGATCAAAATCAGGATTGGTATTAGTTACATTATCTCGATCAGTTTTAGCATGTGCCTTTAACTTTTCAACTGCCTTTTCTTTGATATCCCAACCATTGGTTAAGTTAGTCAATTGATTAACAGCTTCATTAGCATCAGTATTCATCTTATCAATTGTATTTTTAGGATTCTGACGGTCCTTATTAATACTATTGTTAGCTGCATTATTAATACTATTAATTAAATCATAAACACTCTGCTTCTGTTTAGAAGTCATATTCGGGTGTTCTGCAAGTAATTTGTCAGCATCAGTCTTTGCAGCATTTGCTGCAGCAGCTACCTTATCTAAGTCAGCCTTTTGAGCTTCGTCTTTATTAATATCATCGCTAACAGTATTTAACGCTAGCATACCATTACTCTCAGCATTATCAATACCAGTTTGATCAGTCGCAGTGTTAATCTTTCCTTCTGCTGTACTTAAAGCATTATCAACTTCTGCGTTTAGACCGCCCTTGCCATCAGTACCATTAGCTTGAGTTTCACTTAACTTACCAGCTACTAAATCATCCTTAATCTTTTGCTTAAGTTTGTCAGCCTTATCTTTTAAATGATCTTTAGCTGTCTTTTGAGCAGCTGTGTAAGCAGTATTAGAAGCATTATCAGTAATAGTGTTAATAGCATTCTCTGTATTAGTAACAATATCAGGAATCTTACTTTGATCCGTAGCCTGATTGATCTCATATTGACCACCATCAGGTTTGGTTGAGATTGCATTATTAACTTTGTCAATGGCATCTTGTTTCTGCTTATCAGTCAAGTTAGTCATACCATTAATCTTGTCAATAGCACCTTGTGCATCTTGTTCCAACTTCTTATCAGCATTATTCTTAGCTGCTTGTAAGCTAGCTGCATCTAAAGCTGCCTGCATACCACTAATACCTGTATCGCGATCATCATTAATCTGAGCAATATCAGAATCACCTTTGACATTAGTTACAGCATCATCGTGAGCCTTTGAAGCTTGATCCTTATATTGAGCTAATTGATCTTGGGTTAGGTCATTCTTTAAATCATCAATTTGATTAAGAACACCCTTATTTCCTTTACCATCACCATTTAGCTTATTGTTTAAAGCGATAACTGCATCTTGCTTGGCTGTATTAATTTTACCCGCTGCAATAGAATCTGCTGTATTCTTAACACCATCAATTTTTTGTTTGTACTTATTGACTGTATTGTCGATATCTATTGGCAGTTGATCATCATTATCAATTTCACTCTCAGCAGCAGTTACGAGTGAATCAACTGTATCTTTATCAGTTTGGTTAGTTAATTGCCCCTTAACCTTATTACCATAATCTTTGATAGCCTGCTTACCCTTAGCTTTAGCTGAAGCTAACAATGCTGGTTTTTCAGCTGCAGCGGCAGTTTGAGCAGTAGCAACCGCATCATCTATACCTTTTTTGTTCTTAGCATCAGTTATTTTTTGTTTGCTATCTTTTCTAACAGACTCAATATCGGCATTAGCCTTATCAAAGGCTGGCTTGGCCTCAGCTTGTTCAGCAGGAGTTAAGGTAGCCCATTCATTGGCTAAATCTTTTTCGGCATCATCACATGCTGCATCAATATCTTTATTAGCTTGATCCTTTAAGCCATCAAGATAATTCTTATTAGCAACTGCTTCAGCAGCAACAATTGCAGCTTCACCATCTTTTTCGACTTTATTAGCACTAGGTGTATCTGTTGCCTTATCGACATCAGCTTTAGCTTGATCGCGAGCAGTCTCAATTGCTGTATAAGCAGCTTGCTTCTGATTATCAGTTAAACTAGTCTGTTTAATTCGATCCTTAGCTTCTTGAGCAGCTTGATCTAGTTTAGCTTTATCCTGATCTTTAACAGTATCAAGACCTTGGGCTTTACCAAGGATATCTTGCATGGCATCACAGCCAGCTTGAGCATTAGAGCCAACTTGAACTGGGGTTGCTGGGTTAGGATTATTAACTTTGCCTAATGCAGCATCGTAGGCTTCTTTAATGCTCTGCTTCAGAGCTTCTTTACTTTGCGTATCAAGATTATTCAATTCATCAATAGCATTATCAACTGCTGTTTGCTTGTCATCCAGTTGATGTTTACCAGCATTCTTAGCGTTTTTCAAATCAGCTGCTGCACTAATATTGGCAAATTCCGTCTTAGCGTTTGCCTCAATACTAGTTACATCATTAGGTGTAGTTGCAGTATTGACAGCAATTTCAGCATCACCTAATGCTTGATCTACCTTGCCCTTTAAAGTATTCTTTTCATCTGAGCCAAGAGAAGTTAAGTCATCAATATGCTTCTTAGCTTTATCAGCTGCAGCTTCAAGAGCACTCAACGCAGCATTTTTACTGTTGGACAAAGTCGTATTGGAGATACCATCAACAACTCCCTGCATTTCATTAATAACAGTTTCTTTGTCTTGGTCAACTTGATCTTTTGTCATGTCCTTATTGATCGCACTAGTGCCAGCATCATGGAAGCTATTAATCTCGTCTTTCATGTCAGTACATTGCTCATCGGTAATTAAATGGTTAGTATGTGCAGTTTCAACTACCTGAAGATCATTATCACGAGCAGTATCTAATTCAGTAATTGCATCAGATTTTGCTGCTTCAAGATCGGCTTGAACAGCATCTTGATTAAGCTGATTTTCACCATTATGCTCTGCAGTATTAACATCAGCAGTATTTGTAGCCGTATTAATTGCTGCTTGGGCAGCCTGATAATCAGCGGTTAGTTGACCAATAATTTTCGATTTATCACTTGAGCTAACTTGAGTGTCTTTATAACCGTTAACCTTAGAAGTTGCTGCGTCATATGCTTCTTTTAACTTATCCAGTGCATCAACCTTGGCTTTTTGAACTTCATTCTCTTTATTTTCTTTATCAGACTTGTCTTCACTTGCAGCATTAGTTAGAACATTATCAATATTAGTAGAGGCCTTATTCTTATCATCCTCAACCTCAGAATCATTTGCTGTCGCAAGTGCATCAATTCCAGCATCAGCCGCATTATTAGCATCATTGATTAATTGCTGACGATGGTCATCAGTTAAGTCAGGATATTTGCCCTTACTCTTATCAAGAGCAGCTAAAACCCTATCGCGTTCATCCTTAATTGCCTGAACAGCTTGACTACGCTTATCCTTATTAGTTTCACTTGCTAATAAATTATTAAGGTTAGCGATACCATCATTGTAGGCATTTCTAACACCTTCTTTATCTTGAGCTGCATTAATTTTCTCATCAGCAGCTTTGATGATATCTTTAGCCCTTTTCTTTGCTGTAGTTAAATTATTTCCAGTTAAAGTTGCCAGCTTATCAAAAGCATCCTCAACAGCTTTTTCTTTTTGAGCAAGCAAATCTTGAGCAGCTTGTTTAGCAAATGTAAGAATAATTTCCTTGGCTGCTTGTTCATTTGAAGCAATTACCTTGGAATTATCTGCTGAAGTTTCAGGAATCTTATTAAACAATCCTTCACCAAGATTTAACCCATAATCAATATTCTTATTATCATCTGTGATACCTAAATCGTTTTTAATTTGATTTGCATAACCGGCAACTTCTGCTTGAGTAGCTTCCATATTAAACTTATTAAGAGCTCTTTGCTTGCGATTATTAATATAATTAGTATTATTCGTAGCAAAAATTGAATCTTTGCTATTTGCATTAGTCTTGTCAGTCGCATTCTTATATTCTTGATCAAGAGCTTGGTTATATTTATCTTGTTGACTTGTAGACAAATTGGAATTCTTAACTCTAGTCTTGGCAGCTTGATAGGCTTGATAGATTGCTTTTTCTGCATCATCATGTAGAACAGCATTATTAATTATGTTGCCTCCATTATCAGCTGCTGCTTCAATAGGACCATTGCCATTCTTATCAGTATTCTTGTCCGTATCCTTAGCTGCATTAAGTACATCTTTAACTGCTTGTTTCCAAGCATTATTTATAGCCGGTGCTTGTTCAGGGTGAGTCTGTTTAGCCTGATCAGCTGCTGACTTTAATTTATTAAGTGCAGCTAAACGTTTAGTAGCATCATCAATTAAGGCTTGTGCTTGCTTATTCTTAGTGGCAGCATCCGTATCATTCTTAGCAGTATCAATGGCACCACCGTCTTTAGCAATGGCAGCTGCATCATTTAGTTCTTTGTTAAGCGCATTAATTCCTTGGACAATATCAGTATCTGTACCAATCCCAGCTCCATCTAGGTTACCCTTCAAGTCACTAACTTTATTGGTCAAACTCTCGTAAGTATTACCGTTCTTATCAGTACCACCATTAATTTGAGCATTAAGGTGACTCTTCAACCCATCTTTATAGCCTGCAATAGCATTATTAATTGCATCAATACCATTTTTAACATCAGTAACGCTGTCATGGTTGTCTGCATTAGCATTGGCATGAGTACTATCTTGCAAGTTGGCAATATTAGATTCCCCACTAATTGCAGCCTGCATATCATTATTAGCAGCATTAATAGCAGCCATACAATTTGTATGCGCATTCGTCATACTATTAGTATACTTTTGCAACTCAGAAGCAGCATTTGCCTTAGCAACGGTTAAATCAATTGCTTTCTTAGCATTAGTGATGTTAGTACTGCCAGTAAACTCGTTGCCGTCACCTTTAAATGTTAAGCCATTAGCAACATTATTTTTAGAATTATCAATGTCACTTTGATATGTAGAACCAGTAGGTAATGTCAAACCGGATAATTCGGTACCTTTTGTACCATCATAATCTGTAATTGCAGTCGGTATCTTTTCTTCATATTTATTAAAAGCTGTTTGCTTAACACCATTAACAACCGTGTCCTTGTTAGAACCATCAGCAATCATGGAATCAAGCGCGTTATCAATATCAGCATCAGTTAAGCCAGAGCCTTCACCTGCAAAGTCAGCAGTATCAACTCCTGCCTTATTCAAATCATCCTTAGCTTTTGCAATATATTGTTGAATATCGCTGTATGCTTGAGCCTTATTTTGAGCTGCACTAATTAAATTCAGCGCATTAGTTTTAGCCGTGTTAATTTTACCAAAATCATCAGAACCATAAAAAGATTTATCTGCATCATAATTTGGATTAGGCTGACCATTATCTAAAGTTGGTTTAGCAGTAGCTGCATTAACTGCATCGTCAACTGCTTGCTTATAATCTGTATACTTTTGTTGATGTTCTGGAGTTTGATTAGGATCTGCCTTAGCAGCAGCATCGATTGCTTCTTTTGCATTATTTGCTGCCGTATTAATTGCATTGACTGCATCTTTTTGCTTTCCAGCAGGATCTGCAATGCCATCATTTAATCCTGTAGAATGACTATCTGCTGGATCTTTAGGATCATAGCTAATAAAGTTAGCTTCTGGAACAACATTAATTACATCACCCTTTTGGTATACGCCAGCAGGCAATGTAAATAAAAATACGCCGGTATCCGGATCAGCCTTTGCTACATAAGTATGAGGCAAATCATTAGTAACTCCTTTTTGTCCGTCATTAGTATCTACATATGGGTCTTCAATTGGCTTAGTTGGCTTATAGTATTCTGTTGAGTTACCAATCTTTACAGCAATATAAATATCAGTACCACAATGCATTAATTTACTAAATAAATTATTCGGTTGATCGTAACCATCGACATCTTTATTATAACCAGTGACTTTCCCGCTAACAGTCAAAGAACCATCATCGTTTTGATGATATGAAGGCTTGCCTACATTTCCATTGTCATCTTGAATATTTAAGAAACCACCAGAATTAGCTGGCACCATTGTAATGTTGTTATATCCAATATTACCTTTGGATGTGAAGGCTTTTTCAATAACATTTTCAAAAATTGTGTCAAATGACACTTTAGAAGTTGCAACGTTTTGAAGAGTATCAAATAAAGTATTGGCATCCGAAACTCCAAATGCTTGTATCAGTATATTTGCTAGTTCAGGTTTCTCTTTCAGATCACTAGCTATGGTGCTCAGAACATCCCTACTAAGCGATTGTTTACCATTTAAGACCTCAATCCCATTAGGAATAACACTAATTCCTGAATCAGTCTTTTTAATCTTTAACACGTGGAATGCTGGTAACATAATCGGTGACATATTAGGAAACTTGTCAGAAAAATCAAATACTTGACGAACATTAGTAATATCAATTTCATTATTACCAATAATACTTGTACCATCAGCATTATTCAATGAAGCATTTAATACCAGCTTCTGTGGGTTGTTAACTTTCAAAGCATCTGTACTGGCAACATCAACCAATATTATCTTTCCAGTACCAGCACCATAATTTGGATCATCTGGATAATTAGGATCATTCTGCAATTCAACATCCAAAGTACCATTCTCTAGATCAGCTTTACCACCGATATATAGTAAAGTACCAGAATATGTCCTCATATTAGTGCCAATGATATTCAGAGCTCCACCTGGGTTAACTTTTAAATTACCTCCATCATAAACAAGAACATTATCATCCTTTTTGAAACTTGGATCAGTATGCATATTGCCCCAATCACTAATGTTACCATTAGTAGTTACATTAATTGTTCCACTAACATTTATATTAGCATCAACTGTAGCATTATCATCATCTGGCTTCATTAAAATTGCTGTAGTTTTACCATTATTAAAGCCACCACTAGCAGGGGCAACATTTATATTTAATATGCCGCCAGTCGCAATATTTATATCACCTGAACCAGTATAAACATTAATCGCTGCTGATTTATACGTATTTTGAGCATTATAAATATCTGAACGATGTTCATTTTTACGAGGATTTAAAGTAACTGTAGCACCAGATTCAATATTAATTACATCTCGATTAGATAGCGTCTTAGTTTGACCATTAACAACAACATTTGTTGTCCCATTATCACCAGAATGCAACTCAATTACATTACCATCACTTGATGAACCTGTAAAAACAGAATCCTTATCAAAAGTTATTGTATCACCTGTTCTTTGCAGTTCAAAAACTTGTTGACCATCACCACCCTGAGTTTTGCAAATTGCCCCATCAATTGGACTAATATATGAACCAACGGAATCAACTGTTACATTACCCTGAATATGAACTTCAGTAAACGCACCTGTATATAAGGTCTGTGAGCCAGTATATGTAACATCTTTAAGAGTTACTCTAGCACCATCGCCATCCATGTTGTCATAAGTATTAAATAAACCAAAGTAAGATTCACCAAACAAACGTAAATTGTTATAAGTTACATCTAAACTACCTTTGGTACCCTTATCATAAGAACCAGCCTGTCTATATATTTTAGTTATATTTGATGTATACCAAGAAGGAATCGCCATTCTTGGTGAGAAATTTCTAAAATCTAAATTAAAGCCACCTTTAGGCATGTTACTAAATTTATTACTTGACTCAATAGTTAGCTGTCTTTCAGGTGTACCAACATAAAGTTCTCCAGTTTCAGGTGCAGAAAAGTCATGAATAATTTCAATATTATGAACATTTACATTACCTATTGAATCAACAAAATCATCCCAATTTGCTACATAAACAATAGCATCTGTGGTTTTATCAAATCCTAAACCATCTGTTGGTTTCTGTGACGTGACTTCATCCTGAGTTGCTGGCTTCTTCTTGTCGTCTTGTTCTGGGGCAGTTGGCTTATCACCATTTGTGATTGTCGCACTTCCAGTAACCGGATCAGTAGTAACTGGCTTTTGGTTAGGTTTAGCAGTTGCAGATGCAATATCGGCATCTGCTGGCAGCTTATCATCTGTAGGCTTGTTAGTGTTTGCTGGTACAGTCGTACCATTATTAGCAGTAATATCACTTGCAGTATTGGTACCTGTTGGGGTAGTCGGCTTTTGGTCCGGCTTAGCTACTGGTTCAGTTGAACTAGTTGGTGTAGATGGTTCAGCTACACTACCGTCACTAACTGCAACAGCTACACCATCACGCAGGAATTTGCTTAACTTTTCATAAGTATCAAGCTTCTGTTCTTTTTTGTCATTGTCGACCTTTTTAGTTTGCGAATCGTCATCAGCTTTTGGCGCCGTAACTATCTGTTTAGCCTTATCAACTGACTCATTATTAGCTGCAGACTCAGTAGAAGCTGGTTGATTTGCAGCGTCCTTAATCTGCGATGCGGGGGTCACAGTATCCGCTTGTACACTTTGACTGCCCATACCAAAAAAGGTAAAGCCAAGCAGCACCGAAGCCGCACCAATACTCAATTTTCGAATCGAAAAATGGTCCTGCTTGACTTGCATTTCCATTTTTCTTAATCTTTCATTGAAATTATTTTTACTTAGCATAATTACTCCTTATAAGTTTTCCCAATCAAATACGAATATACATATTAAATTGTAAATTATCTGATTATAAATGTAAATATAAGCTTTGTTATTATTTGTGCTTTTATAAATAACAATAATTTACATTTTTTCACTAATCCTTTTTGCTAAAGAACAAATTCATTTCAAAAATCCAGCTTATTATAGCTTTATATAGCATATAAAATAACATAACATTTAACATGTTTTTGTCTAAAAAGTATTTTTGTTTATCTGGAAATCGCTTACAAAATTTTTATTAGATAAATAACTATACAATAATATTTAAAAATAGAATTCTTATTTCCATTTACAAAATCCGCCGTGTTACTTACTTAAATGATATTTATGACTATAATTTATTCGAACTTTTAAAGATAAATTTATATAATTTTAATTTTATTATTTTAAATTATTAAAGAGATTAATATATAAACTTACTTTCAAGAATTATTAAGCAAACCAGAATATTAATATATCTAATTTCCGCTAAGCAATTCATGCTTTATGATATTTTTTTACAAACAAATTATTCATCATTGTTAAATATACAAAACTGCATAAAATCAATTATAAGTATTAAAGTGACCAACCTTCTTAATCACGACATTTCTAAAATTTATTCGTTATTTTGAAAGCGCTAACTAATAGGTGTGTTAAACTCTTGACATTTATTCTGATCTTGGGTAGTATAATAACTGATCTGAGTTGATCGACAGGCTTAAATGTATTAAAGTTGACCGATCAAACTAAAGACGTGCGAGTTAGTAAATAACTACCGAATCGGAAAACTATCATTGAATAGGATCCATATTCGCTGCGCTACTACTCAATTTTTGAACACTGCGGGTTCAACAAGCGTCATTATGCTATGTTTGGTCAGCTCGGATTTATTTTGAAATTTAAGTAAACGGTCGTTAGACCGTTTTTTTGTGGAGTTTTTATGGCTATTAAAATTATTATGGGGATTTATCTCCTAATCTTACTGATGACTTCCCTTTATCTCTGGCACTGTCAAGACAAGCAATTTTTAATCTATAGTAGCAAAAGTACCGCTAATTTTAAGACAATTATGCGTTGGACCTCTATCCTGCTTATGATTGAAATAATTTTGGGCATTTTCCTACTACTGCAGCGAAATCGCTATCTCAACTTGCTGACTTTGATTATTAGTTCGCTGACAATTTTGATTTTTAGCCTATTAATTAATCAAAAGAATGAATAATTAACCAAAAATTTGGTAAAATAGATGGTGAAAGAGGTGTTTTTAAATGATGAAACAATATCACCACATCCAAGTCGCTGTTGATGGTTCTAAAGAGGCTGACTTAGCCTTCAAAAAAGCAACTTCTGTTGCCATGCGCAACGACGCAACATTAGAAATCCTGCACGTTATTGATACGCGGTCATTCCAAAATGTATCGAGCTTTGACTCTGAAATGATTGAACAAGTTTCTAATGATGCAAAAGAAAAAATGGAACAATACTACAAGGATGCCAAGCAAGCAGGTGTGCAGGAAGTTCATTTTTCAATTGAATTTGGCTCACCAAAAGCAATTATTGCGCATGATTTCCCTAAAAAGCATCAAGTTGACTTGATTGTCATTGGTGCCACTGGACTTAACGCTGTTGAACGTCTATTAATCGGTAGTGTAACTGAATACGTTACTAGAACAGCAAATTGTGACGTTCTAGTTTGCCGTTCAAAAGAAAATTCAGCTTTAACTAAATAATTATTCGACAACACAAAAAAGCATTCAACTAAGTTGAATGCTTTTTTCATATTTAAAAGTCGCCTGCTTGACTGAACATGTAATCTCGATTATGGAATTTCATGGATAAAATCATCCCAATTCCAATCATATTACCAATCAAAGCCGAACCACCTTGTGAAATAAACGGTAGCGGAATCCCCGTAAGCGGCAGTAAATCAATGCTCATACCCACATTTTCAAAAACGTGGAACAAAATCATCATGATAACCCCTGTGGATACATAAGAATAAAAAGCGTTCCGCGTATCAAAGGTTATCTTAACCATTTGAATGATTAGGTATAAATAAAGCAAGATAACCGCCACACTGCCGACAAAGCCAAATGACTCGCCAATAACGGAATAAACCATGTCTGAGCCGCGAACCGGCACATAGACGCTTAACTTACCAAAGCCATTACCAAACAGCTGTCCGGAGCCGATAGCCTGCATACTTTGCCACAACTGATAAGCACCCTTTGAGGTGTCAGTTGCCGGATTGAGCCATGACATAATCCGCTTGAATTGGTAGGCCTGGAAGAAATGGCTAAGAAAAGCCTGCCCTCCCGGTGTCGTTACCATGAAAATCACAACTGCCGCTAAAACAAACACGGCGGCAAACATCGGAGCAATAATCTTCCAAGAAATACCCGAAACTAAGGCAACACCACCAACAATGGCGATAAACACCAGCATGGTTCCGAAGTCGTTTTGTAATTTTAACAAAATCGCAATCGGTAATAACCAGCCAGCCATCTTACCAATCAGCAGCCAATCATTTTTAATCGTATGCGCAAACTTTTGGTTATGCTCATGAACGACTCGCGCCAGCATCAAGATAAATGCCGGCTTCATGACCTCTGATGGCTGGAACGAAATTGGTCCTAACTTAAACCAACTCT
Source organism: Lactobacillus sp. ESL0703 (assembly GCF_029433435.1). Classification (NCBI taxonomy): domain Bacteria; kingdom Bacillati; phylum Bacillota; class Bacilli; order Lactobacillales; family Lactobacillaceae; genus Lactobacillus; species Lactobacillus sp. ESL0703. The sequence continues at coordinate 459,546 of NZ_JAQTIB010000001.1, forward strand.
TAGCACCTGTATCTCCCGCAACGCCGCGATTATAGAAAAACAGGACGGCAATCAGCAAGATAATGCCGAAGCCATAAATGTACGGGGCGATGCGCAATAATTGGTCCGCGTCAAATTGCATAACAAAGACGACAATTGCAAGGGAAATGACGTACCACAGCCCTTGCATAACGACCGCTTTTATCGGACTACCCATATGACTGGGATCATCAATTGCCGCAAAATAAATCGAATACAGACCCACTAAAGCAAGTAGGATAACAGGAATAACAATATTCCACGCAATCCGGTCAAATAAATCCGTTTTATTTTCTACTTTTACCATTATTTATCACATCTATTTTTCATGTAGCGCAAAGTATGACAATAGGTCATTTACACTGCTTTCAAGTGTCTTTGCGTATAAAACATTGTTAGTTTTAACAGTAGTAGCCCGATAACGACCGGTAATCTTTTCAATTAAGCCAATTGACTTTTTGTTCGGGATAACCACTTCCCAAGTCGGGACTTCTTTGCCCTTGACTTCATTGATTTCAATATTAATATTCTCTGGTTTTTTTGACATTTTATCTCCTACTTCACATCTGGGTGAAATTTTCTTGCAATGATCTCATCCTCATACTTTTCAGGATGGGGATTACGAAAAATAGTAAAATTATCAGGAACAGGGTCAACACCGCCGCGAACAAACGGATTACACCGCAAAATGCGGCTAATGCCCATAATTAGCCCTAACAAGGGACCATGCTTTGTCAGAGCATCAATCATATAGGTTGAACACGTTGGATAGTACCGACATGTTGGCGGCAAAATTGGTGAAATCAAGTTCTGATAAATTTTAACTAAAAAAATCAAAATCTTACGCAAGTTAACTTCCCCCGCGAATTAATGACGTTGGTGCTTTTCAATATTTTTAAGCAAGGTACCTGTCCCCAAGGCAACAGCTTCTAATGGGTGGTCAGCTGTCAAAACAGGAACTTTCAAATAGTATGAAATCAGCTTATCAATGTTCTTGAGCAATGCCCCACCACCAGTAAGCATAATTCCGCGGTCAATAATATCAGCGGATAACTCTGGCGGGGTCTTCTCCAAAACCTCTTTGGTTGAGGCAATAATCGTCATCAGACCATCTTGCAGTGCTTCCTGAATTTCAGGTGCAGAAACAGTTACCTGCTTAGGCAAGCCATCGACCATATCCCGGCCACGCACCGTAATGGTCTCATCTTTATCCGGCTCAAATGCACTACCAATTTCAATCTTAATCTGTTCAGCAGTCCGAGAACCAATTAGTAAATTATGCTTATTCTTAATGTAAGACACAACTGCTTGGTTCATATGATCGCCGGCATAACGCAAAGATTGGCTGGTAACAATTTCACCCATTGACAGAACAGCAATATCAGTTGTTCCCCCACCAATATCAATCACAATATTACCTTGCGGCTTAAAAATATCTAAACCAGCACCGACAGCAGCAACCTTCGGCTCAAAATCAAGGTAGACTTTACCGCCACCAGATTTTTCTGCTGCCTGAATAATTGCTTTCTGCTCAATTGAAGTTACACCAGTTGGCGCACAAATCAAAATATTTGGCTTGGACATGAAGCCTTTTACGTTTAATTTTTCAATAAAGTACGATAGCATCGCTTCGGTAATGTCAAAGTCGGCAATTACCCCATTTTTAAGTGGACGAATAACCCGAATGTTGCCCGGAGTCCGGCCAACCATCTTATATGCTTCGGTTCCCACTGCTACCACTTTGTTTGTACTTGTGTTGACAGCAACTACTGATGGCTCATTTAACACAATCCCCTTGCCGGAGACGTTGATAAGCACATTGGCTGTCCCTAAATCGATTCCTATATCTCGTGCCACGATAATCCTCCATAAATATTCATTGTTCATTTTACCATAAAGAAAACAGCTTTTCCTTTGACTTTTACCTTTTTACCAAGTCTTAAAAGAAATTGCTTAATTGCAATGACGTATCAATCAGGGTCACAAAAAAATTGCCGACTAAAAAGCCAAGTCCAATTGCCGCAAAAATCAGCAATAGTTGCGCCTCAAAGGTTCTGCCCTTGCGGATAATCTTTTCAATACGGATACTTTTCATGATTTGAAAGGATAAACCAATGGTAATCAGGTAGATTACAATGCTGATTAAGGCATGAACTCCAAGTTGAAACATTCTACTTCTCGCTTTTCTTTATTAACAAAAAACGGATACACTCTCGTGCATCCGTTTAAAACTCATATTACTAATTATCAGAATTGTAAACACTAATCCGGTTTACAGCTCGTTTTAACGCAACCTGAGCTCTCTGTAATGAACGTTGATCATGCTGTGCCTTTGCTTCTTCCATGCGCTTTTGTGCTCGATCACGAGCAGCTTGTGCCCGTGAAACATCAATGTTTTGGGCACGTTCAGCACTGTCAGCAATAATTGTAGCAACGTTATCTGAAAATTCAAAATAACCGCCACTTACAGCAATATGATTAACAGCCTCGTTCATTTCTTGACTACGCTTGACCTTAACTTCGCCAATTGTCAGCGGAGTTAATATTGGCAAGTGATTGTACATGATTGAACGTTGACCATCAATTGCCCGCATTTCCACAATACTGGAATGATGCGAATAGATCACGCCATCAGGAGTGACAACATTTACCAAAAAAAGTTTCTCTGGATCTGCCATTTGACATCACCCTACTTTTCTAATAATGCTTTTGCAGCTGGGTCGCTAGCTGTAACACCCATCTCTTGTGCCTTTTTAAGGACATCCTCGATTGGACCAACACTACGGAAAGCATCTTCAGGTAAGTCATCAAGGTGACCGTCTAAAATCATCTTAAAGCCCTTGATTGTATCCTTAATTGGTACATAAGAACCGGGAACACCCGTAAATTGTTCGGCAACAAAGAAGTTTTGTGACAAGAAGAATTGGATCTTCCGTGCCCGGCTAACGATTACTTTTTCTTCATCGGATAATTCGTCCATTCCCAAAACGGAAATAATATCTTGCAATTCGTGGTAACGTTGCAAAATATGCTGTACCCCAGTAGCAACTTCGTAGTGTTCCTTACCAACAATTTCCGGATCCAAAGCACTAGAAGTTGATTCAAGTGGGTCAACGGCTGGATATATACCTTGCTCAACTAAGCTACGTTCCAAGTTGGTCGTAGCATCCAAGTGAGCAAAAGTCGTAGCTGGAGCTGGGTCGGTATAGTCATCGGCTGGCACATAAACGGCTTGAATTGAAGTAATTGAACCCTTCGTTGTTGAAGTAATTCTTTCCTGCAATTGACCCATTTCTGTCGCCAAAGTTGGCTGGTAACCAACGGCACTTGGCATCCGACCAAGCAAAGCTGAAACTTCTGAACCAGCCTGAGTAAACCGGAAAATGTTATCAATAAAGAGCAAAACATCTTGTCCTTCAACATCTCTGAAGTACTCAGCTAAAGTCAAACCAGTCAGAGCAACCCGCATTCTGGCACCAGGCGGCTCATTCATCTGACCAAAGACCATGGCAGTTTTACTTAAAACGCCGGAAGCCTTCATTTCAAAGTAAAGGTCGTTACCTTCACGAGTTCTTTCACCAACACCAGTAAACACAGAAATACCACCGTGTTCTTGTGCAATGTTGTGAATTAGCTCCTGAATAATGGTGGTCTTACCAACACCGGCACCACCAAACAGACCAACTTTACCTCCTCGAACGTAAGGTTCAAGCAAGTCAATAACTTTAATTCCTGTTTCAAGAATTTCCTGACTAGTTGTCAGTTCAGCATACTTAGGAGCTTCCCTGTGGATGCTGTTGCGCGGATGATCCTTACTAAATTCAGGACCATTATCAATCGGATTGCCCAAAACGTTGAACACACGACCCAAAGTATCATTACCAACTGGTACTGAAATTGGACCGCCTGTGTCTTCAACCTTCATCCCGCGTCTGAGACCATTAGTAGATTCCATGGCAATTGTTCTTAAGACACCATCACCAAGCTCAAGTGTAACTTCAAGGACAACAGAAGTATCTTCTGATATGACTACGCGCAAAGCGTTGTTAATATCAGGTAGGTTTTTATCAAGTGGAAATTTAACATCGACTACTGGGCCGATTACTTGAACAACTTCACCTTCGCTCAAAACATCTACCTCCTTTTCTCTATTTATTTCAAAGCTTCCGCACCACTGACAATTTCAGTAATTTCAGTAGTGATTTCAGCTTGTCTTGCACGGTTTAATTTAGTAGTTAAATTAGATACCAAGTCGTTAACATTGTCTGTCGCACTCTGCATTGCCGTCATTGAACTGGCATGTTCAGCAGTCTTGGCATCCAAAATAGCACCATAAATTGTTGAACGCGCATATTGCGGCACTAAAGTTGTCAAGACAGTATTAATGTCTGGCTTAATATCATATTCTAAATCTTTATGTACTTCAGCTTCCTCAACGCCGATATCAATATCAACGATTGGCAGCATTTTTTCAACCCGAAATGCAGATGACAGTGAGTTAATATGGTGGGTGTAGCAAACGTACAGCTCATCATAAACCCCATTTAAGTACATCTTGATTGCGGTTGAAACAATTGGTAAAACCTCATCAAAAGTTGGCACATCAGAGATTGCATCATTTTCATAAACAACGTTAAGGTTGTTTTTCTTGAAAAAGTCAGCACCTACTGAACCAACAGCTAAGATTTTGATATCTTTGCTTTCAGCTTTAGCGTCTTCGACTAAGCCCATCATATTCTTAATGACAGCACTATTGTATGAGCCAACAAGTCCGCGGTCACCAGTTATTACCAAATAACCAGTTGACTTAATTTCCTTGCGCTCTTGTACCATATCGGAGACAATTCCAAGGCCAAAAACATTTTCATAATCAACCTTGCTGATGGTATCCTCGTCAGCGTTTGCCATTTCTTTATGCAAATGATTAACGACTTGGGTACTCATCAACCGCGACAAAGTCTGCCGCACGTGATCGTTATAAATAGTATAACCTTGATCGCGTTTTTCAGTTTGATTTAACTTTGATGCGGAAACCATTCTCATAGCTTCCGTAATTTTACCAGTTTGCTTAACTGAAGCAATTTTTTTCTTCAACTCAAGTAAAGATGCAGGCATAAGCTACCTCCTATTTATTACTTGGTGAAAAACTATCAGCGAATTTGCTAATTGCAGCTTGTAATTCTTTTTCATCTGGTAATTCACCAGTTTCGCGAATTTGTTTTAACAGATCAGCATGAGAACTATCAAAGTTATCGTACATTTCCTTTTCAAACCGCGCAATGTCTTCAACTGGAACTGAATCCAAATAACCATGCGTTAAGGCATAAAGAATTAAAACTTGCTTTTCAACTGGAATCGGATCATGCAAAGGTTGTTTCAAAACTTCAACAACCCGACGACCACGATTTAATTTAGCTTGGGTAGCTTGATCCAAGTCACTACCAAATTGAGCAAAACTTTCTAATTCGTGGAAGGCAGCTAAGTCAGTACGCAAAGTACCAGCTACCTTCTTCATTGCTTTAATCTGCGCACTACCACCAACACGAGAAACTGAGTTTCCGGCATCAATCGCTGGTCTAGTTCCGGCAAAGAACAAATCACTTTGCAAGAAAATCTGACCATCAGTAATTGAAATTACGTTAGTTGGGATATATGCAGAAATATCACCGGCTTCAGTTTGGATAAATGGCAAAGCAGTCATTGAACCGCCGCCTAATTTATCACTTAACTTAGCACTACGCTCTAGTAAACGTGAGTGCAAGTAGAAAACATCACCAGGATATGCTTCACGACCAGGCGGACGACGGAGAAGCAAGGAGAGTTCACGGTAAGCAACGGCTTGTTTGGATAGATCGTCGAAGACAATCAATACATCCTTACCGTTGTACATAAATTCCTCACCCATCGCGGTACCAGCATAAGGTGCGATGTACAGCATCGGTGCTGGTTCACTAGGTCCAGCTTCAACCACAATAGTATAATCCATTGCGCCGAAGCGTTTTAAAGTTTCTACTTCAGTTCTAACAGTTGACTCTTTTTGACCAATGAAGACATAAATACAAATAACATCTTGCCCTTTTTGGTTCAAAATGGTGTCAATTGCCAAACTAGTTTTACCAGTCTTACGGTCACCAATGATTAACTCACGCTGACCACGACCAATTGGTACCAATGCATCAATCGCCTTAATACCAGTTTGCAATGGTTGGTTAACTGACTGACGCTCCATAACACCTGGAGCATTTGATTCGATTGGACGTGTCTTATCAGTCTTGATGTCACCTAAACCATCGACTGGTTGACCCAATGGGTTAACAACCCGGCCGATTAATGCATCACCAACTGGAACACGCATGATTTGACCAGTTCTCTTGACCTGATCGCCTTCACGAATGTCATCAAAATTACCCAAAATAATGATACCAACATCGTTGGATTCAAGGTTTTGCGCAATTCCGTAAGAACCATTGTCAAATTCCAACAGCTCATTAGCCAAAACATTGTTTAGTCCGTGAGCCCGGGCGATACCATCACCTATGTAAGTTACAACCCCGACTTCATCAATATCGAGTTTGTCATCATAGTGTTCAAGTTGCTGCTTGATTAAAGAGCTAATTTCTTCTGCTTTAATGCTCAATGGTTTCACCTCTTTTAATCTTTATTTATTAACTGAACGCGAATTTTTTTCAGCTTGTTTTTAATGGAACCGTCAATTAAACGGTCACCAATGCGTAAGATTACACCGCCCAAGATGCTTTCGTCTACTTCATTCTTAAGACGAACATCTTTTAAGCCGTATTTTTGCGCATAACTATTACTCAAAGCAGCTAGTTGCGCATCATCAAGCTTAACTGCAGTAATTGCAGTTCCTGACGTAATCTTTTTTGCCTGATCGTACAAGTCATTAAACTCATCAATAATATCAGGCAAGTCCGCAAAACGATCATATTCTAATAGAAAGTTCAAAAAGTTTTGCACTTCAGCATTCAAACCTTGTTCAATAACTGAAAGTGAGGCCTTTTTTTCATCACTATTAAAAATCGGATCACTAAAAACATTCAAGATCTGCGGATTAACAGAAACAGCTTGTGCCAATTCCTGTAAATCCGCATGAACAGCATCCAAAGAATTCATATCCTGCGCGTAGCCGAACAGTGCTGTTCCATAACGTGCAGCTATTTCTTCTCTACTTAAGGCCATTATTCATTCAGCCCCTTAATGAATTGATCGACTAAATCTTTTTGGTCAGCAGCAGATAAATTTTTAGCAATTACCTTTTCAGCAATTGCTACCGAAATATCTGCAACTTGCCCACGCGCTTCATTCAAAGCATCAGCCTTTGCCTGAGCAGCATCAGCTTTTGCCTTATCGTGAATTGAAGCAGCATCAGTATTGGCATCAGCCACAATCTTGCTGCTTGTCTTTTGCGCGTTAGCCTTGGCATCAGAGAGAATCTGAGTTGCCTCTTGTCTTGAATTCTTCAAGGCAGCTTCACGTTCATTAGCTAAAACTTCAGCTTTTTTACGATCGCTTGCAGCCGAATCCAAATCATTAATTACCTTTTGGCGCCGTTTTTCCATCATGTCGGAGACTGGTCCCCAAGCATAATGCTTAACCAACACTAGCAAAATTGCAAAAACAATTAAATACCAAAGGGTATTGCCAAGATAAATATGACCTGAGGCTGCAAATAAAGTTTGAAATGTCATTTACTGCCCTTCTCTCTTTTTCAACCTAAATCTTTTTAGTAAAAATTAAAGGAAGAGAATCAGGAATGCAACAACGACTGCCAAGATAGGAACGGCTTCGATCAAACCAACACCGATAAACATAGTTGATCTCAAGTTGCCGGCACTTTCTGGTTGGCGAGCCATGCTTTCAATAGTCTTTGAAATAACTTTTCCGTTACCCCAAGAAGCAGCTAAAGCAGCGATTCCGGCTGCAATTGCTGCAGCAATATATTTAAAACCTTGTGACATATTTTAACCTCCAAAAAATTATTCCTTTGTAACCTTTTTTCCAATGTAAACCATCGACAAAGTTACGAAAACATATGCTTGGATAGAGCCAATGAAGACAGAGAAACCTTGCCAAATCATTGCAAGCGGCGCAGCTAAGACTAACGTAGAAATACCAAAGCTTGGAGCTAAACTATTTCCAATTAACGTTAACAGAACTTCACCAGCATAGATATTACCGTATAAACGCAAAGACAACGTCAAAAAGTTAGTAATTTCCTCAATCATATTGATTGGGAACAAAAAACCAACTGGTGCTGCGTAATTGCGCCAATATCCACCAACGCCGAACTTTTGTATTCCAAACGTAAATGATAGAAGCAAGGTCATCATTGCAAACGACATTGTCGTCACTGGGTCAGCTGTTGGCGACTTGACAAACATATAGTCGCCAGCTTTGACTTCCAAAAACAGACCAAGCATGTTCATAAACCAGATAAAGAGAAACAAAACGAAAGCATAAAGTGATAAATGCTTCTGCGCATCTTGATCTTCGACATTATCTTTAACAATGTTATCTGTAAAATCAAGTAGATACTCTATCGCATTTTGCTTTTTGTTTGGTTTCATTTCAACTTTACGTGAAAGCCAAATACAGACAAATAAAATCACGGCTGCCATTAAAGTTGAGCCAATGATCCCAGTAAGATCAAAGTTTAAGCCCAAAAATTTAAAAACAAATGATTTCTCCATTACTTCGCGGACCTCCCTTCCTGTGCTCAATTATCGAACACTCATACAATATTAACACCAAACAATAATTTTGTGAAAAATTGTAAGCGAATTCTATAATTAATTTACCGAATGCGGATTATTTGGTCCCAAACAGCCGATCACCAGCATCACCAAGACCTGGGAAAATGTAGCCATTTGACAATAATTCTTCATCCTCAGCTGCAGCATAAATATCAACGTCTGGGTTTTCTTCTTGAATTGCCTTAACACCTTCTGGTGCAGCAACCAAAACAGCTAGGCGAATATCTTTAACGCCGCGCTTCTTCAAGGCGCCAATTGCCATGTTAGCTGAGCCACCAGTTGCAAGCATTGGGTCAACAATCAAGCATTCACGTTCTGCAATATCCTTTGGCATCTTGCAGAAGTATTCGTGCGGCTTCAAAGTTTCTTCATCACGGTACATCCCAATGACACCGACTTTAGCTGACGGAATCATTTCCATCACACCATTTAACATTCCCATACCAGCACGTAAGATTGGCACAATGGTCAACTTTTTACCAGCAATTTCTTTTTGAGTGGTTTTACCAATTGGTGTCTCAATCTCAACATCCTTGAGTGGCAAATCTCTGGTGATTTCATAAGTCATGAGACCACCAATTTCACCAACAATGCGGCGAAATTCATTGGAACTCGTTTCCTTACGTCTGATAATGGTTAATTTGTGTTGAATCAATGGGTGATCCAAAACTGTAAATTTGCCCATAATTTCCTCCTAAAAATATAAATTATACTTAACAAGTATTTTAATCAAAAAAGTAACGGGTTTAAAGTCATTTGCAGGTATTTTTTATTTTGCTTGATAATGGTGCCCCGCAGCAGCCTTATTTAGCCGGTTCATGTAAGCCAAAGTAGCTTCACTGCCGCTAAAACCTTGAACAAAAATCTGCTTAATATTCTTTTTATCGTCAAAATAGCGCAAACCGCCAAATAATTGATGGTCAGCATCAGTTAAATTCTGTCCCAAACTAAATTTGTTTTCTTCTGGCATTGTAATTTTGGCTAATTCAGAATCAAGTGCCATCACGCCAGTTGTTTCATCAAAATTAATCTGCGCGAAATCTTTGGCATCATCAACGACTGTCACAGATGCGGCTGGTGCATAATGGCGGTACTTCATTCCCGGAGCCTTTGGTACATCCTTGTCGCTTACCTTGCCAGTGTTAATTAATACTTCTTCACCTAGAACTGTGCTTAATTCTTCTGGAGTAATTTCACCCGGACGCAAAACAACTGGAGTTGCAACCGACAGGTCAATAATTGTTGATTCTAGACCTACTCTGGTCGCACCACCGTCAATAATACCGGCGATTTTACCCTTAAGGTCATGATACACATGTTGCGCCGTTGTCGGGCTAGGCTTAGTTGAGGTATTAGCTGACGGGCCAACAATTGGGTAACCCAATTTGGCAATTAAATCATGCGTCAATGGGTCATCCGGGCAGCGAAAAGCGACTGTATCAAGACCGCCAGTAACAGCACTAGGTAAACTCCCTGGCTTAACAAATAACAAAATAGTTAATGGACCCGGCCAGAAGTGCTTAATTAACTTTTGGGCACGTTCTGGTACTTCCTTAGCATACTTTGCCATCATTTCAGCATCCGAAACCGTCACAATTAATGGATTATCACTCGGCCGGCCCTTAGCAGCATAAACACCCTTAACCGACTTTTCGTTAGTGGCAATTGCCCCAAGACCATAAACCGTTTCTGTTGGAAAAGCGACTAATTCACCCGCAGCCAGCAATTTGACGGCATCATCAATTTGTCCTTCTGAAAAAATTTTCGTTTCCATCTACTTATTCCACTTTCCATAAACCATGCGTGGCTTACCTGCCATGTCATTTTTAAATTCAACCGTAAAGTCCGGCAGTTCCTTGGCAAATAAGTCACTTAACTGCTCTTGTTCACTAAAACCATACTCCAAGAAGAACTCGCCATGACTATTCAAATGCTCACGAACTTGTTTGGCAAATTTCTGGTAAAAGTCTAAGCCATTTTTGCCACCAAATAAAGCCTCTTTAGGTTCATTCTGCAAGACGTTTTGGTCCATGACATTTTTTTCTGTTTCCTTAATATAAGGCGGATTAGAAATAATCTTGTCAAATTTTTCTAGGCCAATTAACACGTTAGCCTTCCGAACCGTCACATCAAGGTCATAGGTTACAAAGTTCTCTTCGCTTGTCCGCAATGCCGCATCTGTAACATCAGAAGCATATAAATCTAGATCAGTAATTCCCTGTTTAGCTGCTTCTTTAGCCAAGGCAACAGTAATGCAGCCGGAACCTGTACCCAAATCCAAAACTTTGTCACCTGACTTTAGATGCGTTAGCGCCCAATTAACCAATTCTTCAGTTTCAAAGCGGGGAATTAAAACCCCACGCTGAACCATAATCTTATAGCCGTAAAACCAAGAATAACCCAAAATATATTGCGGTGACACTCCCTTAGCTAATTTGTTAACGTCCTTTTGTGCCTGCTTTAATTGCTCCGACGTTAATTCTAAATCTTGCTTTAAAGCAAATTCACTGGGCGTTAAATTTAACCGTTCAGCCAATAAGTATTCGACATCTTCAGGACGCGCCTCTGGTGCAGTTTCAGTCGCCCAAATTTGTAAATCTTTCAGTGTTGTTAGTTTAGGCATTTTGATCGGCCAACTCCTCTAACTGCTTAGTTTGGTTATACAAAATTAATGCATCAATAATTTCATCCATTTCACCGTTCATCACCCGGTCAAGCTTGTTTAGTGTAAAGCCAATTCGGTGGTCGGTTACCCGGTTTTGCGGATAATTATAAGTCCGAATCCGTTCTGAACGGTCACCAGTACCAACAGCATTCTTTCTTTTAGCATCATATTGGTCACGGTTTTGACTTTCATAATAGTCGTAAACCCGTGACTTCAAAATTTGCATTGCCTTTTCCCGGTTCTGCTGCTGACTACGCTGATCCTGCATCGCAACCACAATTCCAGTTGGCAGGTGCGTCATCCGCACGGCACTGGAGGTCTTGTTAATGTGCTGGCCACCGGCACCGCTTGAACGGTAAACATCAACCCTAATATCTTTAGGATCAAGATCCAAATCAACCTGTTCATATTCAGGCATAACGGCAACAGTTGCGGTTGAGGTGTGCACCCGACCTTGTGATTCGGTTACCGGTACTCGTTGTACCCGGTGAGCACCATTTTCGTACTTGAGCTTAGAATAAACCTTGTCACCAGTAATCATAATGGCAATTCGCTTATAACCACCAACTTCTGTTGGTTCACTATCAACGACTGATACCTGCCAATTTTGCCGTTCAGCGTATTTTTCATACATTCTAAGCAAATCACCAGCAAATAAGGAGGCTTCATCCCCACCAGCAGCACCACGAATTTCCATGATAATATCCTTATCATCGTTAGGGTCTTTTGGCAGCATTAAGATCTTAATTTGGTCTTCCAATTCACCGATTTCTTGTTCAAGATCGTGATTTTCTTCCTTAGCCATTTCAACTAAGTCGCTGTCACTTTCGCTTGAAATAATTTCCTTGTTATCGGCAATTTCTTGCTTATCTGCCTTATATTTTTGATACTTTTCAACTACATCACGCAAATCTGCCTCTTCTTTTGAGATTTCCATGTAGCGCTTAGTATCATTGATGACTTCTGGATCAGCCATCATTTCTTGAAGCTCTTCATAATGGGCTACTAGACCCTCGAGCTGTGCCATAACTTTATCCATACTTATCTATTCCTCTCTTGTTCTTGGCTTTCCTGGGTGAAAATAATGAAAACGGCAAACAGGATAATAACTTTCATCGCCGCCGATTTGAACTTGCTCACCTTCATAAACAGGTTGACCGTCGTGAATCCGCAAGTTCATTGTAGCCTTACGTCCACAATAGTGGCAAATTGTTTTGATTTCCTTAATTTTATCCGCAAAAATCAGGAGGTTTTTACTACCTTCGAATAATTTATTTTGAAAATCGTTTTTAAGACCAAATGTCATTACCGGTATCTTAAGTTCATCAACTATTCTGGCACATTCTAAGACATGATGCCGCTCCAAAAATTGTGCCTCATCAATAAAGACGCAGGCAATTGAACCGTCACCGCGTTTTTCATCTTCAGCGTTTAATTTTTGGATATAATCAAAAATATTTGTCTGCGATTCAATCGGAACTGCATCCCGGTGCAGACCAATTCTTGAAGCAACCGTGCCAACACCGCTGCGATTATCAATGCCGCTAGTCATGAGCGCAATCTTACGGCCTTGGGCTTCATAATTATGTGTATCCTTAAGAATTTCAATCGTTTTACCACTACTCATAGCACCATAGTGAAAAAATAATTGTGCCATTTTTTGCTCCTTTGTTTAAATTAAATTCACCTAACTTAACTAGTATAGATGAAAATCAAATTATGTGCAGTTAAATCGTCGTGAAAACTCGTTTTCACCTCGGCGCTATGCTATAGTTATAATGATTTTAAAGTGAGGGATAAAGATGAATCTAAAATCAGGAATTGCCAAGGCTGCTGGTAAATCAAGCTATTGGTTTCTTCATAATGTATTAAAAGGCGGCACCAGTTTTCCTGGCAAGTTAGCGATGAAAATTGACCCGCAGGTGTTAAACGCACTGGCACATGATTATGAAACTGTCATTGTAACTGGAACCAATGGTAAGACGATGACGACATCATTAATTGTGGCCGCATTAAAGCAAAAGTACGGCGACATTCTAACTAATCCGTCAGGTTCGAACATGCAGCAAGGCATTGTTACTGCCTTCTTAGCTCATAAGCAAAAGAAGGTCAAGCGTAAGATTGCTGTCTTAGAAGTCGATGAAGCCAACGTCAAGATGGTTACTGAATTAATTCACCCAAGTTACTATGTGTTGACCAATATTTTTCGTGACCAAATGGACAGATATGGGGAAATTTATACCACTTATGCCAAAATCGTAGATGGTATTAAGCTGGCTCCTGAAGCAACGATTATTGCCAATGGTGATGCCAGCATCTTTTCATCAGTTGCATTGCCCAATAAAAAAGTATTCTACGGGTTTGACTTAGATTCCGCGCAAAAAGATAACGATGCAAAAGCTCCCGTTAATACTGACGGTGTTTTGTGTCCGCAATGCGACCACGTTATTCACTTTCATGACCGGATTTATGCTAACTTGGGCGACTTTTTCTGTCCTCATTGCGGCTACAAGCGTCCAGAATTGAAATACAGTATCAATAAGATTACCGAGCAAACACCTAATCAATTGGCATTTGAAATGGGTGCCAAAGACTATTCGATCAATATCGGTGGTACTTATAATATTTATAACGCTCTGGCTGCTTATTCTGTTGCCCGCGAGTTTGGTTTAAATGATGATGAAATTGCACAATCATTCGCTAACAATAAGCGGGTCTTTGGCCGACAAGAATTAATTAACTACGCTGGTAAAGACATTGACTTGATTTTAGTTAAAAATCCGGTGGGGCTTGACGAAGTGCTGCATATGTTAAACACAGAACCAGATGACTACTCACTGGTTGCACTGCTTAACGCCAATCACGCAGACGGAATTGACACCTCATGGATTTGGGACGGTCAGTTCGAAGACTTAAATCGTGAGCAGATTAAACACGTTATTGTTGGCGGCTTGCGGCGTAAAGACATGAATTTTAGGTTAGAAGTTGCAGGCTTTAATCCTGATAATATGACAGTGGCTAAAGATAACGATGATTTAATCCCGCAAATCGCTAAACTGCCAACTAAAAAAGTTTACATTTTATCAACTTATACTGCTCTTCTCGCCTTGCGTAAAACAATGGCTGAGAAGAAAATTATTAAGGCTGGTATGTAATAACCAAAAAAGACAGTTCTCATAATTGAGAATTGTCTTTTTATTTATAGTAAATTTATTTGCCGCTAAAAACTGGGAACTTGCTTGAAGAACCATAGTCCTTAATATGAGGAATTGCTTTGAGTAACTGCATATCTTCCAGCGCGATAGTAAAATTCACATTCCTATTGGCGGCAATATGTTTAAGAGTTCTGCTCTTAGGCAACGGCACAGTTCCTAACTCTAAGCAATATCTGATAGCTAGTTGAGGAATTGATACCTGATATTTCTTGGCCAACTTAATTAGCTGCTCATTTTTCATCATTTCCCCGTGAGCAATCGGCGAATAGGCTTCTACCAAGAGACCTTTTTTCTGACTGTAATCAATTAATTTGAAGTTGGTATTGCCAATATGGGTTAACAACTGATTAACCACTGGCTTAATCGTACAATTTTGTAGAATATTATCTAAATCAACCTGTTCAAAATTAGAAACTCCAATTGAGCGAACTTTACCAGCCTGCACAGCTTCTTCCATTGCCTGCCAAACTGCTAAATTTTCTGCAAAATAATGATTACTGCCATGAAATTCAGCCCATGGCTCAGGAGCATGAATTAGCAATAGGTCAAGATAATCCAAATCTAATTTTGTCAGCGATGTATCAATCGAATTTTTAACCGTTTGGTAATCCTTATAATTAGCTTCCACCTTAGTTGTAACAAAAAATTGCTCACGTGGCAGACCAGTGGCTTTTAGACCTTCACCCACCCCAACTTCATTGCCATAAGCCTGTGCTGTATCAAATAGGCGGTATCCCAGTTGAGCTGCCTGCTGAACTGCACCTACAACTTCAGTATTATTAATCAACCATGTACCAAAACCCAACTTGGGAATTTTAATTCCATTATTTAAAACATACTTTTCTTCTAAAATCGACATTCTATTGCCTCCTAATGCATTGAGAGCAGCAATTTATTTGCAGCTAGTCGTCCAAAACTAGCATAATTAACTTCTTCCAATTACTTTATGGCAACTTGTTATATTCATCATTAACAACTGGCTCTAACCACTGCGTTGAACCAGTCGTAATCGCTAAGTGGCTAAACCATGAATCTTTAGCAGCTCCATGCCAGTGCTTAACCCCATCGTGAACAACTACCACATCACCTGGATTTAATTCTTGCGGCTGCTTACCCCATTCTTGATACCAACCACGACCACTAACTGCGAGCAAAATCTGACTGCCGTCATGGTGAATATGCCAATTATTATGGCACCCCGGCTCAAAGGTAACATTGCTAACCGGCACAGTTACATCCTTACCATTTGGTGAAACCAAAGCCTTATTATAGCTTTTACCTACGAAATACTGCGCATAACGATCATTACTTGGTCCTGTCGCAAACACTCCCGGCTGTTTAACTTCAGTTGTATCAGATTCATCTGACCAAATTTCCTTAGCACGATTAAAGGTCGACCAGGCTTTGGGCCAGCCAACATAAAATGCAAGCTGTGTAATTTCGGCGACAATCTCTTCTTTAGTGATGCCATGTTGCTTACCTATTTTCAAATGAGCGGTAATTTGTTCTGTGTTGCCCATTGCCATCAGTGCAGCAATTGTTACCAGAGAACGATCATGAGCTGACAGTTCATTTTCTTTAGCCCAAACCTGTCCAAATAAAACATCATCGTTCAAAGCCGCGAATTGTGGTGCAAACTTACCCAAATTTTCCCGACCTGCCGTTTGTTTTTTAGCCATTTTAAAAACCTCCTTAAATTAATTGCCACCAGTATAGAACTTAAAGTTAACTTTAAGTCAAGGCGATGTTAGAATTACTTTATTAAATAAAGAGGAAAAACAATGACAGAAACTATCGAACACAAATACAGTATTGCGGAATTTAGTGCGCTATTTGACCTAAAGCCGTCAACGCTGCGCTTTTACGAAAAAGAAGAATTAATTAAACCGCAACGGTCAGCCAATGGCCACCGCTTTTATGTCGACGCTGACGTGCAATGGATGAAATTCCTGGAACACCTTAAAGGTACAGGAATGAGTATTATTGATTTGAAAAAATACGTTGCTTGGCGCAGTCAAGGCGATCAAACAATCCCCGAACGGCTCGAATTACTTCGCGCAACTAAACAGAATTTTTTGAAGCAATTGAACGAAGTCCAGCACCACCTGCAAATTTTAAACGATAAGATTAATTGGTATGAGGGAAAACAAGCTGGTATGATTACCGAAGATGAAAGTTTCGCGGCATATTTAGCTAAGATGGGACATCATGAATAATTTCATCAGTTTGTTTTAAAAAAGCTCCCGCGATTTTGGCGGAAGCCTTATAAATCAGGATGAGTTCTTCCCCAGCTGTAGTCACCTCAGATGACTTTAAAGCAACAGAATGGAAAACACTTCAAGTACCATTGATAATAAAACACCTGCTATAATAAAAAGAGAGCAGCAGCTTTACCTGCTTACTCCCTTTAAATGCTGGGCTATTTCTTAAAATGGTCATATAACCATGCAGAAATTAAGTTAGCTAGTATGCCAGATACTAGACCCAAAATGAATGATACCATAGAGGCATTCACCTCCTAGAATTACCATAATTGAGAGTGGTTAAGTCTCAGATAATTCCATTAGTCATTTTACCAGAATTTTATCCGTTGACAATGACCTAAAATATTGTAAAATGATAATGAATGATATCAATGAGGCTGAACCTCAAAAAGTCCAAAAGCTGGTTACTTTAGGCAGTCATTAAAATGATCCTCTGCTATGCAGAGGATTTTTTTAATACCATCGCAAAATACGACTGAATAACTCAATAACGTTTCGTTATCCAGCAAGATTTACGACGATTTAACTTAAAGGGGATGGTAAATCACAGATCCCCTGTAAACAATTTAACACCCTAAAGGAATGTACCAAATGTTGTAACCCAATTGCTGATTTTTAACAAAAAAGAAGCCCTTTAGGCTCTATCTAAGCTAATAGATAATTAAATTGCTGAACACTTGATATTATAGCACTTTCAGCGTTCAACTAGACCAATTTTAGAATATTTTGATTAGTCTACCTTTGCAAAAATGTTGTAACCTAAGTACATAATTTGGTGTAATTTCAAAAAATCGTAGAAAATAAAAATGCCTTAGTATCAACGTTTTAAGCTAGTTGAAACTAAGACAAATCATGAATATTGGGATATCCGGGCTCGAACCGAAACATGCAGGAACCAGAAACCTGTGCCTTACCATTTGGCTATATCCCATTGATAAAATCACCCGTACGAGAATTGAACTCGTAACTCCACCTTGAGAGGGTGGCGTCTTAACCATTTGACCAACGGGCAAAATCAACAGTAATTATTATGCTTGTAAAAGTTGTTCTTGTCAAGAGATTTTTAGTTATAATAATTAATAAGATAAATTTTTGCAAAGGATAGAGATAAATGATTGATTACTCAACCACCCAAAACCTCATTGAATCAATGGTTTCCGAACGGATCGTGCCGGGCGTTAATTACGCCTTTATTAAAAATAAACAAACTTTCACTTCAACCGTGGGCTTTGCCACGATCTATCCTAAAGTTAGCCAGCTCAGCCCGTTCGCCGAATATGACCTAGCTAGTTTAACCAAAGTCCTTGCAACTGAAAATATTTTACTAAAATTATACGGCAAAGGCAAACTTAACTTCTCTGAGCCCCTGCACGACTTCATTCCTGAATTTACCGACCGTCGTGTGCGCCTGTTTCATCTTCTTACCCACACTAGCGGTATCCGCGGCTGGATCGATCATCGCGACGAATTAAATCATGATGATTTAATTAATGCAATTATCCACTTGCCGGTAACCGACGAGTTTGAACATAAAATGCGCTATGCCGACACCAATTTCATTTTGTTGGGTTTGGTAATTAAAAAGATTTACGGTAGACCCGTTCAAGAAGTGGCTGCTTCCGAAATTTTTGCGCCCGCAGGACTGACCAAGACCACCTTTAAGCCTGTAATTAGCGATTGCGTGCCAACTGCCTTATTTAATGGTCAAGTCCTTCAGGGTGTCCCCCATGACCCTAAGGCGCGACAATTAGGGAATGACTGCGGCTCTGCTGGGTTATTTTCCTCAATGGAGGATTTAATCAAAATCAGCAAGGGCTACCTGGGGCTCAACCCTAACATCTTGCCTTATGACCAAGATGTTGTTAGCCAACTTTTTGAAAATAAAAATCCAGCAGGCGTAAAACCGCGCTCTTGGGGCTGGGATATCCGCTTTGATCCTGAGAGTCATTATCCCCTAATCCTTCACACCGGATATACCGGAACCTTGATTTTGCTTGATCGCGTTAAAAAATCCGGACTGATTTTACTGACCAATCGCGTACACCCAACAGGTCATAACCAGATTTTCTTAACAATGCGCGAAAAAATTATCCGCAGCTTTTTAACTGAAAATGATAAATAAACTATCAGAAAACCCCTGAAATTAGTCATCCTAATTCAGGGGTTCATTATTATACATTATTTTGCACAATCTTTTTTGTTAGGAATAAAATGCCAAATCAAATCAGCTACAGCATCAAATAACATGCCGCCTGCCATCCAATACATTGCCATCATCATGCCATCTGCAGTAAAGGTATAATACGCTGCAATCCCAAATACGATCACGTTAATAATTTTGATAATTAAGTTATCACACATCATCTTAAAAAACTCCTTTTGCTTAAACAACTAGTTAAATTATACCTATTTTCAGCATAATTGTAAGCGATTTTTGCGTTTTTTAATTATGATTCAATAACAATATTTAATTTAGCACTTATAATCATTATCGTTATCAAATGTTTACAGCCGTAAGCATAAGCAAAATTATTTTTTTATTAAGTATAATTACACTTATAAAATCAGATATTTTATGAAAGTGTTATTTAATTACTATTTTGTCGTTCAAGTTTAAACATTCTAAGATAACTACATAAGATAATAGCACTTGCAAAAATTAACACAATAAATGCAATTTGACTACCTTTAGCCGTCATTGCCGCATAATTACCCGGTTTCTTTTGCCAAGCAGAAATAATTGTTGCCATAACTGTCGTACCTAGAGAGCCAGCATACTGTTGTCCCGTCTGAAAGACTGCCGTTGCATCGGTATGTAATTCATCTGGCTGCAATTTGGAAGCTTCTGCCATTGTATTATTAAAGGCTAACTGCCGGCCAATAATCATAATGCCATAAAAAACAACAATCATTATTGTCGAAATCTTTAAGCTGAAAATTGCAAATAAAATACAGGCAAGCATGCAAAAGATTGTCCCTGTCAAAAGTGGCAGTTTGGCACCCTTTTGGTCATAAATATGACCAAACCACGGATTAAGCACCCCGCTCAGGATACAACCCGGCAGTAAAATCAACCCACCAACTAGCGAACTTGAATGATTAACAATCTGAACATAATTTGGTAGTGCAAAGCTAGTGCCGATATTAATAAATTGCAACAATAAATACGAAATCAGTGCACAAATAAATGCCTTGTTTTTAAAAACTGCTAGGTTGAGCAGCTGCTTGTCACTATTTTTGACTGATTTAATAAACAACCAACCTAAAACCGCAACGACTATCATCCCTAGCCAAAACCAAATATTGGTCAGCCCCTGACCGATTTGATTGAAGGTCAAGCTAAAAATTACCATCGCCGCTGCAATAATAATATAACTGCGCCAATCAAATTGTGGATGCTTCTTCTCATGGTATTGTTCGACCATAAACAGACCCAAAACAAGGATTATCAGACCAATTATTGCCGCAATACCAAAAATTAACGGCCAGCCATAGAAGTAAACAACTGTACCACCAAAAGTTGGTCCTAAGGATGGAGCTAAAATGACTACAAGCCCCGTAATTCCCATATAAAAGCCCCATTTGTCTTGTGGTATCAGCTCAACTACCAGATTAAACATTAACGGGATTGACAAGCCAGCGCCAAATGCCGAAATCAGTCGTCCACTTAGAAGAAGCCAAAAATTAGTGGCTGTTCCTGCAACAAATGAGCCGACAATAAAGGTAATCGCTGCCGTTAAAAATAATTGTTTAGCAGAAAAGCGATCATTTAAATATGAGCTTGCGACCATAATTATGGCAATTGCCAGTAAATAACCGGTAGTAGTCCACTGCACTAGACCTAAGCCAATATGAAATTGCTTCATCATTGTTGGAAAAGTAACATTTAAACTTGTTTCGGTCAAAATTGAAACAAACGCCATTAAGGCACAGCTAATAATTGCCCCAACGTGCTTCGGCGTTACTACTTTTTTCTCCATTAAAACATCTCCTTATCATAAAAAAGGGTAAAAGCATGGAATGCTTTTACCCCTTCTTTATTTAATTAAAGCTGCCGATATTTTAGCAACACTTTTTGCAAAGCTGGCAGCAAGATCACAGCAACAATTGCACCGGCTATTCCTTGAATAGTATCAGTCAAAAGTCCTAAAACGCCAGCTGCCGTGGAATATAACAGCCAATTAGCCAAATAGTATCCGCCAACCATCACAATAATACCAACAACAAGTGCCAAAATGTAACGCAACCACTTGCGACCATCTTGTACCGCCTTTTTCACTAGCAAGCCCACAAATAGTCCTTCTAGCCCATGAATAACCAGTGAAAAGAGCATGAATTGTGCGTACCCAGAAAGTAAATCAAGTAAAAATCCGGATAACCCGCCAACTAATAGTCCAGCAACTGGTCCTAATGTGATTGCCGCTAAAAAAATCCCGGTATCGCAAAAATTGATATTGCCGTGAGTTGCTGGAATCGGAATAATTAATATCCGACTAAGTACAACGTTCAGCGCCGTCAGCAATGCTAAAAAGACTAATTGACCAAGTGTTAACTTACTTTTACTATCATCTGCCATAATTAAATACTCCCAAATAATATAATTTATTATTCAAACGATAAAATTATATTTTTAATATTAATTTAATTAAAAACCAATTATAGTTAAAAGTAAAGTTCGTTTAATTCAGTTATTTATTGAAACGGGCAGTTAAATCATCGTGCAGGTCTTCATAACCTGGCTTGTTAAGCAAACCAAACATATTACGCTTGTATGCTTCAACTCCTGGTTGGTTGAATGGATTAATTCCGTTTAAATAACCAGAAATCGCAATTGCTAATTCAAAGAAGTAAATCAAATAGCCAAGAGTATGTTCAGTTTGATCGGGAATGTTAACTGTCATTACAGGCACGCCGCCATCAGTATGAGCCAGTACAACACCTTGATAAGCACGTTCATTAACATAATTTAAGCTCTTACCAGCTAAGAAGTTAAGTTGGTCCAAGTTACGGTCATCAGCAGGAATTTCTACATCGTTAGCCGGATTTTCAACGCGAATAACTGTTTCAAACAAGTTACGCAAACCCTCTTGAATGTATTGTCCCAAAGAGTGCAAATCAGTTGAGAAGTTAGCACTTGATGGCCAAATTCCCTTGTTGTCCTTACCTTCTGATTCACCCATCAATTGCTTGCACCATTCACCAAACATTCTCAAAGTTGGTTCATAATTTTCAACAATTTCTGTTGTGTAACCCTTCCGATACAAAATATTCCGCAATGCAGCATATTGGTACGGCGTAGCCTTAGTCAAATCAGTATCATCATAATCGCTGCGAGCATCAGCTGCACCTTGCATCAATTGGTCAATATCGGCACCAGAAGCTGCAATTGGCAATAAGCCTACAGCTGATAGTACACTGTAACGACCACCAATATCATCTGGCACAACAAATTCTTCGTAACCTTCTGCATCCGCTTCAGTCTTCAGAGCGCCCTTAGCACGATCGGTTGTTGCATAAATCCGTTTTTGTGCTTCTTCTTTGCCGTATTTTTTAATTAATTTGTCTTTAAAAATTCTAAAGGCAACAGCAGCTTCAGTTGTTGTTCCTGATTTAGAAATAACATTAATACTAAAGTCCTTATCACCCAGCCAAGCTATTAAATCATGCAGATATGATCCTGAAAGTGAATTACCACAGAAAACAATCGTTGGGTACTTATCTTGGCCCTTACCATAGAATGAGCTATTCAAAAACTCAATCGCAGCTTGAGCGCCAAGGTATGAACCACCAATCCCGATACAAATTAAAACTTCAGAATCGCCTTGGATTTTCTTAGCGGCCTTTTTAATCCGGCTAAATTCTTCCTTATCATAATCAACTGGCAAATCAACCCAGCCTAAGAAATCATTGCCCGCACCAGTGCCCTCTTTTAATTCTTGAGCGGCAGCATTAACCAATGCTTGCATCTCACTGAGTTCATTTTCATGAACAAATGGCGTCAATTTAGTGCTGTCAAATTTAATCAAACTCATAAGTACGCTTCCTTAACTAAACAAAATATTTATTTCACAAGAATATTCTAACAATCTTATTTTGCAAATTCCAGTTATTTCTTTAATGTTTTGCAAACTTATTACGCACAGACTTAAACACCCAATAAAGTAAATATCCAATAGCTGCACCACAACTATTAAAAAAGACATCATCAATATCACTAACACCAGTTTCAAGCAAAAATTGCATCCCCTCAATAAAAATCGAAAAAATCATCCCTGCTAGTAATACTCTTAAAAAAGTTTGCTTTTTTGAAAAAACAAATGGTGCCAAAAAGCCAAACGGTACAAAACATAACACATTACCAAAAGAATTATAGAAAAAGTCGAGCCGGCTTTGAGCATACACTAATTTCCATGTTTCTTTTAAAAATACCAAGTTGATTTCACTTAATGGCCTGCTAAAATAAAAAGTCAGCTGCCACGGAAAATATGTATTTCGAAAAGTCGTCAGCATTAACACTAAAATAAGATAAAATGCAAACAGCCACACGCTGGCTTCGGACTTGATTGAGCGCCGGCGCCGGATTGCCATTAACCAGAATAAGCGTACAACGGCAAACAATAAAAAATACAGAATAGTTTTATCAATTGCCAGTATCAGCAGCTTAATCAACGCAAAGTGGTTGATTTTAGTAGCTAAATTTTGCGCAATGATATTATACAGTGGTCCTAAAAAAATCATGCTTAATCAATTCCTAAAAATAAAGTTCATTTAAATTATACTCAATTTCACGTATACAAATCTTAAAAAACGACTAATAATCGCGAAAAGATTGTCTCACGCCTGTTAAACCTTTAAAATCATTATTAAAGGAGCGTTCATTTTGAAAAAAAAGAATCTAGCAAACTTCATGCAGACAAGAACAGGCTTTTTTATCCTGCTCGTCTTGCTATTTGTCCTAAAGTACATCTTTGCGGCATACCATGATTTCAATTTAGGTATTTCTGATCCTTATCAGCACATCATTATGTGGCTTAGTCCGCTGGGAACAGCAATTTTGCTCTTGAGCATCGGCTTTTATTTTCCTAAACCGATTGTTTCCTATTGGGTCATGCTGTTGATGGACTTTGCCAATACCTGCTTATTATTTGCTAATATCCTCTATTATCGTGAATTTTCAGATTTTATTACAGTTAAGACAATTACTAATGCGGGTAAAGTTGCCCCAGGCTTAGGCAAAAGTGCAGTTTCACTCTTGCAGCCGTCAGATATTCTGCTCTGGCTCGACCTAATTTTGGTCATTGCCCTATTAGTGACACATAAATTAAAAATCGATCAGAGGTCTTACGGGCTCTTAACGCCGTTTACCATTACTTCATTCGGCTTTTTTGTTTTGGCATTAAATATTTTCCTGGCTGAATCGTCCAGACCGCGGCTTTTAAGAAATACCTTTGACCGTGCTTATGTTGTTAAGTACCTTGGTCTTGATACATACACCGTTTATGACGGTATTAAAAATGAGCAAACCGAGCAGATCAACCGTAATGCCAATGCAGCTGATTTGAACAAAATTCTTAATTTTACCAAGAAAAACAAGATACCTGCTAATGCCAATTATTTTGGCAAAGAAAAAGGCAAAAACGTCATTGTTATTCACCTTGAAAGTTTCCAGCAATTTTTAATTGGATTAAAGGTCAACGGCAAAGAAGTAACGCCGTTTCTAAATTCAATCTATCACGACAAGCACACGATCAGTTTTGACAACTTTTATCACCAAGTCGGCATCGGCCGCACTAGTGATGCCGAAAACATGCTGGAGACTGGCACTTACGGTATCGCTGACGGGTCACTTTTTACTGCTCTTGGCGGTTCCAATACCTTCCAAGCTGCACCGCAAATTTTACATGAACATGGCAATTACACTTCTGCTGTCTTCCATGGCAATGTCGGTACCTTCTGGAATCGTGACGAAGTCTATAAGAACCTGGGTTACAATTACTTTTTTGACCAAAATTATTTCAGTACTGATAAGGATGATAAAAAGGAATACGGTGTCAAAGATAAGCTGCTTTTTGCCGAAAGTATTAAGTATTTAGAACGCATGCAGCAGCCCTTCTACACCAAGTTTATTACGGTAACCAACCACACGCCGTTTTCAATGGATGACCAGGATCTCGACCCGCATTTTCAAACTACCGATACCAGCGACAAAACCATTAACAATTACTTTGAAACTGCCCATTATCTAGATGAGTCCATCCGCGAATTTTTTGCTTACTTGAAAAAATCCGGCTTAGCCAAGAACACAATGGTCGTTATCTATGGCGACCATTACGGTTTAACAAACTCTGAAAATCAAACTTTGGCACCAATTGTCGGCGAAAGTTCTGACACTTGGAGTAGTTATAATGATACGCAAATGCAACGGGTGCCCTTCATGATTCACGCGCCTAATCTAAAGGGCAAAATCAACCATGAAGTTGCCGGTGAAATTGACGTCTTGCCGACCTTGATGCACCTGTTGGGCATCAGCAATAAGCATTACGTGCAATTCGGCAGTGACCTATTATCACGGCAGTATCGCCCGTGGATCGTTTTTCGTAACGGTACAATTGTCAGTCAAAAATACGTGATTATTGGCGCCAAAGGTAAAAAAGGTCTTGTCTATGATCGTAAGACTGGCAAGCAAATTATCAACTTTACCAAACAGGAAAAAGAAGAAATAGCAGACCTTGCCAAAAAGGCGAAGCAATCCTTAAAATATTCAGACTTGCTTAATAACCATAACTTGTTGCGTTTTTACACGCCAAAAGGCTTTAAGCCTGTTAATCCCAACCAGTTTGATTATCTAACCAATTTTCAACAAATGGAAAAAATTCAAAATAAACTGAAGAAAAAGTCAACGGCACTGATTAATGTCCATCATGGCTCAACGACAAAACTTTACAAAACTGACGCACCTGAATTAAAGGGTCGCGATGAAGAAATCACCGAAATTCCAGAATCTGTCCGCGGCAACCACTTAACAGAAAAGAAAAATAAATCTAGTAAAAACAAGAAAAAGGCATATAATAAATAATCATTTATATCTACTATAGAAAGGAAAAACCAAGATGTTTTTACTAATTATTTTTATTCTTCTAATTGCATTTTTTATCGCGGGCTGCCGGGTTGTGCCGCAGAATAATGAAGGCTTAATTGAAACTTTAGGTAAGTATTCTAAAACCGTTAAAGCTGGTTTTGTTTTTATTATTCCCTTCATTCAAAAAATACGGCGTGTTTCTTTGGCGATGTTTCCTGCAGAAATTTCCAAATATTCAATTATTACTAAAGACAATGCCGAAATCACAACTAGTCTAACCTTAAACTATCTGGTAACTGATTCTTACAAGTATTTTTATAACAACACAGACTCAGTTAAATCCATGGTTGAATTAATTCGCGGTCACTTACGCGACATTATCGGCCGAATGGACCTGAACGAGGCATTGGGCTCAACAAGTAAAATTAACACCCAATTATCCGAAGCCATTGGCGATTTAACAGATATCTACGGCATTCGCGTTGTTCGAGTTAACATTGATGAACTGCTGCCAAGTCCTGAAATTCAAAAGGCAATGGACAAGCAATTAACTGCTGACCGGGAGAAAATCGCAGCCATTGAAAAAGCTGAAGGTGAAGCCAAAAACATTGAATTAACAACTAAGGCCAAAAACGATGCTTTAATTGCCACTGCCAAAGCTAACGCCGAAGCAATTAAGACTAAAGCTGATGCTGAAGCATACCGCATTAATCAACTGCAGACTAGTCTTGCCAATGCTAGTGAGGGCTACTTTAGAAACCAAAGTCTAGACAGCTTTAATCAGTTAGCTGCTGGCCCAGACAATTTAATTGTCGTAAGTAAAGACGAAATGACTAATTTAAGCGAATTGCCGGCTTCCGCTAAAGTATGGCACCAAGCTGAAGGAAAATAATTCTATTGCCAAAAACAAAGAGCACTTCAATTTGAAGTGCTCTTTTTGTATCTATTTACCTAAATATTGCTCGTAACCCTGGTCATAAATGGTAATTGTAAATTCTGCACCTTGCCCTATTTCAGAAGTTACCTCTACCTTGCCGCCATGCTGCTTAACAAGCGATGATACAATCGCTAATCCTAACCCAGATTCACCTGTACCTAGCCGTGCCCTTGATGGATCAGCTTTAAAGAAGCGCTCAAAAATATACTTCATTTGCTTCTTGCTCATCCCAATCCCATCATCTTTAACGATGATTTGCGTGCCATGAGTTATTCTGCGACCACTAAGCACGATATGACCATTAGTAGTAAATTGAATTGCATTCTGAACCAGATTAACAATAATTTGCGTTAATCGGTCACGATCCGCATAAATCGGCAATTCATCCGGCGCCTTTAATTCAAGTTGATCGTTAGCCTTATCGGCATTTTGCCTTAATTGGATTACAACATCTTCTAGAATTTTCTTGGCATTAAATTTTGTCTTGGTCAAATTGATTTGATTATTACGAATCTTTTCATAATCCAAATTTTCATTAACTAAGCGAATTAAGCGTTTAGTTTCTCGACGCATTAAGTCAATTGATTTTGGTTTAGATTCTTCTGGAATGGCATCATACTGCAGGCCCTCAAGGATACCATTGATCGTCGTTAATGGTGTTCGCATCTCATGAGCTGCATCAGCCATAAATTGGTCGCGCCGTTTTTCCTGCGTTTTAACTTCTTGGTCATATTTTTTTAGCGCCTGCACCATTTTATTAAAACTAGCAGCCAACTGGTCAATTTCATCATTGCCCTTGTACTCAATCTGAACATCAAAATTACCAGACTGTACTTTTTTAGTTGCTCTCGACAGCCGGTTGATCTTGTTAGTCGAATAATAACTTAAGATGATACTCATAACTAAGCCAACAAGTAAGGCAATAATTAAAGCATTAATCAAATTATGCTTGGCCGTTTCAATTGGGCGTTCCACATCCTTTACAAGTGATCCCAGCCAAATCGCCCCAATAATCTTATGGCCGCTCATCCAGGGAACGATTACTCCCGTGTATGGATTTCTTGTATGACACAAGTATGACCGCTCCTCATTATTATTTCTAACATGAATTTCTTTGTCACTGCTTAAAACAGCAAACACATTCCTCTTTAAGCGTAACAAGCGCCGACTTTTAGGATAGATTTGTACTCCCTGATTGTTAAAAATATGCAAGTGCAGGTCATCACCACGCAAAACAAACTGCAATTGATCCAAAAATTCAGAGTTAAGCATAACTGTGCCATTCTTTTGGTCGCTGGCAGCTAAATCACCTAATGATGATGCATAATCTTCCATGCGCCGATAATTTTGCTCATAAGACTGCGTCGTTACCGACTTAATCTCAGCATAACCAATAATTGACACTGTCGTAATAATGATTAGCAAAAAGCTAAGTAAATGCTGGTAAATCGACTTCATTTATTGACCTGCTCATCATCAAACTTATAGCCAACTCCCCAGACAGTTTGAATTACATCAGCACCAACTTTTTCTAATTTTTGCCGCAGCTTTTTAATGTGAGCATCGACTGTACGTTCTTCACCAAAATAATCATAACCCCAGACTGCTTCAAGTAACTGACTACGAGAAAAAACCTGCTTGGGCTTTTGCGCCATTGTATAGAGTAAGTCAAATTCCTTCGGCGTAATATTAGCCACCTTTTTGTCATCAAACAATACTTCACGTCGCGCCTTAGAAATTTTGACATGGTTAGTATGAACATCAAAATTACTTGTCGATTGTGACATCTCAGGTTTGTTTTGGTTGTCTTCAATCATAATTCGCCGATGCAAGGCCTTAATCCGTGCAATTAAGGCCAAGGGGCTAAATGGTTTAGAAACATAATCATCAGCGCCAACGCCTAATCCCAAAATTTGATCGGCTTCACTATCACGCGCCGTCAACATAATTATCGGCACGCTTGGCGATAGTGCCCGGATTTCCTTAGTCACCTGAATGCCATCTTTTTTAGGTAAATTAAGGTCCAAAGTAATTAGATCATACTCTTCAGGGTATCTTTTAAACATTTCCACGGCTTGAACACCATCAACGGCAATTTCTTGTGTCCAGCCTTCTTTAGCAAAAAACATCCCCATCATTTCGGCAACAGAGTTATCATCTTCAACCATCAAAATTTTCAGTTTCATTTTCGATCCCTAAATCCTTTAGTTTTTTCATGCTTCACCTTATCTGGGTCAACATAATCTGCCGGCAATTCATGACGCTTAATTAAAAACTGTTTCAAACTTTTTTCAGTGGCAACAATTGGAAACAGGATAAAGAAGTAAAACGTCAATAACCAAATCAAAAAATACCGATCCCACTTTAATAGATGAATGCCAACTCCCAGTAGCAGTTGCAGTAAGCCAAACAAGGCAAAATATAGACTTGCCTTTTTCTGAGCAAAAGCAAAACTACCCTGGTTAACTTGCGCTAAGTATGACGAATAACCATAGAGTGGATTGGCTTTCTTAGCCGGTTTAATTAACCAGATTAGTCCGAGGGCAAGCAAAATTGCACCACAAGCAATATATATCATTCTACTTATTTTCCTTTTTATTGTATTTTAATGCTGCTTAGCTGGAGCAGACATTACTATTTTCATTTTACCAATGAATGAAAATTCTTTCATCTGATTAGGAATGATGAAATTAGTGCCAACTTTGAGTGCGTAACTTTGCGCGCCAACCTGCAAATGGCCAGACCCAGCAATTATCGAAACTAACAAGTATGGGTGGTTATTTAAACTAGTTTGCCACTGCCCATCTAAGTCAATCTGCCACAAGTAAAAATGTGGTGAAAGCGGCGGCTCGACTAAAGTCTTAATCACAGCATCCTGCTCGTTAGATATTTGAACGGTAACTTGCAGATCAACATGCGGCACGGTAGTAACATCAATTGACTTTTGGGTATGCAATTGCCGCGTCTTTCCCGTCTTTTCATCAACACGATCATAATCATATAAGCGATAAGTAACATCACTTGACTGCTGAGTTTCAATTACCATAATTCCCTTAGTTAAAGCATGAATTGTCCCTGCTGGAACATAGAAAAAATCGCCAGTTTTAACTGGTACTTTACGCAGCAGCTTATCCCACTGACCTTGATGTATCATATCCGCTAGTTCTTGCCGCGTCTTAGCAGTATGACCATAGATTAAATATGAACCAGGATCGGCTTGTAAGACGTACCAGCTCTCGGTTTTCCCGCTATCATGCTCCACTTTTTTGGCGTATTCATCATCTGGATGTACCTGCACCGACAAGTTATCATTGGCATCTAAAAACTTGACTAATAGTGGAAATTCTTTTTCTTTGGGATTACCAAAAAGTTCTGGATGTTCCTGATATACCCGCCGCAAAGTCTGACCCTTTAATTGACCCTGACTAACCAGCGATGCGTCATCTTTATAACCAGAAATAATCCACGCCTCGCCAACTTTGCCAGCAGGAATATCATAATTAAAAATCGTTTGTAACTTGCGCCCACCCCAAATTTTAGGTCTGAAATACGGCGTTAAAAATATTGGTTCCACTCTAATCACCTCATATTTAGTTTAAACTTTTATCTGATAAAAAAGGAATATTTTTAGTGAATCTTTATCTTATGCCTTATTATAAAGACTTTTTGGCATAAATCAGAATTAATTTATGCTTTTTTACTACCCGATATTAATTAATTGCTAGAATTTGTTGGTTCTATTATAGTTTTCTAGCCTAATCAGTATATAGACTTATAGATATATTAGTTTTAAAATAGATATTTAGATAACTATTAGGTTAAGACTAGTTGAATAAGGAGGTAAAAATGAAAGGATTTTTTTCAGGACTTTGGACATTATTAGGTCTATTTTCTTTATGGATTATTTACGATATTTTTTCAATCAATTGGATTCATGTAATAGAGTTTGTTGTTGTTGCTTTTATTCTTGTCTGCATAATAGCCCATTATCGCGATAAGAAATTCAACGAAAAATACTAGTTCTAACTATGTCCACCAAGCCAGTGACTTTAAACCTATGGCGATTTTAGGAGATAAGTTTATGAGAACTAGGAAAAATTTATTTACAGGAATTGCTGCAGCTTCATTACTTGCAATCGCTGCTCCAATCGCTAATCAACAAGTTAGCGCGGCACAATCAGTTAGCTCAACTAAAAAATTGTCAAAAAATGCTTATGTTTATAACGCGGAAGGTAAACGTGTTAAAAATTATGTATTAAAGAGCGGAAAAACTGTTAAAGTTATTGGAACAATAACTATTGGAAAAAAGAAATTTTATAAAATTGGAAAGAACCAATACGTTATTGCTAACAACTTTGTACCAGCTAAAAAATATTCAGCTATCAAAAAATCCTATATTTATAACTCTGCAGGTCAACGGATTAGCAAGAAATATGTATCAGCTGGTACAACTATCAAATCTTTAGGTATTAAAACTATCAAAGGCCAAAAATATTTAAAAATTGGAAAAGATCAATATGTTAGATTAAGTAATTTAACTTTAATCACTCCTCCTACCCAACCTATTTCTGCAAATACAAACCCAAATAATAATCAGAAACCAAGCCAGCCAGTCAATAACACACAGCCATCATCTAGTACAGCAGCACCATCCGTTCCAAGTGCTGGAACTACAGCTCCCTCTGCCCCAAGTAATCCTATCTCTTCTTCAAATAATGATTTCAATTCTTGGAATACAGATGACGATGGTGATCTTTATACTATCGTATCTAATGACATACTTATCTATGATAAAGATGGAAATCATGTTTTAGGTAAATTTTTAAATAAGGGTTACAAATTTTATCAATCCGACATAAATAAAATTGTGAATATTAACGGTACAGAATATTATGAATTAGATTTATTCGATGAAGATTACTATATAAAGGCTTCTGATCTAAATGGCAAAAGTAAACTTCCTGCACCAGCTACTAATGGAGAATTTACAGAAGATCAAAAATTGATATCTGGTCAACAAGCTAAATATCCAAATGGTTACGACATAGGTACAAAGTATGATTTATCTTCAAAGAAAAATCGTTCAGCCTATGATTATGCATATCGTACTGCTTTCGCTGTTGTAAATGATAGTCGATCAAGTTCTAACGATTTAAAGCGGGCAATGTCCGAATTATCAACCGCATACAATAATTTAGATGGTAAAAAAATTCAACTTAGTGGTACAAAAGAAGACTTTGAAGATAATAGTTACACACTAACTGCTAAAGAAAAAGCTGATATTTTGGCTTTGGCAAATAAAGTAACTGATTCAACCAATGCTCATTTTAGTGACAACAGTACTATAACTTACACTATCGATAACCAATTTAAACACATGACTTTGTTATATCTAGCTGATTTTAAAGCATCGCAATATGTTTCTCAAAAAGAGATTGACGATTTTAAGCAGAAAATAAAAGATAAATACAAGTATGGATACGATATTGGAGATAAATATTCACTTTCCTCTCCTGATGCAAGAAAAGCATATGATGATGCTTTCAAAAATTCACAAGTAGGAACTTGGATGACAGTTAAGCAGTTTAATAAAATTAAGAATAACTTAATTGCAGCCTATAATAATTTAGATGGAGTGCGAGTTTCCATTGCCGGTAATCAAGATGATTATACTTCTGGCGCTTATCAATTAACTGACAAAGAAAAAACTGATATTTTGGCTTTAGTAAACAAAGCAGAAGGTGCTACCGATGCTCATTTTAGTGAGTCTGACCATATAGAATTTTCTAGAGATGGAAAGAATCAAAAAACAGAAATTATTTACTTTATTTCTTTTAATAAAAATGTTGCTCCTGCAAGTAAAAATGAATTTGATGATCTAAAAGAGTTACTGAGTTCAACTTACAAATCAACCTATGACTTAGGTGCTCTATATATGTTCTCCAGTAAAAAAGCAAAAGATGAATATTCATCTGCTTATTATTCAGCAACTAAAATTGTAGCAAACAATGCCTCGTCCTCTTTGGCAATTTCTAAAGCAAAAAGCGACTTACAAAAAGCTTATAAGCAATTAGATGGAAAAGCAGTTCTTATAAATACTGATTTTTATAATTTTAAAAATTATAAGCTAACCGATCAAGAGAAACATGATATTTTAGCTCTAGTAAATAAATGTGAAGGGGCAACAGATGCCACCTTTAGTAAAGATGAAAAAAGTATCAATTATACTTTTGATGGTAGATTATGGACTACAGAAACTTCATACTATGTTGATTATAAATATTAATTGGAATAATTAAACTTTTAGATATTAAAAAAGCATTGCTTATACGGGTAATGCTTTTTTCTATGAAAATTTATCATTGAATAATAGCTATTTTTAACTGTCATTATTAGCCGCTTATTTAAATTACCACTCTAACTGAGTCATAAGGTTTTATAATTCAATGCCCTGAAGCCTTTCGAACTTAATTATTAAATTATAAAATTTTGTAGGCTTCGAAAAGCATTAGCTTATCTTACTGAAAGGCAAGTAATTCATGACTTTATTTTTAATTATACTAGCTCTTTTAACAACTATTTCTTCTATAATTTGCGCTATCTGTTTAATGGCTGCGTATAAGAAAGTAATAGTTAGTTACATAAAGAAAATATCTTTGATTTGTACCAAAATCAAGAACAAATACAAATTATTCCAAAGTGCTTGGTTTTGATTTATTGTTGGTCTTTTTGCTTCATTTTTAATTATTTTATCTTGGAATTCAAAAAACATAATTTCAATAGTTCAAATAATGATTAATTTACTTGCAGCCATTGGAACTATTGCTGCAGTTTGGACAAACATTTATTTTTATAAAAAAGAACATACATTAAATGTAATTATTTATCTAAAGCAGTTATATGAAACAACACATTCAGAAAAGAATTGGAACTTGTATGTGACAAATCTTTCATATCAAGTTATTTCAGTTGGATTACAATATATTAGATTTTCTCAAGGTAACAACGATGTTTATATACGACAATCATCTAACGGTGACTTAAGTTTCCCAGTTCTAGAAAAAGGGTCTGAATTTAAACCCCCATTAGACTACGAAACTGTTAACAGTGAATATTCATCCAATACATATTTACTTACATATAGGACTTTACTACATGCTCTTAATTTGCTGTATATAGTATCTGATACTTTTTCAACTAATGGTCCATTACATGCTGATAATTCAAATAAAGTTTCTAAAAATGATACTCTAAAAATTTTCGATTTTTTAGATAAAACTGAAATACCAGAAATCATTGTTTCATACTGCTTAAATAACTCTAGTCAAAGATTTACTTAAGACTTTATTTAACTATGAGCACCGATAATGAATATGGAATAACGTTTTGCTTAACTGATAACCCTAATTTTATAGTCTGAAATAAAAAACTTTTTAGGTTTTACTATGGCTAATTTTATAAACTACGCAATTATTTACTATTCAATCTTGATTTACCTCTTATTAATTATCAATCTCGACAATCATATCGTCTAAGTCTACTGACTCATCGCATCTTGCAATTGACCATTAGAGCTAATGTCTCCTGTAGATCGTCATGCTCACGCTTACTGATTAAAACAGCACTTTTATCATCAGTAGCACTAACAATAATAATTTGTTTAGAATCACAATTAACTTCATTAATTAAGCCATACAAATTTGATCAAGCTTAACTTTCTACAATAATGTTACCTCCTAATAACTTATATTTTAGCGTACATCTATTTAGTAGTGTTGTACTTACTTTCAAAGCCTTATATTCTCACATGTTCCATAATACCTAATCAGCTTTTCAATAAGATGATCCTAACTACTCTCTTTTTATAATTTTTTTGCAACTGTTCTTGTATTTAATTATCGTACGATATTAGTCATAGACTCCTATTATCAACAAGAATTGACATAATAAATGGAAAATTTCGTTTATCATAAAATAAGGAACGATAGCCTTGTATTTCAATTTTTAAAGTAAGCGGTATTATTAATGACCAACCTTTGCTAAAATATGGATTGGGACTTTTTATGGGCAGGAATTATCACTTTGACTATAGGATTTTTTCTATTATATCCTGCTTATGATAATTCAAGAAAAAAGAAACAAGGTAAGCAAGTAAAATACACAAAAGCCAAAATATGGATTAGTGGAATTTTAGGTGGCATTATTTCAGCTAGTTCACTTCTGATATTAGAATTTGCTATTAACCCACCAGATACTCATCTTAATATGTTTGAAAACCTGTTCTTATTCTGCTTAATTCTTTCTTTGATTTTTCTATATCCCGCATTTAATTTAGTAAAATCATATATTCAAAAAAAGAAGCTAAATATAGTCGATTAAGAGCTTGGTCGTGCGGACTTATAGGTACCTTTTTCTTATATAGCTTAATTTGTTCAGTAGTTGGTATGAATATCGACCCAAATATTAACGCAAAAATCGAAGAAACTATGAAGACAAAAACCATTACTAGTAATTCTGAAACTGCTGAGCAAAAGCAACAAGATAAACAAGCTGAACAGCAGCAAAAAGAAAATGAGGCTGCTGATAAACAGAAAAAATTGAATGCCAAAATAAATAAAGAGCTTAAAAAGAGCCTGAAAGAAGATCAAAACTTCTATGTTAAAGGTGACAAACGATATAATTACTCACCTTTTATTAGCTCAATTAAATATACTGGACAAGAAAGCTCAGACAGAGCTAATGTCCAAGTGAATACTGACTTTATTGAACTAGATAATGAAAGTAAAAGTGCTGTCGCTGAAAAGGTACAAGGTGTTATAGGAGCTACACTTGCAACTGTTAAAGATGATTACACTGAAGAAAAGCAAGATCAAGGTGCAGGTTTATTTTTCTATTTGAATAAAAGAGCAGTTGGTCATTCTAGCCTATTAAATAGTCATAAATACAAATGGTACAATATAAATTAATTTAGAAGGAATACAAGCTAAATTTATGTCCACAAAGCCAGTGACAATAAACCTATGGCGAAATTTTTTGAAGGAGTTTTAGTATGAGTAAAAAAGATAATAGCAGCAATAGAAGTGATATTAATAATTCGCCATCAGATAGTAACAAAAAGGTTACTATCAATAATACTACCCTACCTTGGTACAAAAAAACTTGGGTTAAAATAATTATTGTCATTGTAGCAATATGGGGATTAGGACTTATTTTTGGCATTGGTAATACTTTAGATTTTATAGGAATAGTAACCATAATTAGCAGTATTATTTATTTAATATATTCCATCATTAAAAAGAAAAAATCAAGGAATTCAGTAATAGCATTTATAGTAGGCTTTATTTTACTAACAGTTGGCTCAATTGCCACCCCTAGAAATGAAAGTACAAGTGAACCTGAACACTTAACAAAAGCACAAAAAGCTAAGAAAGAAAAAGAGCTTGCCATAAAGAAAGCTAAGAAAGAAAAAGAACTTGCTGCGGAGAAGGCTAAAAAAGAAAAAGAACTTGCTGCAGAAAAGGCTAAAAAAGAAAAAGAACATAAAGCTGAATTAAAAAAAGAAAAAGAAGTTAAAGAGAAAAAAGAAGAAAAAGCAAAAAAGAGAAAACTAATTGCCAAAAATAAACATAATAATCTAAAAAAATTAAAAGATGCTCTAGCAAATTTGCCCGAAGATACTAATAATACAATTGTTGATGCCAGGCTTGACGATGAGAATCTTTCTATAGAAATCACATTAACGGATGATGCACTTTCTGGTACAGATGCACAATTAAGATCTCTTACTAAAAAAGCATGGAATATAGGAATTAATTATGCAAATAAATATGCTCCATATCCAGAAGATACAATATCGGAAAATAGACCTGAGGTTGATATTTACGATGAAGCAGGAAACACACTAGCTACAACTGGCTTTTTAGGTGGTTTTAAATTTAAAGGCTAAATTATTGAGGCTTAATTATGACTAAAAAACAATACTTAAAAACAAAGAAACCTTGGTATAAATAAATTTCGTCAAGTTCCTCTTGTGGGTAAATTGCATGTAGAACACCAATATTAGCTAAACAAAATATTGATGGGCACCTCCCATCTATTTTATTAATCACCCTAAGAACGACACAATTTTTGCTTTACGATGCAAAGGAAATTCAATGGAACCAATGCTCAATTCTAGAGATACTATCTTAATTAAGTAGCAAACTACCGTCGAAGATAGTGAAATTACTGCAGTCTTAGTAGACGATAATGAAGAAGTTACTCTAAAACCTGTTAAACATATGGGCAAGCAAATCTTATTATTGCCCAACAATACTCCCTATTCTTTTAAATAAAGAAAATCTAGATAAATTCTAGGTAAAGTTATTGAATCAAGACGGAAGTTTTAATTGTTATGTCCACAAAGCCAGTGACACTAAAACTATGGCGATATTTTATTGAAGGAGTTTTAATATGAGTAAAAAAGATAACAGCAGCCAGGGCTGTGGTGGCTGTTTAATATCAATTGTAATTATTTTGGTAATTATTTTTGGAATAAGTAGTTGTTCTAATCACAACAGTAGCAGTTCTACTTCTCATTCACAAACACAAAACACAAAAAAGCCTATTCCTTCTGAAATAGACATTGGTGGAGAATTTGATGATGTTGATAGTGTTGTATACAAGTTAGATTCAGTTAGTACATACAATGTAAACTATAAAGATAACTGGAAAGTAGCTCCTGCTACAATCACAAAAGTACAAATAGCAAATTTAAAAAAGCCTAGGATTTTAAAACCAAAGTATTTAGATTATCAATTACCATCTAAAAATAAGGAAATTAAAGGATTTGTACTTTTAAGCCTAAAAATTCCAAAAGCTTATGAGTCCGACTTGGTAGTCGGAATAGATGGTGGAGCTATCACTTACCCAGCAAAAGGAAATCCAAAATTTGCAAATGAAATAAATATACAAGGTCTCATAGTTCCAGGCCAAACA
The DNA here is from genome assembly GCF_029433435.1 of Lactobacillus sp. ESL0703. Lineage (NCBI taxonomy): Bacteria > Bacillati > Bacillota > Bacilli > Lactobacillales > Lactobacillaceae > Lactobacillus > Lactobacillus sp. ESL0703. Next base: position 497,475 of record NZ_JAQTIB010000001.1, read on the forward strand.
AATGATCATTTAATGACTGAAAACAGATATCAAGTTCCAGGCAAGAAATCCTATACTGATGAAACTGAAAACGATAAATTAAATATCCAAAAAATGGTTATTGTTGCCCCCATACCCAAGAACATTAAAATTATTAAGCCACTTAAAATAAGATTTAACGCACATAATGATGATAACGACTCTCATTTATATCAATTAAAAGTTAATTGGTAAAACAAGAGTTATTAATAGCAAAAAATCCATTAAAAACTCCGTCGGCAAACTTTGTTTTTAATGGATTATCGAAATACTACGCTATTAATGCGTTTAACTTGTTCTAACACAAAAGAAGGAGGTTTTAATCATGTCACAAAAGAAATGTGGTATTTGTGGTAAAGAGTTGGGCTTTTGGGATATTCAAATTTCTTTAAAAGATGGTGTGATTTGTGAAAACTGTTTTTAAACGGGTAACTTTTCTGGTGGTGTTAATCAAGCACATATGAATAAATTTATAGGTAATCAAACCATTGCAGAAATAAAAGAATTGATTGATGACCCGGTAAAGTTAGAAGCTATCAAAAGAAAAGTCGCTCCCGTAAGTCATCGTTTTCGTCAGTCTATAGCACAATGCTCATTTTGCGGAAAAGATATTTATAAAGTAGATGATCCCCTAGAGTTTAAAGATTCTACCTATGTCTGCCTAGACTGTGCAGCTAAGTATAAAGTTACTCAATCCCATGATTGGACTGCTGAACATACGATTGAAGACTTTAGAAAATTTATTAAGCAAGGAGTAGATTTTCATAATATTTATTTAAAACAGGCACAGAAGGAACAAGCAGAAATAGATGCCGAAAAACTAAAAAAGCAACAGCACAAGGAAGAACAGGCATCTATCAAGGCAGAATCTGTTTACTATGGTGGCTATTACTTCAATATTGATAAAAGAAAAATTTATTTAAATACAGCATTTCACGGGGTTGAATTTTATGCAGATGCTGATGACATAGTTTCATATCGTGTAAATGAAAAAGGCCATAACAAAAATAAGCATCACACTATAACTCGCGCTGCTGTTGGTGCAATCATCGCTGGAACTCCTGGCGCCATTATTGCTGGCACAACCGGTGGTAAAATGAATGAATATATCGATAAGCTGAGCGTAGTTATCAGCCTAACTAATGGTAGAACCGCTAGTGTTAATCTCTTAAATGCTAAAGATAATAAGGCAGACGGTTTTTTGGTTAGACATGCATATTCAGATTTAAATCATGTCATAGCAATTCTTGATGGTTGGCAATCAGATAATACTGCCACACCAACTGACGCCCCTTCTGAAATACGCAGATACAAACAATTATTGGATGACCATCTCATTACCCAGGAAGAATTTGAAGCTAAGAAGAAGCAATTATTAAACCTGTAAACAAAAAAATCGATTAAGAACTCAGCTACCAAACATTGTTCTTAATCGATTCATGTAATCTGCGCTATTAGTGCGCTCAAAAATATTTTATCACATCGGAGGTGTGGTTTCTAATGGCAACTTTTGATAAACGCGGCAATGTATGGCGCGCCAGAGTATCTTTTAAACAAGATGGTCAATTCCACCAAAAATCTAAAAACGGCTTTAAAACAAAACGGCAGGCTCAAGTGTGGGCATCTAAGATAGAAGTACAAAAAGCTGAGTCTGATATAGTAATTGAAAATCCCACTTTTGCCGAGTATTACAAGAAATGGGCTGAAACTTTTCGTATCCCTGGCAAAAGCAAAGGCACTGTTAATCGTTATCGGAATATTCATTTTCTAATTACTAAATATTTTGGTGAACAAAAACTGAATAAGATTACTCGTGTTCAATATCAAAGCTTTATTAATGATTATGGGAAGACTCATTCAAAAAATACAATGCTAAAGGTACAAGGCACAATCCATGCGTGTGTGAGCGATGCCATTGTTGATCACATTGTTCAGAATGATTTTACAGCCAGAGTAAATTTGGTTTTTGATAAAAATCGTACTAAGGATGTTCAATATCTATCAGTTGCTGAAACTAAGAAATTAATTAAACAAACTGAATCTGACTTAAACCCGCATTATAATAGCCGCTAGATGATTTTAACTGCTATCTATACAGGAATGCGCGTTGGTGAGATTATGGCACTTACTTGGTCTGACATTGATTTTAAAGCAAAAACAATTAGCATTACCAAGAGTTATGCATATGCTTCAAATCAGATAAAGGAACCAAAAACACCTTCCTCGATTAGAACTATTAGAGTAAGCCATAAACTGCTAGATATTTTAAAACAATTGAAAAAGTATAATCATAAATATGTGTTCGGTACATCCTTTAAAACTGTCCCTACTCCAACCGCTTGTAATAATGTATTAAAAAAATTGTTAAAGCAGTGCAAAATCAATCAACCTGGTTTTCACTTTCATAGTTTACGGCACACGCATACTTCGATTCTATTGTATGAAGGTGTTGACCTTTATGCTGTAAGTAAACGTCTTGGTCACTCAAACATGTCAATTACCGCTAAAGTCTATGCCCACATGATTGATGAATTAAAGGCTAAATCAGATAATCATATTGAAGAAATTCTAGACTCACTTTAAGCAAAAAAATAGACCCAGCTGTTAATTCAGCTGGGTCATTTAGTCCAAATTCAGTCCATAACATTTATAAAATGCTGATATATCAACGAATTTAGGCATCATTTTATGGAGATGAGGGAAAACAATTATTGATTTTTAAGCATAAACTAATGTTAACTGATATTAAAAATCCCATCAATTCAAGATTTCAATTTTTTCACGTAAATTAATATTAATCGTTATTAAGCTCTTTTGTATCAAATTTTGTATCAATTTTGAATTTTAACTAAATAGCCTATTTCAGATTTGAACCCCTGATGATCGTTGGTATATCAGCATTTTAATTTTGATGCAGACTCCATCATAAAGATAATTTAGTTTTTACAAACAATACCACCCGAATAAACGGGTGGTATTTATTTTATTAAGACAGCTTCAGCAACTGATCAAATTGCTTACTACGCTAATTTAATAGCTGCTATCGACCACTAACGTGGCAATTACTTGATTAGCTATATTATAGCACGTTCGATTCTTTTTCAAAAATCATTATTAACGTTGCTATGTCAACAATATCTCTTTTGAATCTCTTTCGATTTATAAACGAAACTTGACAAAATATGTGTTAAAAGTAAAAAGATATATACTGGTCGACCATACATTAGAGCAATTGACTTTATATATTCCGGCTAATATACTCAATAAAAAGAACAAACCGATTCCTTTCTACAATGTGTGGCAGATACATCTGATAAGGAGCCCTTTTAATAATGGAGGGAAAATATTGAATTGGACAGTAATTTTTTCTGCTATTGCTGCTATTCTTTCTGCTATAGCTACAACTTGTTCCAAAATTAATTGGACAGCAATTGGATCAATGATAGCTGCTTTTTTATCAGCAGTTGCAGCAGGCATTTCAGCATATGTAGCAAGAAGTTCTTATAAAAAACAAGATGAAGAAGCAGAGCGTGAACCCAAAATTTATCCCATATGGTTTTCTACGGGTACAATATCACCTGATGGCAATCACAGTGATAAACGTAATTATTTAAGCTTATATTGTTCTGTCTTAAATCGTTCTTCTAAGCCACTTTCAATCGACTGCATTAATTTCATAGACTCAGACATCAAATATGCAGCACAAAAAGGATTTACAAGCGCTTCTAATATGGACTTTTTATCGGATAGTATGCCGTTACTTTTATCTCCTTATTCAAAAAGAGACTTTATTATTACATTTAGAACTGATAAAAATCAAAATTTCAAAATTTCAAATTGTAATACTGATTTTAATTTTGAATTTAAATATAACGATAATGAAGAATGGGTTACTAGAAAGTTAGAGATTAGTTATATAGATGATGAAAAGCTGTTTGAAAACATAGCTAAAAACAGAAATAAATAAGCAAAAACAAAAACCGCCCCAGAGGTTTTATCCTCCAGAGCGGTCTTTGCATTTAATTTTGTTGCAATGAAATTTTATATTTTGATTTTAAGTTGCTATATTGATTATATTTTAAATATTTATCAGATTGTAATCGACCTATGACAATACCTAAATTTATTTTTACCTTCTTAGCAAAACTTTGAATAGCATCAAAATCAAAATTATGCTTTTTTACAAACTCTTTATAGCTTTCTTGTGGTATTAAAAAGTTTTCAGCAAATCTGTCTGCTTTCTTTTCTTTTTCCTGATATTTTTCTTTATCCTCATAATCAGAATAAAAGTCTTCGTAATAAATATGTCCTAGTTCATGAATAAGAGAAAACCAAAATATATCGGAATTTTTATTTCTATCTGTAATTAATAAGAGTATGCTACCATTTTTGAATTTTTTAGTTGCACCATTCAAACTAGCATTTTTTAAATTTGGAAATGCTTCTAGTACAATACCACAATCTAACAAAAGTTGTTTTAGCCTAGGATAAAATACTTTAGTTTTTTGTAGAGTCATCTTTCTAATAATCGGTAAAGCTTTTTCGAGTTTTACCTTTTCATATTTATTGTTAGTTTTGTTTCTTGCATCCATTGTCGCTAGTTCTAACATAACATTTGAACATACAATCGATTTTTCACTAAAATCTGCTCTGCGATAACTAACTAATGGATTAAATTCAAATAATTGTGACAAATTCGAAGTTTTAAGTGATCTTCTTAAAATCTGAATTTTTTCGCTTTTACTATAACGTTTTTTACTTTTATCTGCATAACCGTATTTTTTAAAGTAAGAAAAGTCAATCAGATCACATGCACGTTTTTCATCTGCATTTCTTTGATTTTCGATTTCAGCTAACTTAACTTCATAATTTGTTTGTAAACTTAACCAAGTCTTCATTGAAATTCCTGTTAACTTTGCTAATTTATTAGCAATTTTTGAAGTTATTGCAGTTTCACCATTAATTAATTTACTGACAGTCTTAGCCGACACCTCAAGGCGATCGGCAAATTCCGCCTGTGTGATATTTAAATCTTCCACAATTTCTTCAATGTAAGACCCCGGATGAAAAGCAATTAGGTCTTTATATTCTGTTTCATTACTCATAATGCTTACTTACCTCCGTTATCTCGATTATCGTTATTATCTGTGATTTTGTAAAAACTTGTTCTTTGCTGTATTCATCAAAGCAAGCGATAAGTCTATACTGACTTCGCCGTCCATCAATATCCATTGCATAATATCCTTCAAGGTTTCCTCTTAAAGCATGAAAATTAAATGGTTGATAATTTATAATCGATGCCAAGTTTTCAGCGCTAGTAATAAAATTAATTTTTCCTAAAAGCTTCTTTGCTACTTTATCAGAAAAATCTTTTTTAGCCTGTCGTAGTGACGTACACTGCTTTTTCACTTTATCATTCTTATAAATAATCTCCATGAAATTACCTTTTAGGTAATTTCATTGTAATAATTAAGCTTAAGCTTGTCAATAAACATGCAAAAAAGACCGCCCATAGAGCTATCAAACTCTACAGACGGTCTTTTGCGTTGGTCCCCGTAGAGATGCCAACACTATCCTATTTTATTTGGTCAATGCAATATTAACGCCGCTAAAGCCTTTCTTTAGGTCTTTTTGGAACTTAGCTTTAGATACACCAATCTTTGGCAGATAGTGCCATGGGTCTACATGATTAGTGTTTGACAAGCCATTCTGCACTAGCCAACTGTGGGTTTTAATTCCTCGATAAGAACTGGTATCTAGCTCTAAAGGAATATTGTACTTTTTGGCTGCCCAACGTAGCCAGTTAACATAATGTTTGTACGTCTTCATGGCTCTACGATGATTGGTAAACTCGCAAAGTTCAATTTGAATTGGTGCCAGACTATTAGCTGGTTCGCCTGCACCCCAGGCTTTATAACTATAAGCGCCAACACGATAAATGCTTTTATCGTCAACGACTAAGTGAACATAAGTCTGGCTAGTGTTAATACCATTTTTCATGTTCCTTGCAATTGCCCAAGCTTCTCCATTAGGTGTCCCAGTTGAGTGAGCAACAATAAACCGTGGTTGAGCTAATTGTGAACTACCTTCATTATCTGCTAATTGATATTTTTTATTTACTTTCAACTTTAGCATCTTCTTTCTTACCAACATTCATTTTGGCTACTTCTTGTTCAGCAAAAGCACGAATTACAGCTTCAAGCGAAGCATCAGCCTTAATTCCGTGATTTACCAAAGTGTCTTCAACACTGCTGATTACATTGTCCATCTTAGTTTTTCCAGGTAAATCAGTTGTTTCAGCTTGATGAACAAAAGCTTTTGCCAAGTCTTCTACAAATAATAATGCTTTGTTCTTAGTTACATGCTTAGTGGCATAGAAGCCAACTAAAACAGCCAATAAAAATAACACAGCGTACACTGTGTCGAAAATAATTTTAACCATAATTAATCTCCTTAAATTGTCGGAAGTGCTTTAGCTTCCTCATATAGTTTCGTTCCTAAACCATTACCACCGAGTGCATGATAAACTTCATAAATTTGGTTCAGTCTTGTATATTGATTGCGTGTTGAATGGCCCTGTTTAATAATCACATGGCATAATTCATCTAACTCAACATGCAAGTCCTCAACTTCACCCGCTTTAAGTTGCGTAACCAATCTAGTCAGTTCATCAACGCTTTGCTTGATTTTAGGAACTTGCTCCAATAATTCTTTTTCTGCCGCCACTTTCTTACGGTGACGGTGCCATAGACTTGACACCCAAGTGATGATGCCTAGCCTACTTAACCAATCCCACAAATTATTCCAGTCCAATAAAATAGCACCTACTTACTATTTTCAGTAGATGCTTCATATTCTTCTCCAGTAATTCGCTTATACGCTGCCGCATCAATTGTGCCTAGCACTACAAATGAAGCAATCTTAGCCTTGTTGTAAATTTTTGAGTTATAAAGTGATTGATATACCTTTTCCATAATTGGTGCAAAGTGTTTTAAGTTAAACATTATTCAGCTTCCTTTCCTGCGTCGCCTGTGGTCATTGCTGCCATCATTTGCGACATCATATCAACAACATTACCGACTTGTTGACCAATTGTTGTCTGCCCTGTTTGAAGCGAAGTAAGCGTCTGGTCAATCGTCGTCTTATCTTCCTTGATTGGTTCTGTATCAGTCTTAACATCTTTCACATCTGCTGACAGCTGATTAATTAATTGACCTTGCGCATCAGGCTTGTATTCATACCACTCCCGTTTGTTCCAGTCATACTTTGGTGACTGGATTGATGGATCAGGTGCCTCAGCGACAAACGGCCAAGGGATATAATCGCCAAATGGTTGTTCCTCTCTGTCAATTGCAAACGGCACTTGATTGTCGCTTCTGTAATAAATATATGTTTTTGTTTCTTCTGTCATTTTAATTTTTCCTTTCTATTAAAAAAGCAACTTAGCTTTTCTGCTAAATTGCTTTACTCATAGTGTGACCAGCAAGACAGAATTTCGACTATTTTATCTTGCTTATTAATTTTATAAACTACCCGATGTTTACCATTTAATCTTCGTGAATAATAATCTCGACCTGTAGGTTCTAGCTTCTCAAAAGATTGGATTGGTTCATAAGGATCATTCTCCAGTGTTTGCTTAATTTCCATAAATCGCGTTCGTAAATTACTCTGCATGACTTTTCTTAAATCATTTTTAGCAGATGATTTAATTTTGATTTGCCACTCATTCATTATCAATCTCGGCAATCATATCGTCTAAATTTACCGCCTTATCATCTCTGTCATCACGTTTTATTGCCTCTTGCAATTGACCATTAGCTACTAGTGCCAATGTCTCCTGCAGTTCATCATACTCGCGCTTACTAATTAAAACAGCACTTTTTTCATCAGTAGCACCAGCAATAAAAACTGGCTTCGCATCACGATTAGTCTCATTAATCAAGCTATACAAATTTGACCTTGCTTTAGTTGGTGTCACAATTTCTGACATAATTTTACCTCCTAATAAGATGTATTTTAGCGTACGTATTAGAGTACGTCAATCTATTGGTATTGCACCGCCAAAATCTGATATTAAATTATTTTTACATCGCTAGCATGCACCCAAAGATATCTTCCCGAGTTTATGTCGGTCTCGCTCGGAAAAATTACCACTTGAAACATTAAACTACCTAAATAGTTATATGCAACTCCCGTAACTGTTTTTTCTTCAATGCCATCAAAATAATTAAAGATACTTGGTGCACCAATACCGTTTAAGCAATCATAAAGACTTGTACCAACCGTTAATATTATAGTTTTACCAATTTTTTCAACATCATCTTGACGCCATTTTTGCCCACCATAATAAAAATGGTCATGATTCTTACCATTAAAAATCACGTTATTACTCTCCTTTCTAATTACCAAAAACAATTACACTAGGATGTGATTGTGAATACGTAAGCGCGTCAGCATCATTTCCAGCATCTTTAGCATACTCACGATTTTCCAATACAGTTACACGTCCCTGCAAAATCTTTATATCTTGCATAGTCGCTATGTCAATAGGAGCGGGAAGCCATGTCATATCTGGCGGTGTAGTATCGTCTTGCCACTTGGCTACTTTAGCAAATGATACATTCGAATTATCGCCATGTGTATGCAACTTAATGGCAATAATTGGTGTTCCATTATAATCATGAACTTTATAATCCGTACTTATCCAACCTGATTGTCCAGCCTTAACAATATTTTCAGATGTAGTTCTTACTGGAGCGTCATTCTCAGTGTAAAGCCAAAATGATAAATAAATATCTGTATTGCTGTTGGTTGCGTCAACGAAGGCTTTAGCTGAATATACTTCGCCATTGTTTACAGCAATTTGATTAGTGCCAATTTGGCCATTAACACCAATAGCCTGTGGACTAACCGAAGTGTTTTCAAGCAAGTTTGATGCATAGAGCGGAACTTGCAAATCACCAGTTTTACCATTAAAGCTGGTAACAGAACTCAAATTAACAGCACTTTCAGGATCAGGCTCTACTTTGTTACCATTGACAAATACTGAACTAATTTTATCCTTTGACTTGTTATTAGCGTAAGTCTCTGCATCATTTTTAGCCTTATCGGCTGCCATATCAGCATAGGCTTTATTCGAATACGTATATTCGCTAATCAACTTCAATGCAGTAGCTAGCTGTTCATTTGAGTAGCTTCCATCATTTTTTCTAATTGGGAAAGTATAATTATTACTATCGATCGCAAAAAAGCCGCTAGCAGTAAGTACTCTGCCGACCAGTTCAACTTGATCGAAAAAATGGGTTGAATTCCCATTGATGATAGGCTCACGTTCTGCATCACCACCCCATAGACTTACAAAGTCATGCAGCAGGTGTGCCACATCATGGCCATCAATAGTTGAAGGCGCCTTTTAATTTAAAGAAGTGTCGGTTTGCTGCTTATTATAGTAATTAGCTATCTGAGAACTAGTATAATTTTTCGCATTCGATTGTGCAGTTTTTGCAGCACTATCTGCATATTGCTTCGCATCTGTGACATCCTGCTTACTTGCTTTACCATTTAAAGCCGTATCATGATTATCAACTCGCTGCTTTAAACCTTTAAAATTATCATCATTAAGTTTAGCCTGATCGTAAGCATATTTTTCAGCATCACTTTTGGCTTGATTAATTTGTTTCGTAACATCAGTTGAGTTTGCTTTTTGACCTAGCTCTGTTTTTACCGTTTCTAAATCTTGCTTGGTAGTAACGTCTTCTTCAGTAACATTAATTGTTACATTGCTAGACCGTCCAACTACTACATATATCGTTATGTTGAACTGGAACATTGCCTTATTATTAAAGTCTGGCATGTGTTCGGCATCAACAGCCGTCGCAATGGCATATAGAAATTCATTACCACCATCTTCTTTGGCATACAAGCCAATCGTATTAACACTGTAGCCATGTGCCAATTCCTTGTTGGTAAACTCCAAGTCCATGCCAATTACAGTATCTTTATCCTGTGCAGAGTCCTCAACATCACTGATTTCTCCGTATTGCATAATACTTGGCAGTTCAGTCATATTCTGCAAGTCAGCAATACTCTTATCAGACAAATTTTCACTACTAGTTGCTGCTTTAGTAATACTGAATTTAGTTTGCCCAGCGTTAACTTTCTTGGCTAGATCAATCCCAGCATTCGTCAGAACTGTCTTATTATATTTTGACAATATTTATCACTTCCTTTAAAAAATCTGCGACACATTTGCATCTATTACCGTTGTTACTTTTGATTTCATTCCTATACCAATAAACAGGTCGTTACTAATTAGTGCCTGCTTCAAGGCAATCTTGATTTCATAAATCATATTAGCTGGCAGATAAACGTTAAGAATATATCTAATGTTATCAATTTGGGCATCAGTAATGCTGCTATTGCCTTCAACGATAGCGTTTCTTTGACCATAATCAATCGTAATGTTGACTGGTATTTTCAAAGTTTTAAACAGTTCTCTTAAATACCTAATCGTAATCGGTCTTGGCGGCAATAAATGCATTAGCATTCGGTTCTGTCTGGTTACTAAATCATCGCCTGGGCTTGGTTGCACACCAACCTGATTTTCAAATACTGCAATCCCCTTACTATCAGCCTGTGTCACAAATTGATTGAGCAGCGTCCGAATTTGTTTACTCTCAAATTCATCTAAAACTTGCCCATGTGCATGCATAATTGCCTGAATCTCGTACACATCTTGGTAGTAATCTGGTAAATAATTCATCAAGTTATTACTCATTCAGTGTCACCGTCCCCAAGATAGGTAATTGCGAAGTATTATTATCAAACACTAACTTAATATCGCTATCCGCACAATTCAAGCTAGGAATTGTGGCGTTCATCACGCCTTCAATTTGCATAATTTGCGACAATATTTTCGATCGGTAAATCATCATAGCATAACCGCGTCCTGTCTTAGGATCAATTAAATTCCAGCTTGCTCGCAAATTCTTAAAGTACTCGGATAATTGGTCATTAATTTGCTGTTTAACTACATCTGCACTGTGCTGGCTGTCAATCTGAATGTTTGTCGCAATATCAACGGTTAAGGCTGTGGGTGCAGTTACGGTAACCTGATGGTCAATTGGGGCCAAGCCATAACCTTGAGCTTCACTATCAGTAGGGTCAATCAGGTTTTTAACTTTATTAATCAAATCCTGATTAGCTGGCATCAAGTCATTATTTAAAACGACTAACTTAACCGTGCCTGCACCATTCCAAACGGGATAAACCTGCGTTGCACCTACTTCGGTAATCTTACTAGTCATTGCTAGATAGTCCGCAATATTGCCACCGTAGGCAATCCAATCATCTGAGCCTAACAATCTAGCTCGTAAATGGTCGTCAGTTTCTTCGTCCCGTGCTGGTGCGATAATTTCAATAATTTCTGCCCAGGACAATTCATCATTTGGTGTAACTGGTAGAATTTGTCCTAGATAACCATTAGGTGTTGTTCCCGGGTCGTCAGCTGTCATCGCAACCGTTAAGTCATCATAAATCTGTGTGACAGTATAAAAAATAGGCGTTTCACCAATACTTGCGAATTGGTCGCCTATTTCTACATTATTGATTGCATTGCCGTCACTATCAGTTATCTTCGCTTTGACTTCTGTTTGTGTTGCTGGGTATCTATTAGTACCTCGCTCTTGCGCCCGATAATCCAAGAATTCACCCTCAGCCGTTCTCACGTATGTCTCCTTGATAATCATTGCCATACGTTGATTCTCTTGCGCCATAACCAAAGCGGCGGGGGCAATTGCATCATAAATTACCGAATCTTCACGCTTATCGATGTCATCTGGTACTGCGTCCAGCATTTCTTCCATATAATAATCTACATCGTGTTCTTCAAATTCCGCTGCTAACTCATCTGGTGTCACTTATCTTCACTTCGCTTTCTATTGGCACATCTCCATAAATTGTGGTGCAAGTCCCGGTCACAGATAACGTGGTGCTGTCTGACTGCTTAATGCCGTCAATCGTCACTTCAGTTATCCGGTCATCATCAAGTAGTGCTTCTTTCAGCATTCGCTTGATTTCAACACGAGCATAAGAAAACGACTTACCGAATAAATCTGGTAAGTCGTTGCCGTACTGGTCACTATAAATTGGATAGACAAAGCGTTCAGTTTTTAAGATTTTATCGACTGCCTGAACCATTGCTGATAATTCGTCAACTTTATTACGAATTCGTCCATTTTTAATAAAAAAAGTCAAAGTTGGTTGATCTTCTTCTACTTCTTCATCATTATCTTGGTCTTCGTCAACTGTATCTAAGCCGTCATCGTCATCAATAATTACGTCTTCATCGTTCACAACTTACCACCTCCTTATTCTTTCATAAATAAGAATCCCTGCCAAAATTATAATAATTATATCCAAGATTAATTTTATTATTTGCCATCGAGTCTCATGTTTTTTCATTTGAATAATCCTTAGTTTTTGCTATAATTACAGCAAAAGGGAAACGTTCCCGCTTCCCCTTTGCTTGTTACCTAAAAAGTTGGAACAATTGGAGTAACAAGCTCAAGATTGTTGCAAGACTCGCTAGAAAGCTAACCACATTAGTAAAACGATTAAAGTTTACCTTGCGGTTGGCTTTTTTGCTTGCCCTACGGTAATCTCTGCGAGTCATCTAACTCACTTCCTACTTATAGGCTAGTTGGTTTCTCAACCAACATTTTCATTATACATAAAAGAGAATTATTTTACTATGTCAATTTCAATTTGACTTTCGGTTCACGTTCAAACAGATAAAATTGCTGACCACCATCCATACGAATCATGGTCACCTTATCACCAGCCTTTAAACTATTGTCCAATTCATACCTAACCTTTTCAATCAATTCAGGGCGATTACCTGCCTCACTGCCAACCTGGTCACTATGCGCATAAATCTTAGCCTTAGAATCTAGTACAATCTTCCCAATGTTCTTACCCATTATGATAAAATCATCGGTCAGAATCATGTCATTAGCTAACTGCACTTTCAGTGGGTCAACCGAATCAACCGTGCCATAAACAATGTCACAGTATTCATTATCCGAACCGCCGCGTTCATGCATCATTCTGTAGAGTCGCTCGCCAGCCATGACGCCATCACCTTCATTTCTAATTCACAATTATAATCTGTGCCAAAATTATGCGTTGCCTTTAAAATGCCACAATTCTTTATTGTGCGATAACCCTTAATTTTCACTTCAACCGAATTACCTGCCACTAAATCAAGGTTACCTAAGCAATTAACGGTTAATGTCTTATTGGCTAAATCCTTTTGCTTTAGGACATTCTTCGCTTGCTTAACCATCTGTGCATGATTAGCTTTATTTTTCTTATTTTCTGTAATCTGCAATTTGCCCCAGCGCTTCACGCTCGGCATCTTTTTAGTTACCGTTTTAAAACTCGTTCTTTTAGGATCGTCACTTTTTGCTGTAGCTGTCTTAGACTTGGATTTCTTTTCATTCTTTTGAACGATTTTGACTACGTTTGCTGTATTATCAATGTCTTTAGAATATGTAAAATCCGTCATCCCTGAGTCACTATCCAAAATCAGCTTAAGCTTCTTACGCGGTGCTCGGCACAGTTCAACCCGCGAATAATTAGCATAAATGAAATACATGTGGTTAGTCGCCCGCAATGTTTTCTTGATTGCACTTTTTAGCATATCGAAGTATGACTTGCCGTCACAAACTTCCGCAGCTACCTTATGCTTCGGTCGGTCAACTACTTTGTGACTGATGCCAGCTCGCTTGCAGACATTAGTAAACCGATCGGCAATTGTTCCTGTCTTCCACACGATAGAATCTTGGTTCTTTAAATATCGCGTCTTGTCGTAAGCTGTAATACTAACCGTCTTACCACTTTTAAGTTCTGCCTTAAAAACATAGCCATAAAAGACCTTTTTGTGATCCCAATAGAACTTAACAATACTGCCAAGCGCTGGCAGATAAGTCTTACTTTGATAAATTAAATCGAAATCTAATTGCCCAGCAGAAAAGTTCAGATCTGTTGTCCATTTCGGATTAGCGACAATGTTTTTAACATCGTAACCTTTCTTTTTATCTCGTGACCAAATTTGAAAAAAGGTTATCATGCTCTTTTCACATCACCTTTCTTGACCCAACCACGAGCGCCACCTGATAGCGTTGAAACATGAATTGGGTACTTGTGGCCCGTTGCAATGTTGGTAATCTTACGCTTTGCATTTTTCTCGTAAGCACCCGCTCCACGTCCGTCACTATCTAAGTGCAATCTACCATTCACAATTACTGTTGAGCCTCTGCCAATCTTCTTAGCAGGGCTATTGCGGTGCTTGCTATGACCTGACTTACGCTTTTTCTTCTTTTTCTTAACTTTCTTATAGCTCGCCTTGCGGTAATCCTTAAGTTCCAAAGTATAAGTATATTCGCCATCATAGCCATCTTTAAAGCCCGGTTCAAAACTAGCAATTGTCATTGTCCTACTTAATTCAGTCGAAGCAACTACCAGCTGTACTCGCCCTTTACTCTTCTGAATTTCTTTCAGCCAATCAATGTAATAGGTTGGCTCTTGAAAATCAGCAGTTGAAACAAAATGGTCGTCTTTAGGAAACGTACTTTCTATTTCGATAGTACTAAGTTTCAGTGGGCCAAGTTGATTGATTTCACCCAGATTAATTACCGTTTGCGTCTTATCATCAGACTCATATTTGATTTTTAGGTCACTTGGATTAAGCGGTAATTCAATAGTCTCATTATTAGCATAGTTGGTTAGATACACTGCGAACTTATCGTTATTGTCCATTAAAGCCTCCTATTATCAATTTCAACCATGCGCTTTTCAATAGCTGTCATAATTTCATCAGCCGTTTGTTGTGGTTTGCTTGAGCCATTAATTACAATGGCACCTTTGGCAATCGTAACAGCGTGACTACTATTACTACTGTTATTACGAGTAGAAAATACCTGACTGCGTGTCAAGCTAGCCGGTGTAATTGAGCCAGAGCCAGCATAATTAACGCCCACGGTACCTCCAGTATTAGCGGCATCGATTAATCCTGCTCCTGCAGCACTAACTAAACCGGTAGTTTTATTCATTCCCAAAGCCATACCTTGACCGATAAAACTACCAACTTCAGCAAATAGCCTTGATGGTGAATGAATTTTTGCTTTTGCACGTGCCGCCCGATCAGCTTGTGCAACTAATGCATCGGCTGCCGCAGAAACAACACCTACCATTGACGGTCTGCCTACATGAGGGGCTGGAATGTTTCTCAATTTAGGCATTCTAGGCTGGGGAATAACCGGTCTTGCGACTTTAACATGCAAAGTTTTAATCTTTGGTGCTTTAGGTGTTGGAATTTTTGGCTTGGCAACTTTAGCTTTGATAGTCTTCATCTTAGGTGCCTTTGGCGTTGGCACTTTAGGTGTAGCAATTTTAACCTTAATTGGTTTATTGTTCATTTTTGATTGAACTTGTTGTTGCAAGTTGCCTATTTTAGACATATCAGGTGTAACCTTAGTTTTTACTGATTGCCCTGTTATTTGATTTTGAGTATTTTTAAGTCCAGCAGGATTAGTATCGAATGTATAGCCCACTTTAACTTTCTTGTTTAACGCTGCTTTATTAGCTGCAACATTGTTCATATTAAATACGCTGGCATTATTCTGAGCAATGTTAGGTACCTTAATCCCGTTTAAATCAGATTGAGTGGTCTTAGCTTTACTATCGATATTGCTCAAAGCATTTATAAACCCTGCTGTTGCACCATTTTTACCAATATTACCCAAGTTGCTAAAAGTGTCTTTCAAGCCACTAACATCGGATTTAACTTGATTAATTGCATTCCTTGCATTACTAAAACTCCAATTTAAAGTAAACAAATCCCTTAAAGCTTGTAACACAACATTAATTGCATCAACAAGAATTCTAAAAGAAAAAATAACAATTGACACAATATCAATTAACATTGAAAAGAGGTCTACAACTACAGCCACTGCTCCTGCTAAAAGATATAAAGAGCCGACGATTGAACCTGCTATTACCATCCCAATAACACTTAACAACTGACCTACAGGTGCCAAAGCATTACCTAAGTTACCAATAGCTTGTCTAAATGGTTCAAAAATTGCCGCTAAATTACTAAAAATATTCGAAACAAAGCTACGAAATCCTAAAAAATTGTTTTTCCATGCCCACACAGCTACACCTATTACTACTGTTATAGCTGCTAATACAGCTGCGATTGTACCAAGCGCGACCCCCAAACCGGCACTCAGTGCAGAACCAATAGCTTCCATAATTCCGGATAAAGAAGAAATAGCACTATTGATTGACAATATTCCATTGGCTATTCCCTTAACTGCTTTCAATGCAACTAAAGCTCCAGCTAAAATTTGAATAGCCGTTGCAATCTGTTTTATTTGACCAGAATCTAGTCGACTTATATTTCTAAGTCCATTTACAACGACAGTGAATACTAATCCCTTCATACCATATTTAAGAATGATAAAAGCAGAGGCTAAATCTTGAAGTGTAGCTGGGTTCATTCCTCCAATAGCCCTAGCTATACCGTCAATCGCATTAGCAGCACCGCTTACGACACCTCCTGCAAAACTGCCGAGTTGAGTAAAGAAATTATTACCTCCCCCAGATGAAGCTTTTGCCATAATGCTGCCAATAGTAGCGCTAATATCATGAAACATACCACTCACAGCTGATAATGCTCCTGTTGATTTAAAACCTTCAAATATATTTCTTGAAATTGATTTTACTTTATCAATTATTTGTGAAAATGCATTAGCAATTTGTGGTCCAGATGCCTTTATTTTGGTTGTCAAATCATTTAATGTATCAGTGAATCCTGCATCTACAAGTGGCTTTAATATTCCAGTTGCTAATGCATTCTTTATTCCAGTATGTAAATTAGCTAAACTAGTTTTAATTCCTTTAGTAGAATCAGCAGCAATTTTGGTTAGTGATTTTAAACCTCCGCCACCTTTTTTATCTAAAGAAATTAACGAATCCTCAAACTGATCTACTGATATTTTACCTTTCGACAATCCTTCTTTTAGTTCTCCAGTGGTTATTTTCATTTTTTTAGCGATTGCTTCAAGCACTGGACCCATATTACTATTCAGCATACTGTTCCACGTCATACCATCTACTTTGCCATTAGCTAAGGATTGTGATAATTGTAAAACTGCATTATTAACCATAGCCGAAGTACCACCAAAGCCAAGAATGCCATCATTCATTGCTTTAAATATTTGCGTTGACTTATCTAACTTTCCAGTTGATGCTGCTAATAATTGCGTATTACGAAGTGCTGAATCAATAGGAGTTGGTAACCCGTTTACTGCTTGATCTAAGCTTGAAATAGCTGATTTAGTATTTTTAGTAGAAAATCCCATATTCTGAAATGATCTGCTAGCATTATTAATAGTATCAAGTCTATCAATTGCGCCATCAAGATTATCAGTAATAACCCCAATTCCTTTACTAATCATGCCTCCCACAACGGTTCCACCAACCATTGACTTGAAAAATCCGTTAGATTGCTTAGTCGCATTACCAAACATGTTGCCACCATTTAAGGCACCCTTTAGCTTGTCAAAACCACTTGAACCTGCATTCAAACCTGATTCAAGCTTGCGCAGCGTCCCACTAAAAGCGTCATTTAAGCGGATTGTGGTTTCAATTACTCCCATATATTTACCTCCTTTCTTGCAATAACAAAAAGAGGCAAGACCTTACGCCTTGCTCTCCCGTTTCATCTTCTCAACTTCTTCTTTCTCATGTTTTTGTCTAACTTCAATTGACGCAACGATTAGCGCTTTTTCTCTTGCACTTAGTTCTGTCCATTGTTTTGGTGTCCAATGATATTCATTAAGTACATAGTGAAAAGCACCAAAGTCGCCAACTGAGTTTTCAATTAGTTTTTTGCCGTATTCTTCACTGCTTCGGCGTCTTCAATACCCGAAATCTTCATAATCCGGTCAGCAAGTTCACTGTATTCGCCAATCGTCAGCATTCTTTGTAATAATTTAGCTGCATCCCCGTCAACTACACTATAACTTTTCATCAGTTCCGCATTGTGGAGGTCTGGCGATACCACACTTGCTTCAACAATTAAATCAGTAAATTTATTCTGGTCAGTTTGCGCTTCGTATTGGTGTGTCTTACTGTTTAACGTCTGCTTAGTTGCTTGATTCCGCAATCTAGTAACATCTTCAGCCAATAGTGACTTAATTTTAAACGGCGATTTAAAACGTTTAAATTTAACGTTTTCCGTTTTAACGGGATTTTCTACGTTCTTCATTAAAAAGTCATTGATATTTTCAGTCATAATTTATTCTCCTTATTGTAAACTGCCATTAAATTCATTGATTAAGCTAAAGCCTTCGAACGAAAAGTCAGACTTGACTTCCATTACACCATCATCAGCCTTGAAATCGGCAATCGGAATGGTGTCAAGATTGACGTTATTGAGTTGAACAACCTGCTTACCCCAATCAGTCGTTTGGTCTTCAATCGTTAACGTAATGTCAAAGTACAAGTCACGACCATTTTGAACGTATGGCATTGCTTGCTTAATCCAATTAGAGTTAATCAGGTAGCCGCTCAGCGTTCCAGTTCCTTCAATAGAAGTAGTCTTCTTCCGCTTCCAGTGCGTTCCGAGAGTTTGAATATCTTCCTTCTTCTTTTCCAATTTGGCTGTAAACTCGTTACATTCAATCATCTTATAGACGTGTCCAGCAATCGTTAAGGTTACAGTTGCTTCTTTTGTAGAAATCGCGTTTCTACCATTTAAAAAATCACTTGCTTCTAAAGGCATATTGTTCCTCCTATCCTACATTAATTGTGACGTACAGCTTTTCCATTGCATCCACAGGCTTGACTGCCAAATCGACAACAACTGAATCACTATCTGTACCAGGATTAACCGTAATATCAGTTGCGCTAAAATCCTGAATAACATTGCTGTCGTTTAAGCCTTGTAAATAACTTACTCGATTAGCCTTGAATAAATCACGACCAGCGGAGTTGTTGCCAACTTTGCCTAAGTAGCTTTGTTCAAAGACTTGTTCTGTATCAGTGGCAATTTGATCTAACACCCGCAGAACTTTGTTCTTACTGAAACTCTTAGGCTTATCCTTAGTAAATTTGATTAGTGAATTAATATCTTGCTCAATCACAACTCGTTGACCTGGACGCGTTGTAAAGACAATCTGACCAGCATTCAATGCCGCGATAGTTTTCTCATTGTTCAACCGCGGATTAGCACTAATGGCATCTTCAATCTCGGTATAAGTTAAAGACGCCGAACCATCAACTGAACTGGACAGTCCAGCAAAATATCCTGTTGCATTAGTGACAGATAAGTCTGTACCGTCATTCAAAGTTAAGCCGTTAGCGACAACAGAAATTCCTTCATAATTAGCCTGATTAATGCTTGAACTTGCTGGAATTACCCCGCGAATTTTCATACCTTCTGTATCCCGCAGCCGTTTAACTGCCGTAACCAGTAACGCATGAATATTACTATCTTCTGGGTAACCAGCTGTTGTAACAACCGAATAGTTTTCCGTTTCCATCACGTCAGACATTAAGTCTTCGGTATTAGCTGGCGTTGTTGTCCCACCAGTTAACTTGTAGCTGGCTGCCGTACTAATTGCTTCCAGCTTAGCTTGACCATTGTCCTGTTCCGTCATTGTCGGAATGACATAATCATTAGCCACCAGATTATTACCCGTTGTCGTGGTAATTGTCTGCTCATCGACAATTTCAGTGCCAAACAGCGTTGTCACGTTGACAATCGTTGCGTTATTTGGGTCCTTTTCCAAACTAACAGAGATGTCGTTACCCCTAGTGCCTGGATATTTAGCAATAAACTTCCAAGGTAAAGCTGGGTCATCAAGACTGGCTCTGGTACCATCGCTAATATTTAAAAAGAGGACTGTTTCGGCCCCCTTGAGTACTTGCTTTAATACTACTAACTTAGAATCATCAATCGTCGTCCCTAGTAATTCTTTAAAATTACTATCGTTATGTACTTCAATAACACCTTTTTCGCCCCAATTTAGTTGTGCGTTACTTAGCAATAATGCTCTACCTAAGCTAGAGTCAGAAGTTGGTTGCGCAACACCCTTAACATTGATATATGCTCCTGGACGCCGCTTATTCTGCGTTTTCCATGTTCCGCCTGCCATTTAAATTCCTCCTTTAAATTTCTTAATTGCTGCTTGCAATTCTTCAACCGTGTATGTCTTACCATTTTCTAAAACAGTACGTAAGATGTCCTTATCAATGGTTGCAAACAAGTTACTATTAAGAATAGCTTTCTTCGTAAACCTGTTTTCTTACTTATTAATAGTGCTAAACGGCTTTTCCTGCACTGTCTCAGTCTTTGACTCCGCCATTTACATCTACCTTTCTTTGCTTAATCGTAGTATCTTGCTTAATTGCCCAGGTCCATACTTCGAATTTAACTTCCAGCACTGTGTTAGCTGTATCAATGTCAAATTCGCGATTATGAATATCGGCAAAGCCTGATAACTGTGTAAAATTGTCTAGCAGTTTATCTTCCACACGATCCATATCTGCATTTGGATGGTCAGGATTAGGGAAATACACTATCTGGTAGTGATATTTTCGGTCTTGGTTCTCAAGTAGCAGTGGCGTAGTTGCAGTTAAAATTTTTTGGATAAAAAAAGACGGCTCCTGAAAGTTGCTGTCTTGGTTCTCTGTATAAATTACTGCATCTGGAAAGATTGCTGCTATTTCGTTTGCTATGCGCTCTGTAATTGTCATGATAATAGGTTCCTAAACTTAACTAATAATGGCGTAATCAAGAATGGCAATTGACTTTCGATTTGCGTTTTTGACTTCTCCATAAAAAATTGCCCTGGTACCCAACTGCCACCACCACAAGTTCGGTGACCGTTCTCAACAAAAGACGAGTATTCAGCATTGTTGCTAAGTTTAATGCCCCAACCTGTGCCATCATAGTGCGGACCATCAACTTGCCAAGAACGTCTTAAATTACCAGTATCAACTGGCGTATTAGCTTTAAACTGCTTAAGCGATTGTTGACCAATTCGACCAGCACTCTCACCAATCGCTTGCTTAGGCTGACCACCATTTACTACGCTAGTAATTTTGTTCTTAAAAGCTTTAAACTCACTATCATCAACAGTTCCTAAACTCATGCTTTCTCATCCCTTACCATTGCTAGTTCTTTATGACTAGCATAACCGGTATAACCTTTGCTAGCTCGCTTATACTGAGTAACTTTGCCATTTACATCAGTTACACTGATATGACCACCTGCCGGAATATCAATGCCAGTCCTAATTAACAATTCTGCATCGTATTCATCAGTACCGAAAAACGATTGTGTGCTGGCTTTTTGCCCTTTTAGGATAACTTTACATGGCTCATCAGAAACAATCGTCACGGTTTCGCTATCAGTGATAGCACCATGCTTCATTGCTCGCTTACCAGTTATTTTGCTTTATCATGCCAAAGCAGTGGTGCTACTCTGGTCAGTCCGCCAAATATAGTCATAATTACGACCTCGAATTATTTCTTAGTTTTTCATATTCATTGTTTGCCTCTTTAAGTTTATCCAGAAGCTTATCAAGTGCTCCAATTGCTTGATCTACATTAATTTCTATCTTGGTAGTAATTTTACTTTCACTCATTGTTCAGGTAACCTCCTAAATTTATTTAATATCGAGCGAAAATCATCGCTGATTGCATTAACAGTCTGCAAATCTTTATAGATTTCGCTAGGCTGCTTAAAAGTAACTGAAACATCGCCCTCAGTAATTGAGCCTATATCGCTGTCGTCTTGTTGACCATTAAGCCAACCATGAGTATCAAGTAATTGTGCGGTTAAACTAACAATTGCACTGCATAACTCATCTGGCAGTTCGTCAATCGGTGTATTGCAATAGTTAGCAACATCATTGATTGCTTTTTCAACTGTAAAATCAACAATACTTTCATAGCTTGGGTTATTACTACTATTTGGTAACAGCAGTTTAACCTTGGTTACTACGTCATCGTATTTCGAATAGTTCTTGTAGTCCATTAGCTATTTACTAGACTTCGTAGATTTAGTCGACTTACTTACTGGTGTATCTTGCTCTGGTCCAACATCTTCAGTTTGCGGAGCTGACGAAGCAAATGCAGCAGGCTTATCAGAAAGCTGGGACAATAACAATCTTAACAGAATCAATACTGTAAACCGTTCTTTGTGGGTTATTGGCATCAATTGACATGTTACGGTTTTTCGCAACAGCACGCTTTAAAATCGCATTAATTTTAGGCGTGATATAAAGCACTCTGTTTTGAGCTGGTACACGTGCCTCATCAAAGTCCAGCATCATATTGTCAAATGCTTCAAGAATATTGTTTTCATCGAGTGTATCAGTAGTAATGCCCTTGCCACCATCTAAGTCATTCTTTTGACTATATAGACGGCTAAACATAAATCTGTCTTGTTCTGGCATCTTTTGCGTTAAATTAAATTGCTTAGTAATGTTAGCAATCGAAACAACATAGTTAGTTTCATCAACATCAAGTGGATCTACAAGCGTTTGCCAATAACGTTCGTTCGCCAGCTCATATCTTTCCCAGTCGTTTGAATAGTTAGTTGTAAATCCTGTAATTGTTCTCCGTTGCCGATCCTTACGACCAGAGAGAATGGTGAGCTTAGGCAGTTTAATGTGCTTTGCGCCATCGAATTTAATCATTGAGTTTGATTGTGAGTTCCACAAATCTCTTGAATATAAAACACCGTCCATATTGTAGAACGAGTCTTGAATTGCTTGCTGATATTGTTCAGCAAAATTAATTGTTGTCATTGTTATTTACCAATCCTTTCGTAAATATATTTGTCATAGTTTGAGTTTCATTATTACCAGTTGGCTGTCCATTTGCAGGTGTGTATGGCTGCTTACTGCCTTCATCAAACAAATAAGCATCAGATTGCTTTAGGCCCTTAACTTGTTCATCTAAGCCAATCAGTTCGCCCTGTTCATTAAGCTTAATGCTATCCATATTGAGCAATGCTTTAGCAGCCTTAGTATTGCGTACTTTACTTTGCGTCAAAGACTGGTCAATTGCATTGTTTAACTTAGTCTGACTTAACTGGTCATTAAGCTTGGCTGTGTCCTGTTTGTACTTGTCTTGTAAATCCTTTAACTGGTCAGAAACGTCATCGTTGTCTTTGACCTGTTTCTGCAGCTTTTTCAAGTCCTTGTCACGATTGGCAATCTGTTCAGTTAATGATTTATTGGTTTCCTCAAGTTCAGTAGACTTAGCCTTAATAGCATTAACATCTTCACCGTTCATCGACATAACCTTGTTAATAACGTCATCATTCAAATCTAACTCTTTTAACTGTTCTCTTTTCATATCTGCTCCTTTAACATCTTTTCTACGAGTTGACTTCTCGCAAGGGTATAAAAAAATAAGCCTTTTTATGCCATGCTCAGGGCAAACAAAAAGCAGGATCAATACCCTGCTTTTAAAAATTATAATTATTATAAGTTGTTTTTTAAGCCTTCAAAATTTTCAACATCAAATTTTGTTCCTTGAGGTATTGATGCTAATTCAGAAGTCAAATTATAAGTAAGTTGGCTAGCCTTAGAAAGCAATGGTAAAGCCAAAACTTCTTGAGATACTTTAACTTCACTATCATTATCTAAAACTTTGACCTTGCTATTTATTATTGCCGCAATTGCTTCTTTTTCACTAATTTTGTTTATCTTTCCGTTACAATATTTTTCACCAACAGATTGGTACTCATATACAAATCCGAATATAACAACAAATATATTTTCTTCCTTTACAAATTCAATACCGAGTTGACCATGAGTCGTTAACTCATCATCAGATTCTTTATCTAATTTGTTTTCATTTATTATTTTTCTTAAAATATTATCTTTGTCTAACGTATTTATGTATGCAATTATATTCGAACAATTATCTTGCAATATAGTAGGCACAGACAAGTGCTCAATTGACAATATGCTATCACTCATATGAATCTCCCTAACTGCTATAACCATATATTTGATTATTTTGTGTTTGTTTTACATTTACATAGTCAAGAGTATAATACTTCTCTACATTTGAATTTGTATATGTTTTAAACTTTAATGATTTTGTATTTGTCTCTCTTAAGCTGTTTTTTTTTCGACTCGATACTTTCATTGACAGCTTTATAACTAATACTGATATTTGACCATAATTTTTCTAGCAGTTTATCTATTACTAGTTTATATTTTTCTTTACTTATCGGCAAATCCACATTTTCCATAGATAGTAATTCTTCTATTGATATACCTAAGTATTTTGCTGCTTCTTTCTGAGTTAATCCAAGTCTAGCTTCTAATCCCATAATTTCATTTGATAATGTATATTTAGGAGAAGCCATTTTCTTTTTTAATTTATCATTATTACCTACTATGTATTTTTTTAGAAAATCATCTAATTTCAATTAACTCACCTACAAATCCACTTTTTCCACATATTCCTTAATATTATTCTTTTTTAAATTAGTCCTTACTAAGAATGCTTCATTAATTAAATTGTCAACTTTCGACTCAGTCTCTAAAAAGTCTGCTTTATCAATTATATAAGATAAAACACAGGATTCTACTTCGAAAACACAAGTTGGACCAGTAAAAAAAACAATTCTTACATGGTTTGTATTTCCATCTAATCTAATTTCATAGCAATTAGACCGCTTTTTTAGTTTTTTAATTATTTTAGCTTCTCTCACATTACTATGCTCAAGACGTAAAGAAATAGATATAAATTTTTCGCCTATGGATGAGGTTTCTAATTCTTTTATTTCATCTGCATTATCCAAGCTTAAAAAATGCATCTTTCTAATAATGATAAAAAAATATTCTTGGAACCAACTTCCATCAAGATATTCAGTTAAATTATTTATGAGCAAACAGTCATTATTCTCAATTTCTTCAACAAATATTTTCTTTTTAGTACCATCTTTAAGAGTGAATAAAACCTCTCTAGCTCTAAATTTAGCTAAAATATCTGTAAATTTCATTTTATTTGGATCCATGATAACCTCCCTTCACATAATTATCAGGCATCATCGGCGTAATATGTGCACCTTTTTTACTATAACTAATACGACCTTTTTTCGTTGGATGACGTTTACCTTTATTATCAACCCAATAACCAATGTAATATGTGGCTTTAAAATACGCTTGATGTCGACTAAATCTCTTAATTCCATATTTCTTAAGTAATTCATTAGTTTCTTCAAACAAAACTGTTAATTCACTAACTGGCTTCTTACGTCCTTTAGCATAATTTTCATATTCTGGTGTATCTTTTACATGCTTATTATACGTTTCAATGTTAAGCTCATTCCAGTCATACTTACCATTCTTTTTTGGCTCAACATGCACTGCTCTGTTTTCAATTTGAGTGTTTGCATCATCAACAAATTGCTTCCTTTGACGTATAATTAGCCAGCTGAGCAATTGTTTGTGCCTGTGTTAAATCATCTTCAACCTGCGTTCTCGTCCATGTCTGCGTGATTTTACGCCCTTCTGGATTAGATAAATGCAGATAGTTCATAATTGCTCTGACTAACTCGTTAATTGCATCCCGAAAATGTGTTTCAGTGTTTGCTGCCTTCATCTCCAAGTGTGAATACAGCATCTTAATTGCTACGCCTGAAGCATTAGTTGATTCAAACTTAGCAGGATCAACACCTTGACCATACAGAAAAATATCTTCACGCGTAATTTTCAGGGCATCATCTCGGGCTTCAGTTGGTATGTCGATTGTTAACTTATCAACGCCTGATTTATCGCCAGTTCCGATGTTGTCTAACTTAATAGCTTTATGAACTTTCAAATTATTTTCAAATTTGTCAATATCTTCACCGCCATAATTAGTCAGCACCAGAATAACTTCTTGCACATCATCTAAGTCATTGATAAAGCCGTTGTAAATATCGTCATAGGCATCAATCAAACCTTTATACTTTAAAAGGTCTGGCTGCTCAAACTTATTTTTAGGAAACGCAATAAACGGAACACGACCCAAGTCATGCTTATACACATTACTTTGACCAGTTTCATAGCCAGCTGTCATGTCATAGCTAGTAAAACAGTTATACGGTTCCAGTTCATACTTATCAGTACCATTCGTTTGTTTAAAAGCTTGGCACTCTTTATCTGTCCAATATTCATGAACATTAAAGTATTCACCTTTTTCTTCGTCAAACTGACGATAGCTACGCAATACTGCCAGCAACTTACGATTAAGTTCAGTTGACCAAATTGGTGTTATTTGACTAGGTTCAATCACGCCATACCTGAAATTACCATCTTCATCAACCCAGTAATGTAACCATGCAATACCAGCATTGGCTGCATCAATTACTAACTGATTGAGCGTCAAATTGAAGTTATCGCCAAGTACGTCACTTACCCTATTGCTATCCTGCTGACTGCCTACATCAATCTGGGGTGCCACTGTAGCTACATAACCAGCTTCTTGATTAACAAGTAGCTGGTGGAAATTGGAACTGACACGATTATCCGCATGTCTTAGCGGCTCGTCCTTACCGTCTTTATTCGTCTTAGATTTGCCATTATTCTTATTAGTAATGTCATTCTGAGTCTTGTAATAGCGTAACGATTTCTCATAATTGTTAGTAAAACTCGCTATTTCTTTTGATTTAGCTTTTAGCCCTGCATCGCTTTTATTTCCATGGCACGAAACCTCCCTTCACCATTTGTCTACGCATTCCATATCTAACAGCATCAATTGTATGGTCATTGCCATCAGGGTAATTTTCAATCAAGTTACCCATGCCATCACGCTCGTATTCATAACCCTTAAATTCTCTAGCAGCATTCGGACAAGTCACAGGATCAATGACAATCTCACTCAATCCTTGCAGCCATTTATAAGTAAATTCACGACTTCCTTTGCCTTTCGGCGCGCCTACAACGTTAAGACCCAGTCTGCGCAATTCAGCAATCGTATTTGGCTCGGCTGCATCTGCTGAAATAAGTCTATGTCCAACGCCTGTATGCTTAATTCTTTCAGTAGCTTCATTGTTCATTAATCGACGCTGATAAATTTCATTAAGTAATAATATACGTCGCCTATTAGGCTCATAAGCAATATCAATATAAGCAGTAGGATCGTTAGTAAAACCGAAGTCCATACCATGATAAATACTTTCAAAGTTATCGCGTTCCTGTTGAGTAATCTGACGAATAGTCAGATTGTCAAATACTTCTGCACCTGTACCAGTTACTTCGCCCAAATACTCATGCTGGTAGGCTTTTTCGTTATCAAGCTTAAGTTGTTCAGCGTCAGCAATAAACTCTTTACCCAGTCATTCTTTTGGTACACTACGGTAATCAGATGAATGTACCAACGTATCAGAACGTAAGCTTTGCTGCTCTGTTGCTTCATTGACCCAATTACGCTGACTAGCAGGTGGGTTATAGCTGCTAAACGTAACAATGCCAGAACCACCTCTGTTTAAAGATTGGTTGATGTTACGAATTTCTTCCATACCTTTGAAGTCTGATATTTCTTCAAAGTGCTTAAATTTTGTGTAACCGTGTCTAAACTTCTGCGACTTAATCTTTTGCGGTTTGTCAGCTCCTTTGAAGCGAATTTGCTGACCTGTTGGCAAATAAGTTAGCTGCATTGGACTAGTTGAACTTGCCCAGTAATCTGCAACGCCTAGCTTATCAATTGCCCAGAGATATTGGTCAAATACTGAATCACGCAACGTTGCAGCAACCTTTCTGATTACCACTGCATTCGCTTCTGGGTCTTGCATCATGCCCAGAACAATTACAAGCGAAACAAAAGAGGACTTGGTTGAACCACGTCCTCCCTTTAGCCAATAATTAGCATAGCGATGATGTTTTACATCTTGATAGACACTAAAAAAGGATGGTGCAATCAAGCTAGATAATCTAACCATCTTCTTCACTATCCTTTGGAATATCGTCAATTATTTGTACTGGACTTGCAATTCTAGCATTCATATCATGCTTCTCTGTCCACATTGCTGAACGTTTGCCCAGCAATTCAGCTGCTTTAATCCTATCTCTAGCACCGACTTTAGCATCTTTAAAAATGCCTTTAGCTGTTGCTACATCTTCTGTTTGCTCGCCTCGCATCACAGATGACAAATACTCAAGTATTTCTTGTTGATCAGCAACTTTACTATCTGATATTTCTTTCATCCGTTTTTCTAAGTAATTAGCAATTTCAACTTTTTTCAGGTTTTCTTGTCCAATTGAGTAAGCTGCTCGTTTCGAATAACCTGCTTTAATTGCTGCTTCCGTAGCATTACCCGACTTAATGTATTCATCTGCGAATTTCTGTTGTTTTACTGTTAAGCTCAAGCATTACCACCTTCTTTCTAAATATCTTATTTAACTATATGCAATCCTGTATATTCAGTATCACTAATTTTATCACCATTATTAATTCCTAAAAAAACACATATCTTACTAAAAGTTATTCCTGTATCTTCAGAAATATTTCTAACATAATTGCTAACATTAATCGACAAATAATTTAAAGCACTTGATAAAAACGTAGGTTTTTCTACTGGAATTTCATCATCATACGGTTCTTTATGCCTTAACCCATTTCTAGAAATAGTCTGCCTTAAATATAAAGCTTGTTGGTCGGAAATCAGACCAATTTCATTGCCACGATAAATTAAAGCTTGTATAGAAACTAACCAGTGAAGTTTTAATTCTTTTAAATGCTCCATGTTAGTAGCATACATATCTGTTGCTAATCCCTCCTCTGGCATTAGCAATGCACCGGCAAAATGTTGAGCTTCAGACTCAATAGCTTTATGGTTACTCGAATCATCAATATCATTTTTAGAATAATTTGAGTGCAGAAGAATATGTCCTAGTTCATGCGCTATGTTAAATCTTACTCTAACACTAGATGATATTTTTGAATTTATTAAGATATAAAAGTGATTATTATATCTTACAGTAAGTGCATCAATTCCTTCATCATCCAAGTCAATAAAACAAACTCTGATACCCATTCTTTCAACCAATAATGTCATATTGGATATAGGTCCATTTCCCAATTTAAAATCATACCGAACAGAATTAGCAATAGAATCTATTTTCCAATAATCTAATATTTTAAATTCATTACTTGTATTTGCATATTCAGGAAGTTCAAAATAGCTTAATCCATATTCCAAACTAATTTTGGTCTCTAAATATATGAAAAGGCGAGCTTTTTGGACAGCTTGCCTTTGCTTTCTTTTAGTCACAACAGATTTTTTTCTGAAAAATTGTGCCTCATCAAGTTCTGGAATGCTATCAGTATTTAACAAAAATTCATGTGAAACATCAAATATTTTAGACACTTCAAGGACTGTTTTAAAATCTATTTTTCTTTTATTATGTTCTAATTGTGAAACGTTGGCTGACGTAACATTTAACTTACTTGCCAAATCTTTTACTGTCATACCATGTAGTTCTCGTAAAAAAGTAAGACGAGAACCATCTACTGCTTCTCTAATAGTCTTCACTTTCCCCATGATTTTTTCCTAACTAATTAACTTTTCTGTTTATTTTCTATGAATAACCCAAAATCATCTTTATTGAATTTAGATATTTCGTTAGTAACTGTACTAATCTCTTCACGTTCAATATCTGTATAACGCTCAAAAACGCTTGAAATGTTTTCTTTTGTAACCCATTTACCCTTAGAATCTGGAATTCCTAAAACAACAAACTGAGGTTCTTCGCTTTGATAGCCATGCGTTAATTCAAAATACAATTTTAGCATACTTGTATCAGCAATAGAAGAATTTGTATCAAACAAACTCAATTGATTATTATATTTATATCTTAAGTTTGTTCTAAATCTAGCATTTCGACTACTTACATTAGTGTCACTAACTTGATTAATAGTTAAAATTGCTCTGTCATCTGACGAAAAAAGTCTTAAATTACTACCTGTTTGCTTATAGTTTTCTACATATTTCGGAGTAAACGATAACGCACCCTGTTTACAAGCTTTAATTATCATAAATTCTACAGCAAGATTTTTCAATTCTGGTTTAACATTCCTATTTCTAAGATAATCTAGCTTTAATAACTCACTTAAAAAAGTATTTTGATCCTTAGTTAATTCAATAATTTGTTTATATCCTATATATGTGCATTTGTTTAAAATAGCTTTATCAACATGATTAAAATATTCATCTACTAATTCACTAGCTGATTTAGTATCATCAAAATCAATTTTCATTTAAGAACCTCTTTCTGTGAATTTTATTCACAAGTAAAAACTAATAATTATCTTAAAAATAATGCTAAAAATCGCTTATTTATTATGTTATATCATATAATTAACAGTTTTACAATTTTTAAATAATTTATTAACAATGTGATTTTTTCACTAATAATTAAAATAATCTGGCTTAATATAAAAATTCATTCTTACAAATATCCATAGCTATTAAAGATATAAAGTGCTACAGAATTGTAATTTGCCTAGATCCATTACCCTACGCTGTGATCAAAGTTGAAATAGTTCTAATCAGTAAAACCGATAGCGGTTATAGGAATCGAACCTATATAAGAGACCGTCACCGCTAACCAATATACAGGAGGAAATGCTCCGTTAAAACTGGTGTCGAAAATTCAGGTATTATCCGCTGCCTAATCTTTCGACAATACTAATATAGCATGATTTATAGTCACACAATTTGCTCTAAAATTCCTCTGAATGTTGTTTTTTAAAAATTCTTAATTCAATAAAATTATCATCATCAACACCATTCTGATTCTCATAATAATGATACTTATTAGCAAATTCGATTAACGCTTTGGGCTTTAATCGCTTATAATAGCGAGTTTTCTCATAAGGTAGTAACTGCATCGTCTGCTCTACTGAATTACGCTTTATAAATAATGATACAAGGATTATTTTACTAATTGACGAACAATGATAAATTGTTTGATGAATAGCTCGCATAATGCGGTCAATCTCAATTGCTTCAAGTAAATTATCTTCACGCGAGTTGATTGTATTAGGACTTTTAGGCATGCTAGACCATTTAGAACTAGCTAAATCAGGCAATAAATATCCTGTTTGCTCAATAAACTGTGGTAATTTGTAATCTAAAAAGTTTTCAGTTTTATCAGCTGTTTTCTTTTCATCAAGCTCGCGAAAGAATTGCATTGAATTACCCCTTTACAAAAATTTCTGTATCATTGCCATTTATCATGTACTTGCCACTGATTGGAATATCACACCAGTGGAATTTCTTAACCGTAATTTCGCCATGTGTTCTGCGTTTGGCAGCTTCAGTTGAACGTGCCTTGATATTCCAATATGCAAGATTGGATAGACTAGACAAGTAAACATCCTGATATTGATAAATGAACGGCAACCGCAGCCGTAAATGATAATGGTCAATAATTAAATTAACTGTCTGCCGTGCATGTCCAGCTATACTTGCTGTTTCACCAATTGAATAGCCATCTTTAATTAATTTGACAATTCGATCGTCATAAAAATGCGGTCTATATTTATACGGGCAGACTTTCCTAGGATTGCGTTGCTTACGAACTTTAGCGCCTGTCTCATGATGCAATTCAATCATTAACGGATTACTGTCCGGAATATCCAGCGTTCCATATTTTGCTTCAATTTCATGAATCAAGTCATAAGGAATTGTCATAATTTGTCACCGAAATAATATTGGAAATGTTGATTAAGATTTTGCCCAAGGAAACATCAGTTAACAGGATAAAAGTATTTTCATCGCATTCATAAACTTCTTTACGGAATTCATCCATTGTTTCCTTAACTTGATAAGATGTCCTACCATCATTTAAACGGACTACTGAATTAATATCCATATCCAATTAGATCTCCTTTCACAATTGCAATTGCTTCTTCAGGACTGCGAGCAATACCGTGACAAATGCCGCGATCAGTAAGCATCTTATGAAATCTAAGTTGATCAGATCCAGGCTTACCAATCTTAGATTTAACTTCGATAAAGAATGGCTTATTCAGATTGTCATACCCAAATAAATCAGGAAATCCCTTTGGCAGTCCTGTATCAAACCAACGACCATTCTGCATTAAAACCTTGCCAACATTTACACGAAAGCATAGATAATGCCGCTGTGAGAATGCTAAGCGAATTGTATTTTGAATATCATGTTCTGTCATGTTTAACACCTCAATTCATCTAAACTGATACTTAGCGCATCAGCAATTTTACATACTTTACTAAAATTGGGTTCTTGCCCAGAAAATTTATATTTTTTCAACGTTTCATAATTTACATCGGATTCCTCAGCTAGTTTTGCTAAAGACCAATGCTTTTTATTTAAAATAATTTGTATTTTGTTCCACAACATCATGTGTCCTTTTGTGTATAATAATACATAGTATCTATATATTGTGCTTTTTATCTGAAAGGAAAATATGAATAAAGAAAATAATATCAATTCATTAACAAACTTAGACAATTCATTTAACTATACTAATCTCAATAATCATTTCTTAGCTGCTAAAAGTGTCTTACCATATGACTATTGGGACAAAGAACTTATTAGACCTTTTAAAAAATTACAAACAAATTTTGCAAAATCAAACCCGTATCTGAAAGAATTTCAATCAGTTAATTCAAAATTAAATATTTCAAATTATTCATTAGCTGCCAATTATTCAATTAAAAATACTCTTATTTACCCTGATAAGATGTCGGCACTATCACGTTCCATTGCTATGGGCTCATATAAATCAGCGCAACTTACCCAAAATTATGTAAATTTATATGTAGCACCTGAAATTCACGCCTCAATTGATAAATGGACATCAATGTATATAAATTCAATTAAAAATGCCAATATAATTACTACAGTCCCTAAAGATCTATTTCAAACTATAGGAGCACAACAAATACAATCCTTAGCGAATACTTTTTGTAATCAAGATTTCAGAATTCCTAACATGGTTTCAGAAATACTTGATAAAACCGAAACCTTAACTCAGTCTAATAATGATATCGATAATTCAAAAGCAGAAAATCTTTATATAAATGAACCGTATCAAAATGACATAGAAGAAATTACATTTCCAAGTTCTCGTTCTCTGGGTTTAGTAAAAGCCTTATTTTCTGCTTATAAATCCAACAAGGACGCACAGTTTACAACTAAAGTTTCTATGAATGGTAAAAACATTACCTTTGCTGATTTTATATACTCTCATCCAAAAGCAATTCAAAACATTGTATATATTTGTTTGTTAATGAAAGATTTTGTAACTGGGCCAATAGAAGATACAGTGGCTATTATTGGTTTCTTTAACTGGTTATTAAGCTTATTTCATTGATTTTTATCATTTTTTCTATAAAAATATAGCAATATCTAATTAACTAACATTGTTAGAAACACCAACGTAATAATTACTACTAGTCCACCACATATCATATATATTGTTGGCAAAATTATTTTTAATTGCTGATCAAAGACTAATTTCATAATTACCAACCAGTCAGCTAGAAAACTATTATTGTTATCCATTAAATTGATTTATAAAATACTATGGTTAAACGATTTTAATATGGAGTAAATCCGTCATAGTCCATTATTAACCCGTTATTATTTATTTGATTTTGCTTTTAGTCAGGATATTGGTTATTTATTAGTTCCAGCTGATGAAGACTTCAGTTCTTTTGCTAATAAAACCAAAAAGCTCATCATTATCAACACTAACTGGAAAAATAAGGCTGAGTTGCCTTTCATTATTGGTCATGAAATTGGGCATTTAGTGGACGGAGATCAAGGTATTTCATGCTATTGCGGTACTTCTCTTACATCTAAGGAACGCCATGCTGACCTTTAATCACTTAATTTAATTTTTAATTACGCTGCTAAGCAATATGATTGCTATGAAGAACCCAGCCAATTTATGCAGACCTATGGTATTCCAACAAGAATGTACGATGATGTAGTGAATTTGTTTAGAAACAATAATGATTTGTTTTTTTGATTCTAAAGTAAGCGGTATTATTCATAATTAATCTTTGCTAAAATTACTTAAATTTTAGACAAAAAATGCAGATCATTGCTGATCTGCATTCGAATTTATTATTCTACGAAGTCTTTAACTATTTTATATTTACTAAAATCTTTCTCAGTTTCAAATTCTAATTGATTAGTTTGTTTCTTACTCCAATTGTCGATACTAATTGGTTGAGTATCAACTACAACTCCTTTATTATTTAGGAGTTTAACATTAATTGAAAAAGTCTTAAAACTATAATCAGTAATGTTCTTTACATTTGCATCATAAGTTTTTAAGCCATCTTCGTTTTTAGATAATTTAAACTTAATATGCTTAATTAATGTAGAAATTTGTTGATCCCTTTTAGTTTTATTCTCAACACTGGATCCATTTCGTGTAATTTCAGTCCAATAACTATCATATTTAGAATCAAAAGATAATTTATGAATTTTATTGATTTTAATTAAAACATCTGTACGCTTATTGTAACTATTGCTCCATTTTACAGGAAAACTTGAATCACTATAACTACTAATTGCAGCTTTTTGCTGATGCAAAGCATTTATATACTCCAAAGCTTCTTCATGCAAATTGTCATTCTTAAACTTCTTGTTTTTATAATCTTCAACTGAATCCAGCTCTTCATTAACCATTTTGGTATATTCAGATCGTTTTATGTTGGAAGTATCTTTGATTGTATCTGTATAGTTCCACCTATTTTGTAAGCCTTGTTCTAATGCAGAAATAAAATCTGAATCATAATATTTAACAGCTTTTTTCTTACTACTACAGCCTGCAACAGCCAGCATCAGTGGTATAAGAAGCATAATAGCAAAGTATTTAATTTTTTTCATTTCTATCTCCTTAATATAAATATTGCGCTTTCATTAATAATTGTATTAAATTAAGAATAAAAATAAAAGATAAATTTGTCCACGGCGCCAATGACGATAAACCTATGGCTGCTTTAAAACCAAAAAAGCTCTCAAGAACGAAAGTTTGGCGACCCTGTTCTTGAGAGCTATAAATGTAGTAAACAAAAGATGCTGATACAGTATCGGTGTCTTTTGTCTATTCAATTTTATCATAATAAGGAGGATTTTGTTATGCCACGTAGGACAAATAAACAAATTAAAGAATATACTTTAAAATCTGGCAAGAAAAAATGGAAATTCCAAGCATATATTGGCTTGGATGAAAACGGTAAGCAAATATGCGTCACCAGACAAGGCTTCAATACATATAACGAAGCTGCTTCTGAGCTGACCAAGCTAAAAGCAAAAGGAATTGAAAAGTCGTATCAACGACCAAATCAAATAAAATTTGATGAAATTTATGAGCTTTGGTTTGAAAATTATAAAGACCAAGTTAAAGAATCAACTGCAAATAAACTTCTAATAATGTATCGTAATCACATTAAGCCTGTATTTGGAAATAAATACATGGATAAGGTACAGGTTAAAACAATTCAACGTTTTGCCGATAAAAAAGCAAAAGAAATTGTTAAATATAAGGATGTTGTCAGACAAGTAGGTATTTTATACGAATATGCCATCAGGCTTGGATATGTAAAAGAAAATCCTGTTAAGCGAATAATCATGCCAAAGAGAACGGCTCGACCGCGGCGAGATATAAAACACAATGTGTACACACGTAAAGAACTAGAAGAATTTTTAGTAACTGCCAAAAATTATAGCATTCGGCCATACACTTACTTTTATCTTCTTTCAACAACTGGATTACGTAAATCTGAAGCTTTGGCTTTAACATGGAATGATGTTGATCTTGTAGGCGATAAAATATCAATCACTAAGACCCTATCATATGGTTATGACAATAAACTGATTGTCCAATCGCCAAAAAGCGAAATGTCTAATCGCGTCGTGCCTATTTCTACAAAGTTAAAACAAGTATTACTAGAATTTCAAAATTACGAGCGCAAACAAGCCCTTATTTCTAACAAACTATTTCATACGTCACTTGGAAAATATTTGACACTCAGTAAACCAGATCAGTGGTTAAGGGCAATTTATAAAACAAACCCCAAATTAAAAAAGATAACAATTCATGGCTTCCGTCACACTTTTGCTACTTTGCTAATTAGTGAAACCAATGTTAAGCCTAAAACAGTTCAAATGCTAATGGGACATGAAACAATTGCCATGACAATGAATATTTATACCCATATTAACAACTCCAACAGAAAAGATGCCATTAGCTCAATCAAGACTTTAAATATTTAATCATGTGGAATTACTTTAAAACTAAAAGAAGCCTTGATTTATCAAGGCTTCTTTTGCATATAGTGGAGATGAGGGGAATTGAACCCCTGTCCAAACGCATTCCGTCACTGACCTCTACGATCATAGTTATATTACTTGAACTTCGCTAGTCCAAAACGCCATATAACAGGGCTAGGATGAACTAGCTAACCTGCTTAGGACTCTTTTTAACTATTCAGATGAGGTAGTTAAACGTAACTCACTAATTTGATACCTATTACTAGACGTGAGTAATCCAATACTAGGCAAGGCATAAGCGCTAAATTAAGCAGCTAATGCGTAAGAATTTTCTTTATTTGCAGTTAAAGTTCTGTGACGTTTTAATGTAGACGTGACCTACAAACCGCAGTCAATGCGAATCTACGCCTGTCGAATCCCAAAACATCCCCTTGAGACTCTCTAATTATAGCATAATTCACATCGACATACGATTAAAAAAGTTCAATTAATTAGTTCAAGTGAGCTAAACGAACAACATCACGTTCAATCATCAATTCTTCGTCAGTCGGGATAATCATTGCCTTAACCTTTGAGCCGTCTTTAGAGATGAACTTCTCACCATTGGACTTGTTAGCTTCAAAGTCAGGGTCCAAACCGATAAATTCAAAGGCCTTCATGACATTTTCACGAACGCTGCTATCATGTTCACCAACACCAGCAGTGAAGACAATTGCATCAACACCGCCCATTTCAGCAACGTAAGAACCAACATATTGAACTACACGATCAATAAAGATTTCACGAGCTAGACCAGCCTTATTGTCAGCATTATTTTCCAAGTCACGCATATCTGAAGAAATTTCAGAAATACCAAGTAAACCTGACTTGTCATTCAAAATGCTAATCATTTGGTTAATATCAATGTTGTCTTTGTTCATAATGTATTGCAAAACTGAAGGATCAACATCACCTGAACGTGTACCCATTGTAATACCTGCAATTGGTGTAAAGCCCATTGAAGTATCATAAGACTTACCGTTCTTAACTGCAGTAACTGAAGCACCTGAACCTAAGTGA
Organism: Lactobacillus sp. ESL0703; assembly: GCF_029433435.1. Classification (NCBI taxonomy): domain Bacteria; kingdom Bacillati; phylum Bacillota; class Bacilli; order Lactobacillales; family Lactobacillaceae; genus Lactobacillus; species Lactobacillus sp. ESL0703. The sequence continues at coordinate 534,917 of NZ_JAQTIB010000001.1, forward strand.
CAAACAACCATCTTCAAATCTTTAGCATCTTTGCCAAGCATTTCGGCGGCACGACCAACAATGTAACGAACTGAAGTACCGTGAGCACCGTACTTACGAACGCCATATTCTTGGTAATATTTATAAGGAATTGAGTACATGTAGTGTACTGGATCCAAAGTTTGGTGGAATGAGGTATCAAAAACAGCAACTTCTGGTACTTCTGGGAGCAATTTCATGAATGCCTCAATTCCCTTACCTTCAGCTGGGTTGTGTAAAGGTGCGTATTCCTTCAAGTCATAAATAGTTTGTAATTTATCCTTGTCGACAATAACTGAGTCAGAGAATGCTTCCCCACCAGCAACAACACGGTGACCAACACCAACAATTTCGCTTAAGTCGTCAATTACTTTGTATTCTTCCAATGCTTTAAGCAATAAGTTTACAGCAGTTTCTTGATCTGGAATAGCTACTTCTTCCTTATGCTTTTCACCATTAGCTAATTTGATTTCAAATGATGAACCATCAATCCCTACACGATCAGCAAGACCTTCTGCTAATACGTTTTCTTCTGGTAAAGCAAACAACTTATACTTAAAAGAAGAACTACCTGAGTTAATTGCTAAAACTTTTTTCATAAATAAAATTCCTCCATACATGTAACTTTGTAATTTTTCACAAATTAATGAATGTTATTAGTATACCACTCATTTAGCTTGACATTAAGCTTAATTAGCTCTTCTTGCTCCTTAATTGAGTCTAACTTTGTGAGCAAGACCTCGCTGCTGCTAATTTCTGTACCATGATTTTGAAATACCAGGATTGACTTTTGGTTAAATTTATTCTGAAACATCTTGTCAGGCAGTTCTACAATTGCCCGCAAAAAGACCTTCTCGGCAAGCCACGGCATAAAGTCTGCCCCTACCTTACCAGAAAGAATTGATTTCGGCACAACTAAAAAGGCATAACCACCAGGCTGCAGATTTTTAATAATTTGCTCAATAAACAAAAGATGCGCAAAAGAATGACCCTTTTCAGCCTTTGTTGCAAAATTAGCGGCATTATCATCAATTGGATAATAACCAATTGGCAAATCGCTGACTACTGCTTCTGGATTCTCAATTAGCCACGGACTAAGAGCATCTTGGCAATACAAGTCAATCTTAATGCCATTCAAATGGGCACCAACATCCGCGAAGTTTAGCACTTCTTCATCATTATCAATGCCAACTAATTCATAATTTAGCTTAGAATGATTAGCCATTCTTAACTGATTAATGACTTCATAAAGTAAACTACCAGTACCGACAGCTGGATCAACAACCGTCAATTTCTTATCCGTCGGCAGTAATTTTTTCATTAGCATTGCAATAATTGTCGCAATTGCTGGAGGCGTCGGCATCTGATTAACATCCAGCTCATCCTCATTAATTGCTTTCAATACCAAATAAGTAAAGATTTGTACCTTATCCTTTTGGGCCAAATGCTCGTAATCCAATGCCGCATATTTTTGGCTTAACTTGGCAACAGTCTCCTTGTCAGGAGCTCCCATCTCCACCTTAATCTTACCCGTTTCAAGATTATCAAAGGTTTCAGTTAGAGCCTCACCAAAAGAAACATTTAAGGCATCCTGTAAACAATTAACACAGTCCAAAAATTTATTAAAAAGTTCTTCAATTTTATCCATGCTTAATTCCCCTTATCTACTACCATTTTAATAGAAACAAGGTTATTGGTGCAAGCAAATCAATTGTTGACTAGATATTCAATTAATAACAAGTCATTTTTCATACTTACTCGATAAACTTCTTGATAAAATTGCAAAAATAATAGACAAGTAGTCAATACCAAGACACTGCTAAGTAATGCACTCGCCTTAACTTTTGGCTTTTTTAGTTTGTTCATTTTTTGTCTTCTTTTCCGGTTGTTTGGCCAATTTAAAATATAATTCTGACTTGCGGCCATCATCTTCTGTCACGTTGATTCTAAGCTGCCCCGAACGGGTAACAAAATTAGCTTGACTAATATTTAATAAGAGCGGCATATGTCCACCTTCTGGAGTTGTTGCCCGAATCATATTCTTATAAAAAGTTAACAAATAAATCGTTTCGCTATTATCTTGGTTTACTTTTACAATTTGTGCCTTTTTTGAAGTGGAATTTGCCACGTCAACATAGGCCAATTTAGTATGGCGATCATGTAAAAAGCGATTAAATTGGACATAAGAAAAGACTACATCATCAGTACGGTGCTCCGCCTTATTGGCCAAAGTCATGCTTTTTAACAAATTTTGCAGCATCAAGACAACTAATAATGTTATCAAAACGGCAAACACAGCTTCAGCTAGCATAAAGCCCCTATTTTTTAACTTCATAAGTCTTTTTATCCGTTGTATCATAGACACTTGTTGCTCCTGCTGGTTGATAAATTCGATCATGGACCATGATTTTACTTAAATTATTTTCTTTCAATGCGTGCCAAGCATAAGCACGATCAGTCTTTAACTCGATTTGACGTTCAGTTACTCGACTGGCACCCACAATTAGTGCAATCATTGACACACCCATTATCGCCAAAACAAGTGCCACCATACTTTCTGCCAGTAAAAAGCCGTTTAAGCAAAATTTATTCATCAATTGCCCGTCCCCACTGCATTTGTATCTTTATTTTTTGTGAATGGTGACCATCATTAATAGTAATCGTTTGTGGGGCTAACATGCCGTTAGCCGTAATCACGGTTCTGCCATGTAAACCAAAAACAGTAATTGTTGGTGCAATTTGTATCTGTTGCGAAAAGCCACTGCCAATAAAGACAATTTTCTTTGTTTGCGGCTGATACATCATTGTAACTGCCTCATGCTTAATTATACTAAACCGTGCTGCTTGCTCGATAGAACTCTTAACTTCCTTGGCAGTGTTATTCAAAATCAGTTGTTCACGATATGAAGTAATTTCAACAGTTCCAAGCATCACTAGGCTTAACGCAATCGCTAAGCACACAATCATTTCAACTAAGGTAAAGCCACCTAATTTTACTTTAATTGCCCTTTTCAACCACACCATTAGTTACCGTATAATTTTTTGACTTGTCCAGCTGATTTTTGGTCAAATAACCATCTTCAAACATATTCTGGAAAGTAATATCTTTGCCCTTCCTGTCCTTGTCTTCCTCATAAAGGTCAGCCTGCGTTTGCAGTGTTGTTTTAAAAGCATCTTCGGTTCGCTCAGCCGCGCTCTGTTTTTGCCTAGTCAAATTAGGCGCGATAATTAAAAGCAGCAGCACAATAATGGCAATAACCACGACCATTTCAATTAACGTGAAGCCCTGCATCTTACGTGATTTGGCTAGAATATTCAATAAATATTGTTTAAACTTTTTCTTCATTATAGATAGCTCCTTAAATCTGCTGCATCATTGCGTACATAGGCAGCAACAATTTTAGATACATCCCGATAATGCACAATCCAATCAAAATAAAGCAGACTGGTTGAACATTAACAATTAACTTTTCGATTTTACTAGTTAAGTCAGTAAACAAAGTCTGCCCCAGTAGCAGGCAGCTTTTACCCAAATCGCCCTTAGTTGAACCTGTCTCAAGTAAGATTACTAATTCGTTCGGTAAAAATATCTCCTGCTTAATAATTTGCGATAAGTTCTTGCCCTTAGCCAATTGCCGGTTCACCTTAACCCCAATAAAGTGTTGCAGTGACCCTGGTTCCTGATTAGCCGCATACTGACACATCTTTTGCAGTGAAAAGCCACTGGCAACCAGCAAACCAATATCATAAACCAGTAAATAATTGACGTATAATTTGACCGCCGAGCCAATAATCGGGTAATGCGTTAATCTTTTTAGTGAATGATAATCTTGCTTACGCAAAAGTGTTAAAACCTGCGCAAAATAATATAGAAACAATAATCCCAGTCCCAGTAAACCAACCAGCATTACATCTCCTGTATGCTCATTAGAAGACACAAATTGGTTTGAGACAAAAGTCTGCATAAAGACAAGCAAACCAATCATCATTACAGCTAACACGATTGGATAGGACATTTCTGTTTTTAACTTTTTAATTTGTTCATTTTTTAAACGATTTAAGGTAGCCAGTTGTGATAAGCAGTCAAGCAAATTTCCTTGCTCCATTGCCAGGTCAACTTGCACCGCAATTGTTTTGCTAAAACCTAAATGCCACATTTCCTGCCCCAAATCAGCACCCAAAGTCATTCTTTGGCTCAAATTAGCTAATACTTTTCGGCGTTTGGGCCATAAAATTGGCATTAATTCCAAACTTGTATTAAGGGCAAAACCATTAGCAAGACTATTTTGTAAATAATCAAGAAAAGCCAGTTGTTCTTGTCCCGTCAGCTTATCCTTCTTGAAATTGTTCATATATCGACGCACTAATTTCACCTCGCTGCTTTAATTTCATTAAATTATCTGCCCAACTTACAAAATTACCACGTTGGCTTTGACAGATACTGTCTTGCAGAACTTGTCCGCTGGCAATATCAAGTAAGCATGAAAAGCCGTTTTTGGTCGGGAGCAACCGCTGATAAGAAACGGCAGTTAGGCAGTTACTCAACTCATTTTGATTAATCTGCAGGCTTTCTAATCGCGAAATTGTCTGCAATGTACTCTTAGCATGAACAGTTGCGAAAACTAGGTGTCCACTCAATGCCGCATCAACTGCTAGTCGTGCTGTTTGGGCATTACGAATTTCCCCAATAATTAGAATATCGGGTCGGTGGCGTAAGGCTGCCTCCAATAAACGAGCATAACTAATCTCTGCTTCATCATTAACCTGCGTCTGCAAAAAGGCTGGTTGGTGAATTTCAACAGGATCTTCAATTGTCATCACCATTTGCTTTTGACCAACAGCTTGCGCCAATTTATACATCGTAGTCGTCTTACCAGAACCAGTTGGTCCACTAGTAACAACCAATCCGCGCCTTTTTGTTAAGCTTTTTAATTGTTCGATTTGCTCAGGCAAAAAATACTGTCCTGCCTGTACCTGATAAATAATTCGCAATACCAAAGATTCACAACCACCAAAGTCGCCAACACTCGATAAACGCAAATAATATTTTTTGTCCTGATAATCATACGTTAATGCGCCAACTTGTGGCCGGCGGTGTTCCGCAATATCCATTTGCGCACCGTATTTGAGGTAGTTAATAATCTCCCTGCCTTCATTCAGAGTGAATTTTGCCTGCTCATTAATGCCTGTTATTGTCCGCGAATTAACCAGCATTTCTTGACCACGTGCCAAAAAGAACATATCACTGGCATGATTAGCAATTGCTTCTTCAATCAAACAGGTAACTGTTTCTTTAATCCGCATAAAAAACCTCCTTTGCGTGTGCTCTATTATCTACATACGTAAAAGAGGTTGAAATTTTTTTGTAAACAAAAAATCACTCAAAAAATTGAGTGATTAATTATTAGTCTATAGCTGGCCTAGTCTTCATCAGCAGCGGCAGTATAAACATTTTGCACATCGTCATCGTCTTCTAAGGCGTCAACAAGGTTGGCAAATTGTTCTTTTTTGTCTTCTGGGACTGGTGTAGTATTCTCAGGAATCATCGTTAACTCAGCGTTAGCAAGCTTGTAGCCTGCCTTTTCCAAAGCATCACGAACTTGTGCCAATTGCTTAGGATCAGTATAAATCTCGTAAGCTTCATCGCTTGTTTGCAAATCATCGCCACCAGCATCCATGACATCAAGTAACATTTGATCTTCATCAGCATCGGTAGTTGTCCGGTCAATTGCAATATAACCTTTACGGTTGAACATGTAAGCAACTGAACCAGTAGCACCAAGTGAACCGCCATTACGCGTAAAAGCAACACGAACTGAAGAAGCAGTTCGGTTCTTGTTATCAGTCAAAGCTTCAACAAAGACAGCAACACCACCTGGTGCGTAACCTTCATAAGTAATCTCATCGTAATGCTCATCTGAATTACCGTCAGCCTTCTTGATTGCGCGGTCAATGTTAGCCTTAGGCATGTTGTTAGCATGAGCTTTATCCATTACCATCCGCAAGTTAGGATTCCCTGAGGGGTCAGGACCACCATTCTTTGCAGCCATATATATCTCACGAGATAGTTTTTGGAAAATTTTACCTCTCTTAGCGTCTTGCGCATTCTTGCGGCCTTGAATATTGTGCCATTTTGAATGTCCTGACATAAGAATCCTTCTTTCTTTATTTGTAGTTATTAACGATAATAATCTTAACTCACAGCAGCACAAAATTCAATACTAGCAGCAATTTCAGCTGATTTTTTACTAAAATTATCTTCAAAATAGACTATTTTAACATTATTCTAGCCAAATATCTTGATTTGGGTCTAGTCAGATAATGCAATAATGAGTAAAATAGAAAACGTTAATTATTTTTAAAGGAGATAATCTCAGTGGATGAAATAGGTTCAAACAAGAAATATATTTCGTGGCCGGTGTTAACTCTGATGGCCTTTTGTACCGTTATCGGCTTGGACGATATTATGTACAATTTCCAAAATCAGGGAATGCCTGTTGTCACTTCATGGATTATCATGTGTATTTTTTACGTGATTCCATATTCTTTAATGGTTGGTCAATTAGGATCAGTCTTCAATAAGGAAGGTGGTGGTCTGTCATCATGGGTCCGCGGGACAGATGGTGAATTTTTAGGCTACTTTACTGCCTGGACATACTGGGCAGCCTCAATTCCTTATGCAGTTGATTCAGCTAACACAATTATTGTCGATATTGGCTGGGCTGTTACCGGCTCTGGCAAATTTCAGGACCAAATTTCTAACAAAAACTTTGCGCTCATGACCTTTGCCATGTTTATTATCTTCATTATTATTGAACATTACTTCTCACGTTCAATGGAAGTTTTGTCAACAATCGGCGGCGGCATGATGCTGATTATGACCTTCATGTTTGTCTTCTTGGCATTCGTTGGTTTAAGTAAATCCGGCGGCCACATGGCAACCACCAACTTCACTTGGCACTCACTTATTCCTAAATTTGACATGCACTATTGGACTACAATTGCCATGTTAATCTATGCTCTTAATGGTTGTGAATTAGTGGCACCATACGTTACCAAGATGAAGAAGCCTAAGTCTGACTTTCCAAAAGCCATGATTGCTTTGGCAATTATGACCATCTTCTTAACTGTCTTTGGTTCATTTGCACTTGGCATTTATTTCAATGCCAACCATATTCCAAATGACTTGAAGATGAACGGTGAATACTACGTCTTTGACATGGTTGGTCGACAATATGGTCTAGGCAAGAGTCTGCTTTACTTATGGTCTTGGACTTCTGTCTTTTACAACGCTGCTCTGTTAGCTGTTTTATTAGACGCCATGACAAGAATGTTAATTTCTGATACCGGCGACAAGTACATGCCGAAGTTCTTACGCAAAAAGAACAAGAATGGTCTGCCAATCAATGGTTACATTCTAACTGTTGCCTTATCAGCATTCATTATGCTTCTTGGCATTTTCTTACCCAACATGAATGATATTTTCAATTGGTTATTAAACTTAAACGGGATTATTTCACCAGGTGTTACCTGCTGGATCTTCTATTCCTTCATGCGAATTAGAAAGAATTCCAAGAAATTCTCGTCTGACTATGTCTTTATCAAAAACGATAAGTTGGCCTATCTAGCAGGACTATTCTTACTAGTAGTTACAGCTGTCGCAACCATTTTGGGAATCGCCCCACTGGATGTTAAAGAATTCAGTAGTTATTGGTGGTACGAATTAATTATTAATATCGTCGCAATTGTTGTCCTAATTGGACTAGGCGTGATTTTGCCAAGTATTAGACGCCGCGAGGAAGAGTATGGAATTGCCTTCAGCCGCGACCAATGGATTACCATGTTTGTTCTAATTATTGGCTCAATTGTCCTTGATCTCTATCTTGGTGGTCAGAACCTCAGCAAGATAGACTTTGGTCAATTCAAATTAGGCTTAAACATTATTATTATCGTTATTGAAGCCATCTTAGCAATTTTAATTTGTTGGTTAGTTGGCAGAAGAAAGCCAAGTAACGCAAGAAATTAATTAAATATTTTTAGAGCAGCCTCACAGTAATGTGGAGCTGTTTTTATTTGCAAAATAATTGTCGATATTAATTAAAATATTATCCCAAGTACTATATAATGACTTTAGGATACAATTAAGGAGCAGAACATGACAAAAATTCCATTTAAAGCAGTTGCCGTCGATATGGATGGTACCTTTGAAAATGACGAAAAGACGTTTGATCGGCAACGTTTTGACAAGATTCTAACTGAATTACACAAGCATCATATCCACTTCATTGCGTCTAGCGGTCGCCCATTATCACGCCTGCAAAAAGATTTTCACGGCTTTTTGGACCGAATTGATATTGTTGCCGATAACGGCTCAATCTTAACGCAGGACAATCATATTATTTTGCGGCATGTCTTCACTTATCAGACAGGAATTAAACTAATCAGCTTTATCCAAGATAATTATCCAGCAACTGAAATTGCCGCCAGTGGTCTTGACCGTTCTTACATTAATAAACGTGCCAGCATAAAATTTAAAAATGCCATGCATTTTTTCTATCCTGATGTTATTGAAATTAACGACTTAACCAAGTTGCCGACTAGTGACAATTTAACTAAACTTACCCTTAATTGTGATGCCCAGTTAGCCAGCGAACTCGAACTAAAGTTTAATCAAAATAGCAGTGAACGCATCCACTGCACAACAAGCGGCTTTGATAATATTGACGTAATGCCTAATCGCGTTAATAAGGGGCAAGGGATTAAATATTTCTTGCGTTATTTCAACGTCAAGCCAGAAGAACTAATTGCCTTTGGCGACGGCATGAACGATAAGGAAATGATTGAATTGGCCGGCTTTAGCTACGCCATGAAAAACGGCAACCCTAAGCTAAAAGAAATTGCCAAGTATGAGGCTCCAAGCAATAACAACATGGGTGTGTTGCAGGTTCTAGAGGAATATTTAAAATAAATTTTATTTGGCTGCACTCCACTTATTCAAAAGAAGGATTTCTTAATTTAAGAGATCCTTCTTTTTTATTGAGCTTGGTTAATATGACGTTTAATTTCTGCGATTACAGGACCCTTAGCATCGGCATATTCTTGAACAGTTGCCCAAGATTTTTGCGCAAGTTCTTGTTTGGTCCGCTGATACTTTAATCGATCAACTAGATTGATACGCAGCCAATCGCGAAAAACAAGTAAATCATGCGTTTCTTTACTGTTCGGTCATTATTTACCAAAAAATATCTAGTATAAAATTAAAACTATGCTATAATTTTTTCATAGACTTAATGTTATATCAACTGGTTCTTCAAATTAACCTGTAATCTTCTGATCGGTAATCACACCTTCCTTTTTAGTGATTGATCGTATTACAACTTAATTAATGGAGAATAATTTTTTGGAAAATATATTATCAGTTAAACACTTAAAAAAGACTTACGAAAACGGACAACAAACATTTAATGCCCTTGTTGACGTTTCTTTTACAATTGCTAAGGGTGAAATTGTTTCGCTCTTAGGACCAAATGGTGCTGGCAAAACCACTACCGTATCAATTATTGGCGGCTACTTAATTCCTACTTCTGGGCAAGTCTTTGTTAACGGTCAAGAAATTACTACCGCAAAAAGACGACCACGAATGGGCGTTTCCTTTGGCGGCGAATTGGGCTTTTATCGTAATGCTACTGCTAAACAAAACTTGGCATTCTTTGCCGACTTAGCCAAAATTCCCTATCGCCAGCAAAAAGCTGAAATTGAACGCGTTTTAGAAATTGTCGCTTTAAAAAATGTCGCTAACAAAAAGGTCGGTACATTTTCAAAAGGTATGACCCAAAGACTGCACATTGCTCGCGCACTCTTAGGGCAGCCTGATTTATTACTGCTTGATGAACCAACAAGTGGTCTTGATGTTGAAATTGCCAAAAGCATTCGGGACACAATTAAATATCTAGCAAGTAATGGCATTAGCATCCTACTAACCAGCCATACAATGACTGAAGTTGAGGCCTTAGCTGACCGCATTGTTCTACTTGGTAGTGGCAAAGTCTTCGCTACAGGCAGTGTTGACGACATTGTTAACTTGTCAAAGGTCGACCACATTGATCGGCCGGCAACGTTAGAAGAATCATATCTGGCCTTAGCACCACAGTTAAGGAGGAACTAACATGCGTTTTCTTCGTTTATTCCTCTTTCACGTTAAGGACTATCTGTCTGACCAATATTTTGTTTGGTTGACAATTACCAGCACAACTGCGATTTTTCTAATGCAATACACAATTGCCTATGCTCATCATAACCTAAATAATCCCATGTTGTGGCTACAAAGCGGCATTTTTGGAATGTGGTCGTCTTGTACAACCGTCGCTGGCTGTATCAGTTTTGAAAAATATAAGGGAACATTACCTTATTTATTAAACAACCAGTATGATGAACGTGCATCCCTCATCACACTGCTATTGCCTGCTTCTGCCTACGGCCTGTTCGCCTTCCCACTCAGCTTTTTATTAGCAAAAATCCTTGGCGTTGCTACCGGCAACGTTAGTTTGCAATTAATCCTGACTATTGTTCTATTATGGCTCGGCGCGGCTACAATGGGCATCTTGATTGCCTCATTTTTGACCTTAACAACAGACGCAATGGTCTACGAAACTTTAATCGGAACACCCATTGTCCTGTTAGCTGGCTTATTTGGCAGCGCCAAAATTCTGAAACCAATAACTAATTTTTCACAGTGGCTAATCCCAATTACTGCACCAATTGCAACGTTAACTAGACAAGCTAATTTTAATTGGTGGGCATACTGCTTTAGCCTCGGTCTATGGCTGTTGTTAATCGGTATTATTGTCCGAAGAGTCAACTTCTTGGCTAGAAAGAAAGGAGCTCTGAAGATTATCTAATGATTGCTACTCAATTTTCTTCACTATCTTTCTTACATAATTGGCGCACGAAACTAGTTTATTTTTTCCTGACGCCTCTAATCGACATGCTATTGTTAGTCCTAATTACCACGCAATACACTGGTAAATTCAATTGGACTGTCGGCATTGCCTCAATTGCGATTGATGCCGCACGATTATCATTGCAAACCATGAATGAATTACTAGTTAAGGATGCAAACTTGCGCATTGATGTTGAAATGGTTACTAAAAGACCATTCAGTCCACGTTATTGGCTCAGTAAAGCACTGGTTGCGCTGCTTGTTGGCAGTCTACTTGCAATAATCAACCTTTTTCTAGCCTTTTGCTTAGGAGCGCCAATGGCAATTATTATTCGCGCCTTAGTTATGTTACCGGTACTGTGCATTGATGGTATTATCTTAGGCTTTACTGCCTGGACCATCTCATGGCAGATGAATGATCCTTACTTTGCACAAAACCTGTTCAGCTCATTGATTGAACTTGTTTCTGGTATTTTGGTAATTATCACAGCCTATCCAACTTGGTTAGCCAAAATCGCCTTACTATTTCCATTTTATGGGCCAGTTAATTTAATTAAAACTGGACATGGTAATCTCGCGGCTGGTTATTTAATAATTATTATTTGGTTGCTAATTGGCCTAATCGGCTATATAATTCAGCTTAAACAAATTCGTCAAACTAAAGGACATCGGTACTAAAAATGATTAGACATGCAAAAATAACAGACAGTGCTGCCATTCAGAAAATAAATTGCGCGCAGTTGGGATATGATTATCCCTTGATTAAAACCCAAGCCAACATCAAGCGATTGCTCGCTGACCACCACCACTTAATTTTAGTGGCAGAAGACGCTCACACAGGTAAAATCACAGGTTACGTTCACGCGGAACTTTATCAAGAAACTTACTTTGATCCCATGCTCAATATCATAGCTTTAGCTGTAGCCAAAGATGCGCAAAATCGTGGCATTGGTACTGAATTAATGACCGCAGTTGAAAAATATGCCCAACAGCACAAGATAACAGCTATCCGTTTAAATTCTAGTACTAGCCGAACCGAAGCACATCAGTTTTATGCTAAAATCGGCTATTCATTTGACAAAACCCAAAAACGCTTTTCAAAAAAGTTATAAGCAAAAAAGACACTTGGCGATTACGCTAAGTGTCTTTTACATGACTAAATTTTTGCTTTTCCTAACAAGACTGAACTAATAACTACCGATAATGAACTAAAAGCCATTGCAAGTCCAGCTAATTCCGGACTGAGTATTAGGCCAACGCCGGCAAATAACCCAGCCGCAATTGGTATTCCCAATACATTATAGATAAATGCCCAAAACAGATTGAGTTTAATGCGATTAAAAGTTTTGCGGCTCAACTTTAAAGCCCGTACAACATCCATTAGATCATTTTTCACTAAGACAATGCCACCAGAGTCAATAGCGACATCAGTGCCAGAGCCCATTGCAATCCCAACATCGGCCTGTGTTAATGCAGGGGCATCATTAATGCCGTCACCAACAAAGGCAACTCTGTCTGTTTCCTGCAGTTTTTGAATCTCTGCTGCCTTTTCAGTTGGTAAAACACCGGCAATAACTTCATCAATCCCTACCTGCTGGGCAATTGCCTGCGCTACTTGAGAATTATCGCCAGTCAACATGACGGTTTTTAGCCCTGCTGCTTTAAGCTGGGTAATTGCCTGACTACTGTTTTTCTTAGGTACATCTTGAATAGCAATCAAACCAATAATTTTATCAGCTAAGGCAACTACGATAACCGTCTTCGCTTCTTGTTCAAAAGTCGTAATTTGTGCCGCAATATTAGGCGACATTATAGCGGACATCATTGTCTGACTGCCAACCATAGCCTCTTTACCAGCAATTGTGCCAGTCACACCTTTACCCTCGATTGCACGAAAGTTATCTACTAACTGTAATTGAACCTTGGCCTTTTTAGCAGCTTGTAAAATGGCCGCAGCTAGCGGGTGTTCCGATAGTTTTTCCAAACTAGCGGCAACTTCCAAAACCTGCTTATCGCCAATAATATCAGTTACTTGCGGTTGACCGGCCGTGATTGTGCCAGTTTTGTCAAATACAATTGTCGTTAGATTATTGGCAGCTTCCAGTACCTCACCATTTTTAATTAAAATGCCCTTTTTGGCACCTAAACCCGTGCCCACCATTAATGCTGTTGGTGTAGCCAAACCAAGAGCACATGGACAGGCAATAACCAGGACTGAAACGGCAAAAACTAGGGCTGTGCCGACGCTTTTGCCAAGTAACAGATACCAGATTAAAAAGGTGGCAATGGCAATTATTAAAACTGTAGGCACAAAAATATCGGCAACACGGTCAGTCAAATTTTGAATGGGTGCGTGACTATTCTGCGCCTTTTTCACAATTGCCACAATTTGCGCGAGCATTGTATCACGACCAACCTTTTGTGCCTTAAATTCAAAGGTACCATTCTGGTTGATTGTCGCACCAACCACTTGATCGCCTGGTCTTTTGCTGGTTGGCATGCTTTCACCCGTGACCATTGACTCGTCAATACTGGACACGCCAGATATAACGACACCATCAACCGGGATCTTTTGCCCCGGTTTAACTTGGATTACATCACCCACAACGACTTCAGCGATTGGCACTTGCACAAATTGACCATCCCGTTTAACGAGCGCGTCCTTTGCTTGCAAATTAGCTAACTTGCCAATCGCGTCCGAAGCGTTACTGCGCATTTTTGCTTCCAACACTTGCCCGAGCAGTACAAAGGTAATTACAAAGGCGGCACTTTCAAAGAAAACCGGCTGCTGCTTAAACATGGCATAGATGCTATAAAGATATGCGGTCAATGTTCCTAACGCAACCAACGTGTCCATATTAGCGTGATGCTTTTTAAATGATGCCCAGGCACTGCTAATGAATGGCCCTGCAGAAATTAACATGATTAATGTTGTCAAAACTAACATGGTCCATTTGTCGCCAGGAAGCATCCAACCACTTAACGGTTGAAGCACCATCTCGACTAGCATTGGCAAAGACAAAACTAGCGCTGTCCAAAAGCGCGTCGTAATTTTCATTTAATAGCCCCTACTTAACAATCACTTGACCGTGGAACATATTCATACTGCACGCCCAGTCATAAACACCAGACTTAGACGTGTCAATCTTGACTTCCTCAACTTGACCTTGAGGCAATTTTTGATCGATTCCTAAATCAGAAAAAACAACATGGTCAAGACAAGTTGATGCATCTGTACGCTTAAACTTCAACGTTGCTGGCACGCCCTTTTTAAGGACAACTCGTTCAGGCGAATAACCACCCTTAACTTCAATGTCCACACTCTGGTGGTCACGGTTAACTGCAGCTTGTTCTGCCTGCACCTGATGCTTGCCAAAGAACCACCATGCAATAAAGCCAATTAGTACAATGCCTACTAGAAAAATAATAATTTTAGTCATATTTTTTACCTCATTAATTATTGTCTACATTTGTAAACTATAGTTAGTATATATTTTAAATTTATATTTGTAAACATTAATGCTTTTTTGCCAAAAAAATACTCGCTAAACTTAATTAGCGAGTTACACCCTTAGTCTGCATCAACGCGGTTAAGCCACATTGCAAGTGACTTATCAGCTGGTTGACTGCCAATTTCAGCCAAGATGTGCTTGAGCTGGGTACGACTGTTAGGTACATTGGTTAACACCAAATTCAAATATTCAGCAAGCGACAAGCCCAATTTATCAATTTTCAATTGGGCATTAGTGAGTGCGCTATTATCCATATTTACTGAAATTAACTGCTCATTCATTTTGATTTCTTCCATGCTAATCTTTTCCCTCCAAGTTTCGACTGCAAAAAAACATTTTAAGCAAAACATATTGTTATTGCAAGGTTTTTGCGTTTTGTAGAATAGTTTATGCTATATTAATATTAGAAAGTAAAAACACAGTTCGGCTGGTAGTCCGGACGTGACCGTACGCGGTCATCAGTAACCTGCTTCCTTGGTTGTCCATCTTTCTTAATTTTTTAAGGAGGATGATGTATATTTTGCCAAACTTCAAAATTGAAGCGCCATCCTATCTAGACTAAACTAGTAATAGTTAATTAAAATTATTCAAGGAGAATTAATATGAAAATATTTGTAATCGGCGCAACCGGTATGGCTGGTTCTGCTTTTGTCAAAGAAGCAGCTAAAAATGGTCTTGAAGTTATTGCTAATGGTCGTTCAGAAGACAAGTTAGCTAAGTTAAAATCTGAAGTTCCAAGTATTCAGACTTTAGCGCAAGATGCCTTTACTTTAACTAAAGACGATTTCGCTGACTGTGATGCAATTGTTGATGCCTTTTCAACGGCTCCAGCACAAGCATATCGCCACACTGACTTAGCTGCTCATTTAATTCGTTTGTTCAGAGAAACTACTAGTCCACGTTTGGCATTCACTCTTGGTGCCGGCAGCTTAATTACTGGAGCTGACCACCACCGCGTCTTACAGGATATTGAGCAAGATGAGTCAACTAAACCATGGCGCAACACCCCAAAGAACCAATACTTTGAGTACCAATTCTTGCAAAACGTCGATAATGTCAATTGGTTTGGCGTTTCGCCAGCTAACTTATTCGTTCCGGGTGAAAAGGTTGCTAACATTCTTTATGGCAAGGACGAATTGCTATATAACGAACAAGGTGAATCAGTTACTACTGCCGGAACTATGGCCACGGTTTTGGTCCAAGAACTTTTAACACCTAAGCACCACCAAGAACGCTTTACTGTTGCTAATGGCTAAAATATAAAATTGCTCCATATTGTTAGAGATCAAACTAACAGTCAGGAGCATTTTTTGTATAATTTAATATTTGATTTAAAGGCACTAAAAATACACGACTCCAATAAAATATTGAAATCGTGCATTAATTAATTTTTATAAACGTACATCTTCAACTTGCTGCTTGAAAAATAAATTTATTAATTTGAAAAAGACAAACCCTATTAGAGCTCCCAAAGTATTAAGTAATAAGTCATTAACATCAAAAATTCTATTTCCAAGATAGAAAAAGCTTAGAATTAATTGCACACTTTCAATTAGTAATGAGCTTAAAAGCATTAGCCAAAGATTATGCCATAATCTAGAATATTTATCTTTAAATACAGCTGCAAAAAACGACAATGGCGCAAGCAGTACAATATTACCTATTAACTGTAATGGCAAATAATTTTCTAATAAGTTGAACCTTAAATTGATAAATAGCTGTTTACCAAACTTTAACTTAGCTGGTAACGAGTTATCCAAAAACAAAGGTATTGGGAAAATTGTAACATCTAGTAATACCCATAAATAAATTAAAAACAATCCACTTAGTAATATTCTTTTCCAATTACGTTTTTGACTTTTAAATTGTCGAATTGCAATTATGATAAAAATAATCAAAAATATCGGCAATAATATCGTTCCATTTATTTCTATTGGAGCTGCGTACCATTTTCCTGAAATATAAACCATTATTCTCCTTCTTCGCTTTCAGATAATGATACAAATTATAACCCACTATACAGCAAAAAACTGCTTGATTTTCATCAAACAGTTTTTGCTTACCCTAATTTATCTAAAAATTAGCCGTTTTAACATAAGTCTTATCGCCAACAATATAGTATGACGTACCATGAAGTGTGACGAGATCACCATAAACGGTAACTGCCTTGCCTTGCTTCAAAGTCTTTTGGTTAGCACGAGTACCATATCTGTTATAAACATATGCATTATGCTTCAGATTAATCTTAGTACCAGTAATATTTTCAACCGCAATGTAGCCTCTATTCGTCTTATAGAAGTTTCTACCCGCAATACTATGAACTGTGTGATCGGTCTTAACCCGCGAACCAGCATTCAGGATAACCTGGTTAGCCCGCTTGCCATTTTCATCATACAGATAAGAATTGTGCATTACTCGATCCTTAGCTAAATCAATTGCAATAGCTTGGACAGGTCTTAAATCACGACTTGGCTTCTTAAAGTTAGTAGCTCTTAAGAAGTAACCTTTATCGGTCTTATAGAACTTCTTACCTCTAATATTAATTGGTTCACCATAAGTTTTAACCGTCTTACCACGCTTAAAGACCTTCTTCGCAATCCGCTTGCCATATTTGTTATACAGATGGGCATTATGGATCAACTTTTGCTTAGTACTTAAAACATTTCCAGTTGCTAAATAATAATTATCATCCAAGATATAGAAGTCTCTACCATCAATTGTCTTGATGCCATATACAGAAACTACAGAACCTGTCTTAAATACTGCTTCATTAATTCGATGACCAGCATTGTTATAAAGGTAGGCATTGTGATGCAAAGTTACACTTTCACCTTGCTTAGCACCGATTATTACCGAAACTGGAACTACAACACTGGTCCCATTAGGTAAAGTTACCAGTACTGAGGCCGAATCAGTCTTACCAATAATTGATGTATCTGGAGCTTGATGCCACGTATAAGTAGTACCAGTTGGCAAGCTTGCCGAATTTCCAATTGCTTGTTCAGCATATTTATTATCTTGATCTAAGTCTGTTCCTTGCGGAATTGTGACACTACCACCAATTGGCTGTGAATTATCACTCGGTGTTTCTACATTACCTGAACCACCAGGATTACCAGCGTCGTTAGTAACGTTCAACGGTACCTTAACTACTTGCTTTGTACCATCACCATAGTTAACTACAACATAAGCATCCTTAGAACTTGGGTTATTTGTATCAATTGTTCCCGTACCATCTGCGTTAGCTGCCCAGCTAAACGTTGCGCTTGGATACTTAGCTATAATCTTGGCATTCTCCGTTGGATCTAGAGCGGCCTCAGCTTGACTAGCTGTCAGGTTATCG